>CAYSDE010000041.1:0-12974 GCA_964429685.1 uncultured Pseudobdellovibrionaceae bacterium
CGGGCTCCGGCTTTGCTCATGCGCAGCAGATCCTCATGGGTGCAAAGGCCGCTTTCGCTGACCAGTAGGCGGTTTTTGGGAACCCGACCGGCCAACGCTTCGGTGGTCGCCAGATCGGTGACCAGCGTGGCCAGATTGCGGTTGTTGATACCGATCAGGCCGGAGGGCAGGCGGAGGGCACGGTCAAGCTCGTCGCTGTTGTGGACTTCAATTAGTACACCCAGCTTGTAGTGCAGGGCAGCGGCGTGCAGCTCCTGCAGGCGGACGTCGTCGAGGGCGGCGACAATCAGCAACACGCAATCAGCGCCGAGAGCGCGGCTTTCGGCAATCTGGTAAGTATCCAGCATGAAGTCCTTGCGCAGAGAGGGTAGGGGACAGCCCATCGCCACTTGCAGCAGGTCTTCATCCCTTCCGGCAAAATAAGGCGTATCGGTGAGGACTGACAGACAGGCGGCGCCGCCTCTCTGGTAAGCTGCGGCGCATTCAAGCGGATTGAACGGAGTGCGGAGGATACCGCCGGAGGGCGACTTGCATTTTATCTCGGCAATCAGTCCGCTGCCTGTGGTGGAAACGGACTTCTCCAGCGCGGCGGCAAAGCCTTTGGTGCCGCCGAGGCCCCGGATCCGGCTTTCCAGTTGAGACAGGGGAACCAGCGCTTTGCGGCGGAGGATATGGTCGCGCTTGGCCGTGCAGATGTCGGCGAGGATGTTGTTGGCGGTAGTCATGTGCGTTCTTTTAGGGCTAAATCCTGTCGTGGGTAGTCTCATAGCATGAGATAGTTCGCTGGCGTATACCTTACTTATCCTGTATCTCTCAGGTTTATGGCAAGGAGCAGGCATCATGATAACGGCAAGCTATCGGGTGGCAATGCTGGCCATTCTCTTGACACTGGCAATTCCGGTGCGCGCAGAAGAAGCGCCGGTACGGTCGACGGACTCCGGCGCTATCCTCACTTTCGCTCTCGAGAATGATCTGTTTGTCGGGCATGATGATGGCTATACCAATGGTGTACGCACTTCCTATGTCTCGCCGGAAGCCGATATTCCGTTATGGATCGAGAATCTGGCAGGCTTGGTGCCGTTCTTTCCGCCTGAAGGTCATACCCGCTGGACGATGGCGCTGGGACAAAGCATGTTTGCGCCCGACGATCTGACCATCAAAGCCGCGCAGCCTGCTGACCGGCCCTATGCCGGGTGGCTCTATGGCACTGTCGGTCTGATCGCGGATCGGGATACCACGCTGGATAACCTGCAACTGACTATCGGGATGGTCGGCCCGGCTTCGGCGGCAGCCGAGACACAGCGTATTGTTCACCGGATTATTCATAGTCCCACGCCGCAGGGCTGGGGCAACCAGTTGCAGAACGAGCCCGGTATAGTGCTGAGTTACGAGCATAAATGGCGTAACATGATCGAGTTGAGTCCGTTCGGGCTGGGGGTTGATTTCACACCGAGTGTGGGCGGCAGTGTTGGCAATATCTACACCCATGCCGCTGTCAGCGCGATGCTGCGGATCGGCTATGACTTACCTTCCGACTACGGCCCGCCGGTTATTCGTCCCAACCTGCCGGGTTCGGATTTCTTTATGCCCAGTCGCACTTTCGGCTGGTATCTGTTCACGGGCATAGAGGGGCGGGCGGTTGCGCGTAATATTTTTCTTGATGGCAACAGTTTCCGCGACAGTCCCAGTGTGGACAAGAAAATATTTGTCGGCGGTCTGCAGGCCGGGGTGGCCATGACCTATCACAATACCCGCCTTGCCTATACCCATGTCTTCCGTACCCGGGAGTTTTTCGGGCAGTCTGCCGGGGATCAGTTCGGGGCGCTGACGCTTTCCGTCCGGTTCTGAAGCTCTGTTTCACGTCTTCCTTATGACGGGCAGCGCAACCCGTATCGCATCCTTATCAGCGGGGAGGCATATAGCGCTTACACCGCCTCGAGCGGATCATCATTTGAAACGGAGAGAAAAATGTCCAATTACGACCAGACCCAGAAAACTGCTGCCCCCGCTGGTACCCAGCAGGCTCGCCCTGCGTCGACACAGCAGCAGTCAGAGAGTGGCGAGAAGCTGCGTGCCGAGATCAAGAAGAACTGGAGCAAGCTGAGTGACGAAGAAGTCGCCCTGTATGAAAAGCAGCCGGATCAGTTCTTTGGCAAGATCAAGGAAAAGCACGGCGTCAGCAAGGAAGATGCCCAGAAGCGTCTGACCGAGATGAAGTCGAGTTGCGGTTGCAGCGGCGCGGAGAAAGCGGCGTAACAACGCGGTTTCGGGAAGGCCGGGAATTCCCGGCCTTCTTCTTATCAGAACCATGGAGATTTGGATGACTATCAACAGTAGCCGGATGGCCGACTATTCCCGTCTTTCTTTTCTTGGCGAGTTGCACGCCCGCTTCAACCCGCCCTACGCGGCAGGGGGTGCCAGACCGCCCAGCCGGGAGTGGAAACAGCATGCGCTCGCTCTTCTTTCCAGTGAAGAGTGGAGGGATGAGAAAACGGTGGGCCGATAATCAAAGCAGCAGTTCTTCCTGCTCCTCCGGTGCTGTTGCCTTGAAGGGCTCCATCCGGTAGCCGATGCCCAGTTCGGTGGTGATGATCTTCGGGGCGGCGGGGTTCTTCTCGATTTTTTCCCTGATCTGTCCGATAAAGACCCGCAGGTACTGGGTGTCGGTGCTATGCGCGGCTCCCCAGACTTCAGTGAGAATATCCCGGTGGCTCAGCATTTTCCCGCAATTGGTAATCAGGTAGCGCAGCAGGTTGTATTCTTTGGGCGTGAAGGCAACCAGCTTGTCGTCGAGAAAGACTTCATGCCGGACCAGATCAATGCGGAGCGGGCCGTTGGAAAGTTCCGGCACGCCGGTTTCCAGAACAGCAGTCTTACGCAGAGAGGCGTTGATACGCGCCCGCAGGACATCAACATTGAACGGTTTGAGAACATAATCATCCGCGCCCATATTGAGGCTGTCGATGACATCTTCATTGGTCATGTGCGCCGAGATGATGATGACTGGCATCTGTGACCACTCGCGGAGGGTCTTGATGATTTCCTTGCCACTCATATCCGGCATATCCATATTGAGCAGGACGATGTTGGGCTTGAGCGAGACACACAGGCGGACGGCCTGTTTGCCTGACTCGCATTTCACAACTTCAAAATCCTGCGGATCAAGGACTATATCGAGAATTTTATGGGTCTGAAGATCGTCGTCGACGATCAGAATTTTATTCTTCATGTGCTTGGTACCTGCCTGCTGGCGCGGGTTCGAAGGCTGTGCCGCAAAGCATAAGAGCCGTTACGCGCAGAGATTGACCAGCATTTATACTTGTAGCACTAAGTTGTTTAAATAAACAGCACTAATAAATGACTGTTTTCAGGCGCAATATTGTCGTGGAACCTTTTGAGCACTCTCTCGTTGGAGAGGGCGAGCCTGTGATTAAAGGCGTCTGCGGGAAGAAGGAAAATAAACATGCTGAGTTGGGCTCTTACATTCCTGGTGGTTGCGATTATCGCCGGAGTACTGGGATTCGGCGGCATTGCCGTTGTTTCAGTGGAGATAGCGCGAATTCTGTTCGTGGTCTTTCTCATCCTGTTTGTACTCGCCGCTTTCGCCCACGCCCTGCGTGGACGGTCGCCGCCGCTGTGATCGATAAAACAACCTCTTATCAACCAAGGAGAATGACTATGTTTACCGAAATCCGTGTTTTTGTACTCGTCTGTCTGGCTGTCATCAGTCTTGGCCTGTCTGCCTGCGAAACCATGCAGGGCGCCGGGCGCGATATTGAAGACGCCGGACAGGGCATCCAGAAATCTGCCGAATAGAAGGAGCTGTCGGCTGCAGTCTTTATGAAAAGCTTATGTGTGAGCCAGTTTGCCGTATCGCTTCATGATGCGGGAGGCTTAGCTTCTGTATCGTTAAGGAAACGATACAGAGGAGGCTCTCATGTTTGCACAAAGTGCTTTGGTCGGCGAAACCGGACGGTTGACGAAGTTTGCCCTTCATCTGACCAGAAACAGGACCGATGCTGATGATCTGCTGCAGTCTACCTGTTTGCGGGCTCTGGAAAAAGCCGACTGCTTTGAGGATGGCACCAACCTGTTTGGCTGGGCTTCCAAGATCATGTTCAATCTCTTTGTTTCCGGGTATCGCCGCCGGGTCAAGTTTGAAACCCGTTTCGATCCCGAGAGCTATCTGGAGAATGAATCGGTTGCTGCCACGCAGGACATTGTGGCCGAGCTGGTTAATGTCAGAAAAGCGATGATGGAGCTGAGCGCCGATCATCGCCGGGTTCTGGTACTGGTCTGCGTGGATGGTCGGAACTACGAAGAAGTCTCCGCACTGCTGCAGGTTCCGGTGGGAACGGTAAGGTCGCGGCTGTCCCGCGCCCGCCGCCAGATGCGGGATATTCTGAACGCTCCGCTTTCCAGACTGGCTGGGTGATAAAGTCGGGCAGGGAACCAATTTCATATCCGGGCGTTGGCCCCACGCAAAAGCTTTTCCTAATCCCTTTTTGCAGTCTTGAAGGAGACACATCATGAAAACCAGACTTCTCGCTACCGCCGCCATTGCCCTGCTGATCGCTCTGCCGGTATCGGCGGCCACGGACACTGCAGCGCCTACCGCCGGTCAGCGTCTTGATCATGGCGTCGCCGCGACCCAGCAGGCGGTTGCGGATGCTGTGGAAAAAGTGCGTGACATGATGGTCGACAAGGACAGTACCGGCGTCTATGGCACTGTGGCTGTCGACATGAAGACCAGTGCTGCCGGTATTATCGGCCAGTCGGTCTATAATGTGCGCAATGAGGCGGTTGCCAAGGTTGAAGACGTACTTATCAACTCCTATGGCAATGCGGCCCAGATCATTCTCACCAATGGTGGCTTTCTTGGCGTTGGCGCCAAACTGGTCGCGGTTGATTTCAGTCTGGTCTATATCCGTACCGGCAACAACGACGTCATCATGCCGATCAACGAGGAAACCATCAATAACATGGTGCCGTTCTCGTATGATGCGACCGATGCCAAGGACGGTGTTCGCACCATCCCGACCGGTTATCTGAGTGCCAAAGCCATGCTGGACGGCCATCTGTTCGATGGTCATGGAACGCAGGTTGCGGCTGTTGACAACGTCACCCTCAATGGGGGGCGCGCCAATCAGGTCATCGTGTCCTACGATAAAACCCTCGGCATGGGCGGAAACAAGCTGGCCGTTTCCTATGACCAGCTGCAGAAAATGGGTCACGGCTCGACTGTTGATTTCAAGCTGACGGATACACTGACCGTCCGGTTTGAAAACTACACCAAAGCAACGAACTGAATCACCCCAACCAAGGAGAGAGAAATGAACACCGACATCATTGAAGGCAAGTGGGAACAGGTTAAAGGCGAGATCAACCGCAAATGGGGTCTGCTGACCGACAACGTCCTTCTGGAGGTTGACGGCAGCCGCACCAAGCTGCTTGGCAAAATTCAGGAGAGTTACGGCGTTGCGCGTGACGAAGCTGAACGTCAGGTCAAGGAATGGGAAAAAGGCCGCGCTGTCTGACAGGCGTAGCCGGTCTTCGGAATGGGGCGCAACCTTGGGGGGCTGCGCCCCATTCTTATTATGTTGGCAGAGACGGGAACTATTCCGCCGTCAGAACGTTGGTCAAAGGCAACGATTTTGCCTTAACCCGTTTCGGAGGAATGACCTATGAAAAAGATGTTTGTGAGTGCCCTCGCCCTGTCGGCTTTTCTGGTGCTGGGCGGGCCGGTTCTGGCCTCGGAGTTGAGCGACAATGCTGTTGTTACCGACAAAAACGGCAGAATTGTTCATACCATCATCAGCGGAAGCTGTGTGCGTACCAAGTCGGAGGTGGGCGAGAATGCCTGCGCTCCTGTTCATGCTGCCGTGACCACCACCACAACCCGTACCGAGTTGACCGATGATGAGCGCGTGGTTTATTTCGCCTTCAACAGCGCCGTGCTTACACCGGCCGCTCAGGCCAATCTTGATGGCGCAGTGCGGCGTCTTCTCAAGGCTGACGACGTTGCCAATGCCGAGATTGTCGGTTTTGCCGACCGTATCGGCAAGGCCGATTACAACGTGAGGCTCTCTTCCCGCCGGGCCGAGGCTGTGAAAGACTATCTGGTCCAGCACGGCTATCTTAACGTGAATGTTGCCGCCGTTCGTGCTATGGGTGAAACCAGATCGGTGACCGACTGTGCGACCAACGTGGTGCGTAGCGCCGAGATCGCCTGTCTTAGTCCTGATCGTCGTGTTGAAATCCAGCTGACTTATGTCGACCGCTCGCAGGTGTCTTCAACCCGCTAGGCGTTCTGCAGAACAAGGAGAAAGATTATGAAAACCAAACTGATCCTGTGCGCCGGACTGTTGTTGCTGTCGGCCTGTGCAGACATGAACCGTACCCAGCAGCGCACCCTGTCCGGGGCCGGAATCGGAGCCGGTGTCGGCGCTGCCGGTACGGTTCTGACCGGAGGATGTGTCACCTGCGGTGCTGCCGTTGGTGCAGCCGTTGGGGCCGGGGCCGGGTATGTCTATGACCAGACGCGGGATGAAAACGATCACTAAGACTTTGTGCTACCTCCTGCCTGTCATTCAGCTACTCCCGGAGTGACAGGCAGGAATTTCTCCTGACATTCATTTCAGTAGGTCTTATGAAAAGGATACCATGATGAAAATCAAGGACGTTATGAACAGGAATGTGGAGATTGTTTCGCCGGATACCCCTTTACATGAAGTCGCCCGCAAAATGTTGCAGCGTGATTGTGGCTGTGTAGTGGTGGCCAAGGATGACCGGTTGGTGGGCATGATTACGGATCGTGACATTGCCCTGCGCTGCGTCGCCAACTCCCACGATCCCGACGGGACAACGGCCAAGGATGTCATGACGCCCGAGATACTGTATTGCAAGGAGACGGATGATCCTGATGATGTTGCCCGCAACATGGGGCAGAACAAGGTCCGCCGCCTGCCGGTTCTGAATGAAGAAAAGCGTCTGGTCGGCATCGTCTCGCTGGGTGATCTGGCCTCCCACTCCAATCATGAACTTTGTGGGGAAGTGCTGGGCGTAATCTGCAGCGCAGCCTGAGTCATTTCCATATCAAGAATAAAGGCCACGCCCCGTCTCTGCAGACGGGGCGTGGCCTGAATGTTATGCGGCTGCGGCGAGAGCCCCCAGATCCATAATCACCGCCCGTGCAACGATGGCCTGTTGATCGGTTTCAGGCTGCACGACCAGCAGGGCTTTTCCATGCTGGATTTCGGTAGCATATTTTTCGGCATCAGCTTCAGGCAAACCAGCCTTGACCAGTGCGCCGAGTACGCCGCCGGTTACTGCACCGACTGCACCGCCCGAGAGTGCAGCGACCAGCGGACCGGCAACAAACAGCGTGGTGCCGGGCACAGCCAGTGAGCCGATAGCGATTGCGCCTGCCATCAGGGCGGCAAAAGCTCCGACGAACGTAGCGCCAGTTGCAGCTCCCTTGGCAGCTTCACCAGCCTCGTCACGGCCAACAATCATCAGCTTGTCCCGGGTTTCGCCGGACAGGATCAGGCTGATCTGCGCCTGGGGCAGACCGGCACTCAGCAGTTCAATCATCGCTTTTTCGGCACTGTTTCTGTTCTCGAAAACGCCACATACATTTTCCATAGCCATATCTCCTTCAAGGGTTCAGGTGCAAAACCAACGCATCTGAAGGCAGGAAGTTCCACAGCTTATTCGCGAAAACCTGTGGAACTTATCTTTGCGTCAGACATTGGCTGTATGTTCAACAGAAAGATGAAACATGACACTCACACAAACTTACACCAAAGACCTCGACGGCAAGACTCCCGCTGATCGTGACCATGCAGTCGGGGCTGGCTCCATTGGGGATGACTTGATGCCGAATGGTGCCGGTGGCACCACACTGATCCGGCACCTTAAAGAAGATGCAGCGGAAGTTGTCAAAACCGCCGCTACCGGGGCGCAGCATACCTATGAAGATGCCAAGTCCGTTGCCAATGGCTACCTCGCCGCGATCGGGAAGGAAGTCGTTGCCAAGCCTGTGCAGAGCGTGGCGATTGCTTTTGCTACCGGCGCAATCCTGAGTCTTCTCATGAATCGCAGGTAGACAATGGCTGGTATTGCCGGAATGATCGAGCAGCTGGTTATCGACGGTTTGTTGAATGACCATCTGCCACTGAGCGTGAAGGGTAACACCGGACAGGGCATTCTCGCCCTGTTCGCCTTCTTTGTTCTTCTCGGGCTTGGCTTTGTGGGCTTTGGTACGCATTTGTGGCTGGTCGCCCATTATTCCCCCGAGGCTGCCGCGGTTATCATGGGTGGAATAAGTTTCGGTTTGGCCGGCCTGGTTTCTGCGACGGCGTGGCTCGCGTTCAGATACCGCCAGAGCCGGATCAAGACTCTTCGGCGCGGGATTGCCAAGAGAATTCAGGACAGTATGGACTCACTGGATGACGAGTTTGGAGAATCCATCCGTAAGAGTCCGAACATTTCCCTGCTGCTTGCGTCTATGGCGGGCTTCTTGCTCGAAGATCGTATTCTGTAGACTGGAACCAATCATCTGCTCTGGACGTTGGTACGCTCAGAGAAACCAAGAAAGGTGAATTCCATGACTGTCACATCACTACTGCTCATCATCCTTATCCTTATGCTGATCGGGGTTCTGCCAAGATGGCCGCACAGCCGCGATTGGGGATATTACCCGAGCGGTGGCTTGGGATTGATTCTTGTGGTGCTGCTCATCCTGATGCTGATGGGCCGGATCTGAATTCAATATCAAAGGAGGATATGATGTCCAACAAATCGCCTAACGGAATCGTTGTCGTCTTGCTTGTGGTGCTGGCCGCTATCGCGGGGTATGCGTTCTTCAATATGCGCGACAATCGTACCGGCGCCGAGCGTGTCGGTGACGCTGTTTCGGCATTGCCAAACGGAATCGACAAAGCCGCCCGCGAACTGGAAAACCGTACTCCGGCCGAGCGTGTTGGTGACGCGGTCGGGGATGCGGTGAACGGAGATCGTCCGTCTCCCCGCACCCCCTGAGGCGTTATCTGGGCCCGGCGACAGCGGCCTTGCTTCCTGCCTGTGCCCGGGGCGCTGGCGGCACCGGTTGGGTATGCCATATCTCTTGGGCGTAGGTCTGGATGGCACGGGTGCTGGAGAAGGGACCTACGGTGTTCAAGGCGTTGGTGACGGACATGCGCCCCCATTCCGCCTTGTCAGCATAGGTTTCCTGTGCCCTGTGCTGGGCTTCCATATACGAGGCAAAGTCAGCCGTGACCAGATACCGGTCATGGTGATACAGCAAGTTGACAATGTCGCCGAAGCGGTGTGGCTCGCCGAGTGGCGCAAGATCACCGGAGTCAATCAGGCTGATCGCCCGTTCAAGACGCTGGTTGCCACTGATGACCGGGCCGGAATTATAGCCACGCTGAAGCGTGCGTTCTACCTCCGGTGTCGTCAGTCCAAACAGGAAGAAGTTTTCGGCGCCTACGGCATCGCGGATCTCGACATTGGCGCCGTCCAACGTGCCGATGGTCAGCGCACCGTTCATTGACATCTTCATGTTGCCAGTGCCGGAGGCCTCCGTGCCAGCAGTCGAAATCTGCTCTGACAGGTCGGCGGCGGGTACAATCTTTTCGGCCAGCGATACACTGTAATTTGGCAGCACCACCACCTTGAGGCGGTCTCCCACCCGAGGGTCACTGTTAACCTTGCGGGCGACGGCATTGGCCAGTTGAAGGATAAGTTTCGCCATGTAATAGCCGGGAGCAGCCTTGCCCGCGATGATCTTGACGACCGGTACGCAAGGGGCGTGGGGGCGGTCATTCACGATGGCATCATACATGTCGATGATGTGCAGCAGGTTGAGGAGTTGGCGCTTGTATTCGTGCTGGCGCTTGATCTGGACATCAAACAGGGCTTCCGGATTGACTTTAAGGCCGAGCGTAGCCTGAATATGATCGGCCAGATTCTGCTTGTTGGTCAGTTTGACCTCGGCAAAGCTCTCTTGTAGCGCCGTTTCTGTGGCCCGAGGGGCTTGCTGTGCCAGCAGCGCCGGACGATATTGCCAGCCGGAGGCAAGGCTGTTGAAAACGGAGGTGAGGCCGGGATTGGCTTGCTCGACCCAACGGTCAGTTGTTACGCCGTTGGTGACGTTGCCAAAGCGCTCCGGCCAGAGTGCGGCATAGTCGGGGAACAGTCTGCTTTCCACCAGATCCGAATGCAATTTGGCCACCCCGTTGACCGAGTGACTGCCGACAACGGCCAGATTGCCCATCCGCACGCTGCCATCCTGCCCCAGAATGCTGATGCGCTCGTCGCGTTCGCCGCTGAGGCCAAGCCGGTTGTTCACATCAAGCAGGAAACGGCGGTTGATTTCGCAGGTAATGTCGTAGTGGCGAGGCAGCAGATTCCTGAACAGGCCACCATCCCATTTCTCCAGCGCTTCAGGCAGCAGGGTATGATTGGTATAGGCGACCGTGCGCTGGGTAATGCCCCAGGCCTTGTCCCAACTCATGCCCTTGTCGTCCATCAACACCCGCATCAGCTCGGGAATGGCGAGGGCTGGGTGGGTGTCATTAATCTGAAGGGCGTTCTTGTCGGCGAAGTTGTCCAGTGATCCGTGACGCTGCTCATGGCGGGCAACCAGATCCTGCACGGTGGCACTGACCATGAAATGCTGCTGGCGCAGACGCAGGGTCTTGCCCGCGCCATTGCTGTCTTCAGGATAAAGCACGGCAGTCAGTGCAGCGGCGCTGGTTTGTGCGCTCAGGGCGCCGTGATGATCGCCCCGGCTGAAGGCGGCGAAGTCAATCGCCTGCACCGGTTCCGCATCCCACAGCCGCAGTGTGTTGACGGTTGACTGACCGTCAGTATCGGGAGCGCCAACGACGGGCATATCAACAGCGCGGGCGTTCATGATCTCACCACCGGCCCAGCGATAATGAACCCTGCCGTCAAAGTCGGTCAGTGTTTCCACATGCCCGCCAAAGCGTACCGGGTAGGTGGTGGCGGTGCGGTTCAACCAAGGGGAGTCTCCGTTTTTCAGCCAGCTGTCCGGCGTTTCCAGCTGCTGTCCATGGTCCCCAAATTCCTGCGCGAACAGACCGTGCTTGTAGAGGATGCTATAGCCAACGAAGGGGAGGTGAAGGGCGGCAGCGCTGCTGGCATAACAGGCCGCGAGGCGGCCCAGCCCGCCATTGCCAAGAGCGTGATCGGCTTCTTCGCCCATGACATCGGCAATGCTGTGTCCATAATGGGCCAGGGTGCTGGCAATCGCATCGTATTTCAGATTTCCGTTCATCAGGTTGTTGCTGGTGGAACGGCCAAGCAGAAATTCGATCGAGAGATAGGCAACACTCTTGCCACCGGCCTCTACCTGCCGGTCATGGGTGTCGGCCCATTGCAGACCGATTTCACGAGTGGCGATCTCGGCAATGGCCTGATGCAGTTCGGCGGGGGCGGCGTTCTCCGGTGTGGTGCGCGTCAGCCACAATTCCTGACGCAGCTGGCGATCAAAGGTCGCTTCCTGATTCGTAAGTGGACGCAAAGACGTAACTGTAGCGTTGGTCTGTCCCATGTTTCTCTCCCTGTTGTGTCTGTTCAGTTCAGCACCGCGCTTCTTTGGACGTGGTTGCCACAATTGTTCAATCCATCTTGGGTATCCGCTTTGAAACGATCTCTCAAGCGGAGATATTGTAATAATATTGCTTTCTGCGGGGACGTCATCAGGCTAACAAAAGCGCCCGATACCTCGCGTTCCGTTTCCGGCTTGTCTTTCGTCGTTAAGCCTGCTGTATTCAAGCCTATGAACTGGTTATCCAATTTCGTCCGTCCCAAGATCCGGGCCCTCGTTGCCAAGCGCGATGTTCCCGACAATCTCTGGCTCAAATGTCCTAACTGCGACGCGATGTTGTTCCATCGTGATCTGCAGGCGAACCTTCAGGTTTGCCATCATTGCGGCCACCATCTGCGCCTTGAGCCGGAGGCGCGTCTGGCCATGCTGTTTGACGGCGGCGTCTATGCCGAGATGCCCTTGCCCAAAGTACTGATTGACCCGCTCAAGTTCCGCGACCAGAAGCGCTATACTGACCGTCTGAAGGACGCTCAGAGCAAGCGCAACCGTCAGGATGCCCTGCTGGTTGGTCATGGCAAGATCGGTGGTAACGACGTGGTGGTCGCCGCTTTCGATTTCGGCTTCATGGGCGGCTCGATGGGGATGGGGGTTGGCGAAGGGATTGTTGCGGCTGCCCGTCTGGCGGTTGAGAAACGCGCTGCCTTTATCACCGTGCCGTCCTCGGGCGGAGCCCGGATGCAGGAGGGTGTGCTGTCCCTGATGCAACTGCCGCGCACCGTGATTGCGGTTGAACAGGTCAAGGAAGCCGGATTGCCGTTTATCGTGCTGCTAGCCGATCCCACCACCGGCGGCGTGACCGCCAGCTTTGCCATGCTGGGAGACATTCACATTGCCGAGCGTGGCGCCATGATCGGTTTTGCCGGGGCCCGCGTAATTGAAAACACCATCCGCGAAACCCTGCCGGAAGGCTTCCAGCGCGCCGAATACCTGCTTGAGCATGGCATGGTGGATGTGGTCGTCCATCGCAAGGATGTACGCGCCACCCTGTCCCGCGTGATCGGACTGCTGATGCCCCGGGATAGCCGCCACGCGGCCTGAGTTTTTGACTTCTTGGGGCGTTGTGACGACCACCATTTTCGCAAACGCATCGTCATGCCAGCGGACGCTAGCGTCTTCTGCGGAGACAAAAGACTCCAGCGTGCGCTGGAGCGACGATAGCGGTGAAACAGGATTGTGCTAAAATGTATTGAATAACAGTACCTTATCTGTTTGTCCGCAGACGGCAGGTCTGTGCGTCCGGCACGGAAAACTTTAAAGCAGATAAAACCTTGCTTTTTGTGCGGGAATTGGCTATTTGTCCGCCCCTGAGTTTTGTTTATTGACCCCTGAGAGGCGC
>CAYSDE010000042.1:0-12599 GCA_964429685.1 uncultured Pseudobdellovibrionaceae bacterium
GCCCCACCCCGGCAGAACACCCTTATAATCAGCATAAAGAAAACGCTCAAAGTGGGCATCTACTGCTGTCACATTTTCGTCTGCTTTTGCCATACCAAAATCTCCCTGTTTCTGAAAAACAGGGCGAAGCTAGCAGAATGGACTCGCAGAAATCAACCTGAAAAAGCAGGCAACTTACCACGTCCGAGTTCGGCGAAGCCTCCACCCTTCACACCCTCGCCGGACTGGCGCTGATCGGCACAGCCGGGGTTGTTTTACTGCGGGCGAGGTAAGGGGGGGGGCAGGAAGCTTGATTAGTAGCGAAGAGTCTGCTCCTGAAATACATTTGGGATCGTATTTGGGAACTGCCCACCACGCCAAAGTACCATCTCCCGGCTGACGCACCTTGATGACGCAGGCTTCTTTGAGGTCGCCTTTTTCATTAAACGTCCATGAAAGAAGCTGCCGGGGTGACCCCGTCGTCTGGAAATAGGTCTGACGCTTGGAATCATAGGTCAAGCCGGGCGTATCTGCGACCGGAACAGCAGCGTTTAAATAAGCCCCATTAGTAGAGTCCATCCTCACACCAACTGCCTTATAAAGGCCAACATGAAGACTAGCAACCAGCGCCGACGAGGCAAGGACCGTGCCGATAACGGGCCCCCCGAGCCCGTTAATTATTCCCCTGAACATCTCCGCCATTGTGGTATGAGGGAAATTCAAATGCGCGACACCATCCAGTCCCACTCGCGCCAGCTTTATAGGAAGAAAACTATCCCCTCTTCTCTTACCCGCTTGAAGTAAATCATCCACCTCTTCGGAACTGAGTGTGAAATAATCCCCTCTCTCACTTCGGAAGCATGCTACGCGGGTGGTGTCATCTCTTTTAAGACCCTCATAACTAACACTATCATAATAGGCATAAGGACGGCCCAAGAAACAACTTGTATCTTCTCGTACCTCTGACATATCAAAGCTCTCCCCTGTTTTTGAAAATATGGCCAAGAGTAACAGAGTGGACTCGCAGAAATCAACCTGAAAGCTGTTAACTTACCACGTCCGTACCGGCCCGACATCGACATGGCAGAAATCGCTGCTGCTGTAATAACCGACGCCGCCAATCTGCAGGGCGCGGGCTTGACGGGCGATCTGGACGGTGGAGAGGCCGGGGATGCGGATGTCAATCGCCATGCCGCGCAGATGGAAGCTGTGGTTGGCGACACCCCCTTCACGGGTGGCGCGCAGCATTGCGTTGGTACGGGGCGAGCGATAGCCAGAGATGATGTTGACCGGATGGCTGGCTCCGACCTTGTGGTTAAGGATGCTCAGCAGGTTAAGCAGGCCGGGATTGATGGCGTGAACATCGCCGGTGCGGAAATCCCGCAGGATGTAATTGATCTCCTCCAGCGCAGCACCCTCATAGCCACCCCCGCGCCAGTAGGTAGCGGTCAACTGCTCGTTGGTGTGGGTATTGACGAAAGACAGGGTGCGCGGCCCACCGATGCTGCCAGCAACGATCTCAGTGCGGCGCAGCACCTCCGCCGCCATCGCGTCCTGAGAGGCCAGCACGGTGGGAAGCCCGACTGCCAAACCAGCCGCCGCCAGCAAACCGGTGCGCAGAAAATCGCGACGGCGCACAAGAGGTGAACCAGTGTTACCCGTTTCAATCTCGGTCATCATGCATCCTGTGTTCGGGAGTGCCAAGCAATCAAGCCCTCGGCTCTGATGTGAGTACTAAGGAAGACCTTGGGGACGTTTTCATTTACTCCTGAGGCCCTTCCCATACTTGCAGTTTCAGTTATCCTTAACTGGAAACCCGTCGCTGTTAACCAGCTTCGTCTTTTGGCATAACAGAGCTTTGGGGGGCGTGGCAACAGAAAAATCAACTAGGCGTTAACCATTACGCTAAGGAAACATGGTACAGTTAACCAGTTCTTAACCACAAGAACAGAAGAGTAGCGAAAGAAAATACTGGTCAAATCAGTCATAGATGTTGGAGCAACACATCTCGCTCTCTTCACCGGATATGGTGTATACTGACTGGCGAATGGCATGGAGGATTGCTTGATGAAATTTTTTTCACGGCGCGGCCTGGCCCGCAACGAGCGTGGCGCAACGGTGGTTGAGTTTGCCATACTCCTGCCGCTTTTTCTGGCCTTTGTTCTCGGCATCATCGAAATTTGTGTTTACTTCTTCATCGCTGGTCAGCTGCAATACGGCGTTGAGCAGGCTTCGCGCTCCATCCGCGTTGGTGATCCTGCGGTTGTCGGCAAGAACCCGGCCAACTCCGCTGCTTTTCTCGCCCTTGTTTGCGGCAACATCAATACCCTCATGATTGGCACCTGCGCCACAAACCTGCTGGTTGATGTGCGCTCCTTCGCCAGTTTTGATGTCATTGCCTATCCCACCAACCCGGACCTTGATCTTGATGGCACTATTGAGCCCGCAGAAGTGCAGTACTGCGCTGGTGAACCCAGTACGGCCGTCGTAGCCAGAGTTTACTATCGACATTCGACCATGGTCATAGGCTTTCTGGGTAATATTTTCACAGCCATCATACCCAGCCCGCCCAACGCAATAACAATCCAGTCAACCACGACCTTCCGCACTGAACCCTACAACACAACCGGTGTCACATGCCCATAACATCCTTACGCAGCTCTCTCTTCCGCAACCAGTCCGGCATGGCTGCTGTTGAGTTTGCCCTGATCCTCCCCGTCATGGTACTGATGTTCTTCGGAGCAGTAGAAGTTTCCAACCTTCTGCTGGCTGACAACAAGCTGCGCGCTGCGGCCTCCGGTGCGGCCGATCTTGTTACGCAGGACTCTGACGGAACCATTACGCAAGCTGAACTGGTTCAGGTCACGGCAGCCGTCACCGAGATCATGCGCCCAATGGTTGTCACTCCTGCCAGACTGTCTCTTGTTGTGACCGACTTCCGGGTCACCCCGGTTACCAAGGCCATTAATGTTGTCTGGAGCCGTATGCTGCGCCCCACCATGCTCCCGGTTCCCACAGGCACTGTCGGCGTAAACGGCATGCAAGCCGCAACCTGCCTCAACAGCTCCGGCAGCGACGGTGCAGGAAATCCCATCCTACTTCCTTCTCCCGACCTGTCGGTTGATTCTGCGGGAAACGCAGTAACCAACGATATTGTGCGCGTGGATGCCGTGTATACATGGATGCCGTGGTTCAGTATCATTTTCAGTAGCGGGATCAACCTGCATACAACCAACTACTTCATGCCCCGTTACTCGATTGCGTTGGGCCCCGGGGCTGGCCTGGCTCCACCCTGCTGATCGCAACAGCCACACTCCCTGCCAATTTCACTGTTTTCCTGACAAAGAAATTGCCAGCCCCCCGCGTCTCTATTACGAAGGGACGTGATGGATGGCGCTGGCACCTTTACCGAAGATGATGCCCTGCTCCTGCGGGAAGCGCAGGCGGGCGATGCGCTGGCCTTCGGCGCATGGCTGGAACGCCATTATGATTTCATCTACCGGATTGCGTGGCGCGTAACGGGGCACCAGATGGACGCCGAAGACCTGACTCATGATGTTTGCCTGAGTCTGCCGCACAAACTGGCCCGCTATAGCGGTCATGGCAGCCTCAAGGGCTGGCTGGCGCAGGTAGTGCTGAATGCCGGACGCGATGGTTTCCGCAAGAAAGCCCGTCGTCGCACGGTGGATATTGCCGATGTCGCTGAACCAGCTAGTTCCGGCAACCAGAGCGACGCCCTCTATCTGCAAGAAGTGTTGACCCTGATGGAGAAATTGCCGGAGAAATCCCGCCACGCCCTACTGATGGCCGCCGAGGGTCTGACCACTGCCGAAATAGCCATAGCGCTGGATTGCGCCGAGGGCACCGTAGGCTGGCGCATTTCTACCGCCCGCACCGAACTCACCCAGCTCCTGGAGGGCAAAAAACATGCTGCCGCCCGACGCTGACACTTTGCTGGATCTGCTGGCTCGTCAGCAGGTTCCGCCCCCCACGCCAGACCGCAAGGCCGAAACCCTGCGCGCCGCCAATCTGGCCTTCCGCGAAAAAATAAACGCTCCGGCCCAAAGAACCGGCTGGCTGGCGCGTCTCCTTGGTAGATCCAACCCCAAGGAGAGTCACATGACTATTAAAGGACTTTTGCGCGGCACCGCCATTACACTGGTAACTCTAGTCACCCTGTCCACGTCGCTGGATTATATGATGGCACGCAACAGGCAGAGTGAGTCCAGAGAGGTATCTGCCTCTGCTCATCAGAGTATTTCTGCTCTTGACCCCGGCACATCTCCCAGACGCAGCGGTGGACAACTCTCCGACAGCTTGGTCAATACACGCGAGAACTTGGTGGGGGCCCTCCCATTGTCGGCCAAACCGCTGCTGGATTCTATAACTGGCGGTAGCGACAAGGAGGCAGGAGCAAGCGCCAAGAACGCTGCCCAGCCTGCCTCGCCATCGCTGCAAGAATCTGAAGCTCTGGTTGTCAACCGGAGCGATAGCAGCCGCGTTGGCTCTTCTTCTGTGCCATCCACAATGGTCGCCCCTTCACCGGCTCCCGGTGTCAGTGCAGACCGGATAGTCGCGCCAGAATACCAGCAGGGCTCTGACCGCTTTGCCAACCGCAATGACAATCCGCTGGTTGAAGTCGCCCAAGCGCCGGTATCTACCTTCTCGGCGGATACGGATACGGCGGGCTATGCCGCTGTCCGCCGCTGGATCCAGTCCGGCCAGTTGCCCGCGCCGGAGGCCGTCCGCACCGAAGAAATGGTCAATTACTTTGACTATGATTATGCCACCCCCTCGGACAAAGCCCGTCCGTTCCAGCCGACGGTCGCGGTCTATCCAACCCCGTGGAACGCGGGCACCCGCCTGCTCCATATCGGCATCAAGGCCTATGACCTGCCCGCCACCGCCGAGCGTCCGCCGGTCAATCTGGTGCTGCTGCTTGATGTCTCCGGTTCGATGAGCAATGATGACCGTCTGCCGCTGGCCAAGCGCGCCTTTGCCATGATGGTCGGGCAGTTGCGCCCCACCGATACGGTCGCGATTGTGACCTATGCCGGGTCCTCCGGTGTAGCCCTGCCCCCCACCCGTGTTGCTGACAAAGCCCGCATTCTGTCAACGCTGGACAGCCTGTCAGCGGGCGGTTCCACCGCTGGGGCAGAAGGTCTGGCAACCGCTTATGATCTGGCCAAAGAGAACTACAACAGGGAAGGCGTCAACCGCATCATTCTGGCCACCGATGGTGACTTCAATGTCGGCGTCAGCGCACCCGGCGGGCTGGCGGAATATGTCGCCCGGCAGCGCTCCAGTGGGGTCTTCCTCTCGGTTCTCGGCTTCGGCATGGGTAACTATCAGGACACCATGATGCAGGCGATTGCCCAGAACGGCAATGGCGTCGCCGCCTATATCGACAGCCTGTCCGAAGCCCGCCGCGTGCTGGCCGACCAGTTGACCGGCACCCTCTTTACGGTCGCCAAGGACGTCAAGTTCCAGGTTGAGTTCAACCCGGCGCAGGTCAAATCCTACCGCCTGCTCGGCTACGAAACCCGTGCTTTGCGCCGCGAAGACTTTGACAATGACAAGGTTGATGCCGGTGAAGTCGGTGCTGGCCATGAAGTCACGGCGATCTATGAGTTTGTCCCCGCCAACGCCGACGTGCCGGCTGTTTCTGAAGAAACTTCCCTGCGCTATCAGGATCGCCCCGCTGCGGAAGCCGAGCGCCGCGCCGCCGTCGCGCCGCCACCTGCCTCTGGTGAACTGGCCTTCCTGCGCCTGCGCTACAAGCTGCCGGACAGCGATACCAGCACGCTGATTGAGCGTCCGGTAACAGCGGCGGATATGCTGCCCACCGTCAATGAGGCTTCGGGTGATGTGCGCTTTGCCGCCGCCGTCGCTGGCTTCAGCCGCCTGCTCCGTCACTCCGAAGGTATGGGTAGGTTCAGCCTTGGTGATGTACTAAGTCTGGCCTCCTCCGCCCGTGGCACAGACCAGAACGGCACCCGCAGCGAGTTCATTGATTTGGTGCGTACTGCCACCGTCCTTAACGGCACCCGGTCTGAGCCTGCGGAAGATGGCGGCGTCGCCTTCCCCCCGGCCCAGTAACTTTCAGGAAGAAACCGCCCCCTCTGCTACATCGGCAGAGGGGGCTTTTCCTCGTTAACCTTTTAATAACTACCCTGAGGGAAAACTCTTCTCTAGCCAGAATATCTTCCCGGTCAGGAGAGAGAAATGTTTGCACGCAACAGAAAACCAGAAATCGGCACAGCGGAAGATCGCCAGTTCCTTACCGGTATTGAACGGACGTTTGACACAAACGAAATGATTGTCAGCAAGACCGACACCCGTGGCATCATGACCTACGTCAATGAAACTTTCATCAAAATCAGCGGCTACAGCGAAGAGGAAATGATCGGACGCCCCCATTCCCTCATCCGCCACCCGGACATGCCACGCTGCGTCTTCAAGCTGTTATGGGACACCGTTAGTCAGGGGCAGGAGATTTTCGCCTATGTCATCAACCGGGCCAAATGCGGCGACCACTACTGGGTCTTTGCCCATGTCACCCCCACTTTTGACATCGCGAACGAGAAAAGCATCATCAGCTATCACTCCAGCCGTCGCTCTCCCAAGCCGGAGGCTGTTAAAAAGATAATTCCCATCTATCAGGCTTTGCTGGCGGAAGAGAAGAAACATTCCCCCGGCCAGCAGATAGAAGCCTCGACAAAGCTGCTTACAGATACGCTGGCCCAGAAGGGAATTGACTACAGCCAGTTTGTCTTCGGGCTTTAGTCAATATGCACTTCCAGCCCGTCATAGGCAGGCTCAACCCCGGCGGGGCAGCGGGCGAGTAGTTCATCGTAATCCAGATCAACGCCCATATGAGTCAGCCAGGCGCGACGGGGTCTGACGCGTTCAATCCATTCCAGCGTCTGGGCGAAGTGGGAGTGGGCCTTGTGGCCGGGCGCATATTGCACGCAGTCAACAATCCAGTGTGTCACACCTTGCAGTGCCGCAAAATTCTCTTCACTCATCCGCACCACATCGGTGGAATAGGCAAAATGACCGAAACGAAAGCCAAGCGAAGTATGGCCAAGGCCGTGATCCTGTACAAAGGGAACAACCTCTATCTCGCCGACCCGGAACGGCCCCTCTACCGGGGCATAAAGCAGCGGGATTGATCCTGCGTCAACACCATAGCGAAACGGCCTGAATGCGTAGTGGAAACGATGACTCATTTCCGCATAGGCTTCCGGCGAGGTGTAGAGCGGCACCGGCACATTGCCGTTGATCCAGAACAGGCGGCGCAGATCATCAATGCCGTGAATGTGATCGGCATGGGCATGGGTCACCAGACAGGCATCAACATGGGAAACCTGTGTCTTGATTAACTGTTCGCGCAGATCTGGCCCGCATTCAACCAGTAATGTCGTCTCGCCCTGTTGAACCAGAATGGAACAGCGATGACGACGGTTTTTGGGGTTATGCGGATTGCAAGCGCCCCAGATATTGCCAATCAGCGGCACCCCGCCCGATCCGCCGCAGCCAAGAACGGTAACTTTCATAAGCCACCTGCACGGGTAAACAGGCGGGAGAAATTCCCGGTGGTCACGCGGGCAATTTCCGCCGTGCTGACGCCCTTCACCTCGGCCAGCTTGGCCGCTGTATGCGCCACGAAAGCCGGTTCGTTGCGTTTGCCCCGCAGCGGCATGGGCGCCAGATAGGGTGCGTCGGTTTCAACCAGCAGACGGTCAAGCGGGACATCTGCCGCAATATCCCGCAGCTCCTGCGACTTGTTGAAGGTCAGAATGCCGGATAGCGAGATGTAAAAGCCGATTTCCAATGCGGCTTCGCACAAGCGGCGGGTGCCGGAAAAACAATGCATCACGCCGCGCAGTTTTGGCCCACCGGCCCGCAGAAGGTGGATGGTATCGTCATCAGCCTCGCGACTGTGAATAACCACCGGCAAATCAAGCTGCTTGGCCACCTCAATCTGCATTTCAAAAGACCGCTGCTGCAAGTCTCGCGGGCTGTGGTCGTAATAATAATCCAGCCCGCATTCGCCAATCGCAACCAGACGCGGATGGTGAGCCAGCTTCAGCAGATCAGACGCCGTCACCTGTTCATCCGGCTCCCCCGCATGGTGAGGATGAATGCCGAGCGAACACCAGACATTGCGATCGGCATAAGTTTCTGCAATCGCCGCCACCTGCGCAAACTTGCTGGCATGGGTGCAAATGGTAATCATGCCCCCCACCCCAGCCGCCCGCGCCCGCTCCAGCAAAGCCGGAACTTCATCCTTGAAGTCGGAAAAATCCAGATGGCAGTGAGAGTCGATAAGCATCAGCTTCTTCCGCCGCCGAACCGTGCAACCTGTTCCGCAATCCATTCATCCTCAATTTTCTGGAACAGTACATCCGGCGGCGTAATTGGCTGGCCCGGTTTAAGGCGTTGCAGCAAGACTGCCGGGTCACCTTCCGGCCACTTGGCATCTTTGGCCGTCAGACCAAAGCCCGCCAGAATTTTCTCTGCGACATTCGGCATAAAGGGCAGCGCAATTTCTGCAAAGAACACGCAGAGATTCAAGCTGATATTAACGGCATTAGCGGCGGCTACCGGATCGGTTTTAAACAGCGTCCACGGTGCTGCAGCAGTAATATATTCGTTGCCCGCCACCCAAAGGGCGCGGGTTTCAGCTGCCGCTTTGCGATATTCCATCTGCTCATGCATTTGGGTTAAATGCGGCAACCGCTCGGCCAACTCAGCAAACAGTTTCTTCTCGGCCTCACCCAGCGCGGTGAGCTGTGGCACCTTCGACTCAAACCGCGACGCGGTAAAACGCGTGATACGATTAACAAAGTTGCCGAGAATATTGGCCAGATCGGAATTGATGGTGGTCTGGAACTGCTCCCAGGTAAAAGCCGCATCCGAACTTTCCGGCGCATTGGCCATCAGATACCAGCGCCAGTAATCAGCAGGAAGAAGATCCAGCGCCTGATCCATGAACACGCCGCGCTTCTCGGAGGTCGAGAACTTGCCGCCATACCATGTAACCCAGTTAAAGGATTTAAGCCGGTCAACCAGCTTCCACGGCTCGCCCGACCCCATCAGCGTGACCGGAAAATTCACTGCATGAAAGGCAACATTATCCTTGCCCATGAATTCGATATAGGTCACATCAGCAGCGCCCTTGTCGGTGCGCCACCAACGCTCCCAGTTGCCGCCGGTTGCCTCGGCCCATTCCTGCGTTGAACCGATATATTCAATCGGGGCATCAAACCAGACATAGAAAACCTTTTTTTCAAATCCCGGGCGCGGCTGGCCGTCTTTCAGCACCGGAATCCCCCATGACAAATCGCGGGTAATCGAGCGATCCTGCAGTCCTTCTTCCAGCCATTTGTTAGCAATTGATTTGGCGAGTGACGGCCACTCGGCGCAGCCTTCTACCCAGCGGGCAATCTGCTCCTGCATCTTGGACTGCAGCAGATAGAGATGACTGGTCTTGCGCAGCTCAAGTTTGGTCGAACCGGAAATTTTGGAGCGCGGATTTTTAAGTTCGGTGGGATCAAGCAGAGTGCCGCATCCATCGCACTGGTCGCCCCGCGCCCGCTCGAACCCGCAATGCGGACAAGTGCCTTCGACATAACGATCCGGCAGGAAACGCCCATCATCAACGGAATAAACCTGCTCGGTGGAGCGTTCTTCAATCAAGCCGTTCCTTTCAAGAACTTCGCAGAAGTGCTGGGTCAGACGGTGATTGGGCGGATTGGAGGAACGGCCAAACCAATCGAAAGACAAACCAAAGGCGAGCCCGATCCGTTTCTGAATTTCATGTTGCTCATCGCAATATTGACGAACGGTCTGTCCCGCTTCGGCGGCAGCAAGCTCAGCCGGGGTGCCGTGTTCGTCCGTCGCGCAGATACACAGAACTTCATGCCCCTGCAGCCGCCGGAAACGGGCGTGAATGTCAGCAGGCAGCAGCGACCCGGCCAGATTGCCCAGATGCTTGATGCCGTTAATGTAAGGCAATGCCGAAGTAATCAGATAACGCATAATACAAAACCTCCCCGTCAGCCCGCCGCCGCCCTGACCTGCAGCAGGGCTGACAGCAGCACCTGTTTGCGGTCGAGGTTGAGGCTTTGGCCTTGTGTAAACAACAGGCGTACTTTGTCCCACAGGGCGAGGCTGCGTTCAAGCCCGAGACCGTCGGCCAGACGAAGGCCAGCAGCGCTTTCACCGGGAATCCGCTCACCGAGGTCGCCGGTGGCAGCCAGTCGGGCAACGCGGGCCAGCCAGTCGGTAAAAAGGGCGGCAACTTCGCTGTAACCGGCTTCGGCTCCCTTACGAGCCATTTTCTCGCAAAAATCGATATAAGCGCGGGCGGGCAAGCGGGCGGCAGCCAGCAGCGCCAGCAACTCCCGGTAGCTGGTCAGAGCCTCGCTCATCTGCAGATCAAGGGCGCGCCCGATTGAGCCCGCCGCCAGCGCTTTCAGCTGCTGCAGATCGGTGGGTGGCAGATCGGGCAGGTGTTGAAGCAACAACTTGTCCATCGCCTCATCCGGCAGCGGATCAAGGGGCAGACGGCGTAGGCGCGAACGCACGGTGATGCGCAAAGCTCCCGGCTGGTCGGTGGTAAGAAGCAGCACGGTGCGCGGCGGCGGCTCTTCCAGAACTTTAAGAATGGCATTTTGCGCCTCGGTGCCCAGCGCCTCGGCCCCGTCAATCACGACAACGCGCCAGCCATCATCCGCCGAGGTCAGAGTCAGCATTTTCTTGAGTGCCCGGATGTCGTCAATGCTGATGGTTTTGCTCAGCACACCCTCGGCGTTTTCCTTGCGGGCGATGGTCAGCAGGTCAGGATGCGAGCCCTTGAGGGCGCGGTTGACTACCGGATTAGCGGGGTTCGTCCACAACGATCCCGAACGCTCCTCTCGCCCGTTCATCGCGAGAAAACGGGCGAAACGATGAGCCAGCGTCGCCTTGCCGATGCCCCTCGGCCCGGTCAGCAACCAGCCATGATGCATCCGCCCCGACTGAAAAGCCTGCAACAGCGTCGCTTCGGCAGCCTCGTGGCCACACAGGTCGGGATTGGCGAGCGGCGCAAGCGGGTCCATGAGCTAGAGCGCAAACCTTTCCCGCACCACCTGCCAGACGCGGGCGCGAACTTCCGCAATAGAGCCCGCAGCATCAATGCGCACGCAACGGTTGGGATTGTCTTGCAGAATTGTCAGAAAGCCCTCGCGCACGCGCTGATGAAACTCATGTCCCTTGCGTTCGAAACGCGTATTTTCCTCAATAAATGCCAGAACCCGCTGATTGGCATCATGCATGGCCCGCTTCAGGCCGGTTTCAACATCAATATCGAAAACCAACGTCAGGTCAGGTTTGAAATCGCCAATGGCAATGTTCTGAATGGTTTTCAGGTTTTCAATCGGCTGACCGGCGGCATAGCCCTGATAGACCCAGGAGCTGTCAAAATAGCGGTCGGACAAAACCCATTGTCCCGCCGCCAGTGTTGGCTTGATTTTACGCACCGTATGATCGTGACGACCGGCATAAACAATCAGCGCCTCGCTCACAGCATCCCAACGGTCGGTGTCACCACTCTGCATGACTGGCCGCAAGGCTTCAGCTCCCGGCGTGCCCCCCAGTTCGCGGGTAGCAATGAGGGAAATGCCCTTAACAGTCAACGTTTCCGCCAGCAGTTTGAGCTGGGTGGTTTTCCCGCAGCCCTCGCCGCCCTCGAAGGAAATGAATTTACCTGTCCCGCTCATTCAGCCACTTTCTCTTCGTCATCGCCAAAAACATGATGCAGTTTGGCCGACATCTGGCCGAAGAAACCGAGCTTGGCTACATTGGCCTCTGCATAAAGCGGATACTCACGCGGCGCGGTGCCCGGCACGGTTACGCGTAGCTTGCCGATTTCCTGCCCGGCGGCAACCGGCGCCGCGACAGGTTCGTTAAGGACGACTTCAGCCTTGAGTGCCGCCCTATCCTCTCGCGGCATCGACAATGTCACGTTCTCGTGCAGTACCAGCGGTACACTGGGCGCTGTTCCCATCCAGACCAGCGCGTCATCAATCACGGTATTTGCCTTGAGGAGCGGATAAATACCCGTTCCGGTAAAGCCCCACTGCATCAGGCGCGAAGCTTCTTCGGCACGCGCCGCATTGGTGGGCAAGCCGTTGATGACCATCACCAGACGGCGGCCATTCTGCACAGCGGAGGCGATCAGGCCAAAACCGTTCTCTTCGGTATGGCCGGTCTTGAGCCCGTCCGCCCCGATATTCATCGACAACAGCGGATCACGGTTCTGCTGGCGAATGCCGTGATAGACAAACTCCCGCTCCGAAAAGTAGTGATAATATTCGGGGAAGTCTTTCATGATATGCTGAGCCAGAATGGCGAGATCCCGCGCTGTTGAATAATGATTGGGATCGGGCCAACCAGTAGCATTGGCAAAGTTGCTGTGTTCCATGCCCAGCGCCTTGGCACGCTGGGTGGCCATGACCGCAAAACCGTCCTCAGTCCCGCCCACGGCTTCGGCCAGCGCCACCGTGGCGTCATTGCCGGACTGGATCAACATGCCCCGGATCAAATCTTCAGCCCGGATCTGGTTGCCGAGT
>CAYSDE010000043.1:0-1161 GCA_964429685.1 uncultured Pseudobdellovibrionaceae bacterium
GACGGCCCCACCCTGCAACGGGTTGGCCCGAACAGCCGGGATCACGGTTCAGACTGGCTGGGTCTGGTCAGGAATGGCGACTACACTGTCAGCGGCTTCACTAGCACCAGCCTGCTACCGGTCACACTGGCTGCCGCGCTGTTCCTGCTCGCTGCACTCTGGGGCTGGCGCCGCGAAGGGCGCTGAGCCGCAGCGCTGAGAAGTTAGTTGCTAAGAGTACGAACGCCCACCCCGGCATTGCCTGCCGAGTTGGTCTTGACGTCGATGGCGAGGCTGACCGCTTTAAGGGCAGCCCACTGTTCCATGAAAGTCTGCATCACAAAGAGCTGACGTGATGCATCCCCGATCATGGCCACCAGAGTGTCAAGATTGGCGCTCTTGCCCTGCTCGGCATTGTTCTTGGCAATATCAAGCGCCCGGGTTGCTGAGCTGGTGTAATTGGCAGCCTCGGCGTTAAAGGCCTGCTCACTCTTGCCGGTGGTCGGGTTATTGCGCCGACGCTCCACCATCCCCTGAAGAATGGTCGACGACAGGTTGAGGCGAGCCGATTGCTGATTGCGCAATACCGCCGAGCCGCGCCCTTCGGAGCGGATCAGGGCCTGACCACGCACCGGATCATCAACCGCATCACCAACCAGATTGAAAACCACGTCCTGCGCCGCAGTCAGATCGTCCGGATTGTTCAGATCTTGCTTGGCCATAATGGTTTCAAGCGGAGTCAGATCGGCATCGGCCGCGATGCTGGGCGCTGTCGCCAGACCGGTAGCCGCATTGTTGTTGTAACGGGCAATGCGCTGATTATATCGGTCATTCATATAGGCCAGACGCCCCTTTTCACCCGCCGTCCCCGCAGCATTCGACCATGTGGTGTTAAAGGTGTTGGATTCAGCCTGCGCCATGCCCTGACGCGCCGTCGTCCCGGTGTCCGGCAGGAACGAGGCCGAACCGGAATTAAGGCCAAGCATGATACCCATCAGTTTGTTGCTTTCCTGATTGGCAGCACAGCCCGTCTCCGAGGGGCGAATCTCCATCGCCGTTGCAATCCTGGCTTCAGCCATCGAGTTCGCGAATCCGGTAGTATCGACGTGGTCTTGCAAACCTGACACCGAGTTGACTAGATTCTGCTCATCATTGCTGCCCTGATTGGCATACTTTGTCAGC
>CAYSDE010000043.1:1171-8918 GCA_964429685.1 uncultured Pseudobdellovibrionaceae bacterium
GGCAAGGCTGGTACCAGAAGAGAGCATATCAAAGCCACAGCGACCAAGCGATGCCCCAAGCGGCGTGGCTGGGGCGTTGTAGCTGTTACATCTACGGAGCGGGTCGTCGTCATTACCAAATTCCCCCTCATTCCTAACTCTGGCATAATTCTAGCCTAATTCTGAATCGTACGGACACCGACACCCGGACCGCCAGCCGAATTCTGTTTAATCAACCGCGCCAGTCTGGTGGCTTTGATGGCCGCCAGCCGCTCCAGATTGTTATAAAGCTGGAGATATATCTTGTTGACGTCACCGACGAGCGGGCCAAGGTCGTCATAGTTGGAGCCGAGCGGTTGGCTGGCGCGACGCTTGGCATCCTCATAAGCCGTGCCAAAATCGGACCAAGCTAACATGCGCACCGACTGCAGCGACTGCGCCTTCCCGGAGGGGGAAGTTCCCAAACTGGGATTTTCCATACGGTCATCGACAGTACGATCCAGCGCGCCCCGCGCCAGATTCATGGCCGCCACATCGTTCTGGCGGGTTATAAAGGTTGAACGGCCTTCCGCACGCACCAGAGCCTGCCCACGCACCGGATCGGTCGGCACCGGCTCAATCGCATAGCGAACGAACAGGCGGGCCGCCCGGTTTTCAGGATCAGACGCAGCAGAGGGGATATAATCATCCTTCGCCCCAAATACAGCGGCGTAAGGCTGAGAGAAGCGGAAGGACATCGGCTGCCCATCACGGTCATTCACCAGTGTGCAGGGCATCCCCGATGGCGCGTTGACAAGCGCATTGTCACAGAAGCCGTTCATGGCGTCATCGAAGCTGTTCGTGGAAGCCTGCAAAGCCCCTTTATCCGTCGGGCCGCCGGGCAGATTGGCGGCATAGTCGGTACCGGTGCGTTGAGACTGGTCATAAAGCGGACCGCTCCCGATACCACCGATTCCTACCCGCATCATGGTATCGGCATCCATCAACGAGCGATCCCTCGAGGCAATGCGACAGGCCGAAGTTGAAGGCACCAGCCGCGCTGTATTCACGGTTCGGGCTCCGGCGATCGTATCTGCCACAGAGCTGGCCGTCACAGCATCATTGGTAGCCGCCAAACTGTTGGTGGTGTTTTGCAGATCGTTACTGCCCTGATTGGCGAGCTTGGTCATAGCCCCTTTGACCTGATCCAAATAATACTCAATCAGCTTCTGCAACGCCTCAATGGCTACATTGATGCTCTTCTTGGCACCATAGGACAAAGCTGTCGCCGAAATCGTACACTCCTTAGTCGTGCAAGTGTGGCACACCCCCGGACAAACGTCGTCAGCAGCCTCCTGCTCAAGATCCGCGGGAAATCCCAACACCTCACCCGCAGCGAAATCAAAGACATAGCCGGCCAGAAAACTTGCTGCTCTGGCTGGAACCGAGGTCTGTCCCACGACAATAGCCAAGACCAGCAATACACTTACAAAGCACTTGCATTTATTGCGGAGACTGAGGAAAGTTTGCGCCATCATTCAGCCCCTCACCTTAACAGAACGCGTGAATTGACCGACGTGTTACCCGTGCGCGAGCGCTCAACATCCAAAGCCAAGTTGATGGCGGCCACGGTAATCATCTGCTCGGTCATGCGCAACATCTCGGTCAGCATCATTTTCTGGGCCGTCAGTTTTGCCGACAGCGCCTGAACATTGGCATTTTCTGTTTCTCCGGCTGCAGTAACGGCTTCCTGCTGAATCTGGGTAGCCAACGTACTCATTGTCGCGGAATGATGGTCGGCATCAGAAAGGGGGTTTCCAACCATCAACTCAACCAGACGACTCAGGCGGCTAATTTGGCGACCGTCCGTCGCCGCTGCCGGAGATTGTGAGCGCAGCGCCACAGAGTCCTGTAGAATATCCCGCGCCATATTCATGCGGGTCAGATCGCGGAGACGGTTCACCTGAACATTGCGCCCCTCGGTCCGCGACAAAGCCGAGCCACGCACCGGATCCGGAGGGGCAGGCTCGGTCAGAAGCGCCACTGAATCAAGCGCCGCTTGGCGTAATTCCGGTGAGGAGTAGGTGTAGGCTGAGAAAACCGACTTCTGGGGCGTAATATCAAGGTCAATCAAAGCAGAATCGGCAGCACCGGCGCAGCCGGGCGGACTGCCAAGAGCTGCGGCATCAGCGTAGGTACTGCAACGGTTCTGAAACGACCAGTTAAGGGCCGCCAACGTCCCCTTCTCACCCGGTGTTCCCGGCGCGTTAAGCGAGTACTTGGTTCCCGCATCCTGCATGGTCACCCGGGCGCTGCGATATTGGGCTGAAGTTTCGCTAAAAACACGCTGCTGGGAAATAATCTGGCAGGTCGTACGCGAGGGGCGCATCTGGACAGCCATTTCAACACGCTTCTGGGCGACGTCATTGGCATGGCTAGTTGCATTCTCGTGGTCAGCCAGAGCAGAGAAAGAGTGCATCTCATTCTGGCCGTTGTTGCTACCCTGATTGGCGAGCTTGGTCATCGCGGAAAGCAAATTGGTAAAACCAAGCGTAACCGCAATACTCTTTGCAGCAATATCTGCCATGATGGCCGACACCGAAGGAGCAATCGATGCAGAGATAACCGCCGTACAGGCCTGTGGCACAGCCGGACTCGTGACCAGCATGGTACAGGCCAGAAAACCAGCGATAAAACCGCGACGCACTCGACCGGAGCCTTTTTGCAATGTCACCTCTCTAAATGGGAGCGGCTTCATAACTTCCCCCTTACCGAGTCAGAGTGCGATTGGCCACAGAAGTGTTTCCGGCCCGCGAGCCCTCAACCTTGATTGCCAACTCGACGGCTTCCATCGAAACAATCTGCTCGGTGACCCTCATCAACTCGAAAATCAGGGCTTGCTGGGTAGAGAGGCGGGCCATAACGCTCTGCACCGCAGCGTTTTCAGTTTCACCAGCCGCCATAACCACCGGAAGAGCGCCTTGTAAACTGTTACCATCTATCTGGCTACCAGTCAGCAGTTCGATGTAACGACCGAGGCGGCTGATACGACGACCATCGCCACCATCACCACCAGCCGAGGCGGCATCCGGCACAACCCGCATGGCTACCATATCTTCCAGCACACCCCGGGCTAGGTTCATACGCGTGACATCACGCATACGCAAAACATGCAGATTCTGACCTTCCGTCCGCGACAACGCGGCACCCTTCAACGGGTCGGGCGGCGTAACATCCGTCAGCATTCGCACGGCATCAAGAGCGGCGTCACGATACTTAGTACCGGCACTTCCATAAGCATCCGAAGGATCGCCAGCATCCTGGAAGGTAATCGGGTCAAGAATCGCCTTCCACGGCTGAATATCAAGATCGGTAAATTTGGGGTCAGCCGCCGCCGCACACATATCCGCCGGCGCACTCATGGTGGCGGCATTGGCATAAAGGCCGCAACGCTGCTGAAACTGCTGCTCAATGGCGCCTTGCGTACCTTTCTCGGACATACTGCCAGGGGCGTTGGTCGAAAAGTTGCGGGAGCGGGTTTGGGCTACGCCACGAGCAGCATTATAGCTAGCCAGTGTAGAAGCGGCCCGACGCTGGTTGCTGACTTGTCCGCACACCACCCTTGACGGCATAAATTCCGGGGCTACCTCAGTCGCAATCGTTTCACCAATCGTCTCGGCCGTATCCTGCGCCGCTTCCTTGTCTGCCAGAGCGCTGAGAGACTGGACAAAGTTCTGGTCATTATTACTGCCTTGATTGGCCAGCTTTGTCAGAGAATCAATCAGTTGATTAAAACCCAGAGTAATATCAATACCAGCTGTAACAAGTGTAGACATGTTCGAGGATGCAGCGCCGGACGCAGAACTGACAACTTTAACCCCACAAGCGAAACCACCGCCCGCACTCACGGCGAGGAGGGCAATGGCAGCCACTGCCACCCGCAAGCGTCGGGTCAATCTCGAGAAACGTGGCGGAAAAACTCGCGACGGTGATGTGCCAGACGTCATAAACACTCTCCCTGCGTTGCACCAACCCACCTGCCAACCACCAGATTACACTTTAAATGTCGGAACCATGGTATTAGCAAATAACGATGCAACCCCTCCCCACATGGACCAAGGCACGGACGTGGAGACATCGGAGCTCCCGCGACCCTACCCTCTCGATAACACTGCCATAATGACACAAGACAAGGCCAATGTTAATCCGCTTTTCCAACCAAATTTCCTATAATTTTCGATGATTTAGAGACTCGCCGCTGATCATTTTCGGAAAAACTCATGTATCTGCCGATATTTACATTAAACTTTTAATATTTTTTTAATGCAACGGGTGAGGTTGTTGCACAAATTTCTAATCAGCAGTTTTGTGCATGTCGACACACCCAAACTCCATATTTTTCGGCCCACATAACTGCGTGTGTTAATAGTTAAGAAGGTTGTTAACCTTTCTGGGTAAGCTGACAGGCTGAAAGGATAAGCCTGTGTTTGAACCTGAAAAAGCCCTCGACCTGCTCAAGCTGCACAGCGACTGGCTGTGGAGCGTAGACGCCAACGGAATCCTGACCGAGTGGATCGGCAATAATGGCGCTTCCAGCGCCAAAAGCGTTGCCCCATGGATCAGCTATCTGCGCCGGGATAGTGACACCCGGGACGGATTGTTCAAGCTGCTGACCGCCATCAGGCAGCGTAAACCCTTCCACTGTGTGAAGATTTCCTGCTTGCTGCCCCATGCCGGGGTGCGCGGCTGGGTCAAGCTGAGCGGGATTCCCGCTTATGACGATCAGGGCCACTTCACCGGCTATCGCGGCGCCGCCCTCAATATGACCGGGCAGATGATGGCCGAGCGCAAGATGGGCCGCCTCAACAGTCAGGTCAGTACACTGGTTCGCATTCTGGACTCCTCGCCGGTCGGAATCATCATGGCTGCCCCGCGTGGTGAGTGCTGGCGCATCACCTATGCCAATCAGGCCGTTGCCAGCCTGTATGGCGAAGCCGTAGAGCATATCCTTGATCGTGACCTGCTGTTCATGTGCGGCGAGAAAACCTCTCCTGCCGCACTGGAGCAGATCAACGCCGCCATCCGGCAGATGCAGAACTGCCAGATGCGGGTGGAACTTCACCAGCGCGACGGCACTCCCTTCTGGGCCGATCTCACCCTGCTGCATGGTGGTCAGGAAGATGGCGGCGAAAGCCGGGTCATTGCCCTGCTGCGCGATGCCTCGCTTGAAGTCGCCCGTGCCGCAACCGAACAGCAGCGTGACCGGCTGCAGGCCCTCGGGCGGCTGGCGGGGGGCATGGCCCACGAGATCAACAACCTGCTGCAGCCTGCCCGCCTTTACAGCGAAATGCTGAGTGACGAAATTCCCTCCAACAGCATGGGACACGAATTCCTGCGCGACATCTGCACCGGGCTCGACCAGATCAGCAGCATCGTCAAGAATACCCTGCAATTCAGCCGGCAGGACGACAAGCAGGGTGAGGCCATTACCGCACCAGTCGGCGTAATGCTCCAGGACTCGCTGGGCTACCTGTCAGGCCTCTTCCCGCCTGCGGTCGAAATCAGCTGCGAGGGGGCGGACTGTGAATTGCCGGTTTGTCTCAAACGCACCGAGCTAACCCAGGTACTGGGTAATTTGCTCATAAACGCCACTCAGGCCATGGACAGCCACGGCCAGATCAGAATCCAGCTCTATCCGGTCAATCTGGATGGGGTCAAAGTAGCCAGTCATGGTCTGCCGCACGGTCTTTACGTCCGGCTGAACATCATCGACAGCGGCTGCGGCATGGACGAAGCGACAGTGACTCGGGTCTTCGAGCCGTTCTTTACCACCAAACCACCCGGTGAGGGCACCGGGCTTGGTCTGTCGGTCGTGTACGGTTTGATCACTGACTGGGGTGGCGACATCCGCGTGACCAGCAAAGTGGGACAAGGAACAACTTTCAGCATCCTCATCCCTGTAGTGGCAGCTCTGCAAAACAAGTCCAACCAAAGTAACCAAGGAGAGAAGAATGAGTACAAAGAAAGTTCTGTTGGTCGATGATATGGGTGGCGTGCGGCGGTCGGTGGCGCATCTGCTGCGTCAGGCCGGGCATGATGTGACCGAAGCCCAGGACGGTATTGAAGCCCTGCGCCTGCTCGGCACCACCAGCTATGATCTGGTCATTACCGACATCCTGATGCCGGGCAAGGACGGTTCGGAAGTCATCAACTGGCTGCACGGCCAGATCAAGCATCCGCGCATCATCGCCATGTCCGGCGGCGGCGCCAACTCCACCGCGGTGCAGGCCATCTCGGTCGCCCGCGACAAGGCGGACGCCATCCTGCTCAAGCCCTTTGGCCGCAACGAGCTGATGGGCGCGGTCTCCCGCACACTGGGCGAAGACGCCGCGTAAAATCTGCGGGTTACTAAAAAGACGGGGCTCCGAGAAGGAGTCCCGTCTTTTTCCATAACAGACACTCCCCTACATGGAGCTTATCCGGTCTTCCCCAACCTGTTTGGGCATGCCATCATGCGCGTATGAAACTGACTTTTCTTGGTGCGACCGGCACCGTTACGGGGTCTAAATATCTGGTGCAGACGCACGACCGCCAGCTGCTGGTAGATGCCGGTCTGTTCCAGGGTATGAAAGATGACCGTGAGCGCAACTGGGCACCGCCGCCGTTCCGGCCAGATCAACTGGACGCCGTTCTGCTCACCCATGCGCACATTGACCACTCCGGCTATATCCCGCGCCTGACAACAGCGGGTTTTTCCGGGCCGGTTCACTGCTCTGCTGCCACTTTTGATCTCTGCCGGATCATGCTGCCCGATAGCGGCTATCTTCAGGAGGAAGATGCCAAGGATGCCAACCGCTACGGCTACAGTAAACACCATCCCGCCCTGCCACTCTATACCGAGCAGGATGCCAGAGACGCACTGAAACAGTTCAGCCCGGTGCCGTTTGGTCAGCCGCAGGCATTGAGCGATGAAGTGCGCTTCACCCTGCACCGCGCCGGGCATATTCTGGGGGCTTCTTTCATCCGGCTGGAGGAAGCGGGCACCTCCATTCTCTTTTCCGGAGATATTGGCCGCTATCATGATCCGGTCACCAAGCCGCCTGCGGGCATTCAGGATGCTGATACTATCGTGATCGAGTCAACTTACGGCGACCGATTGCACGATAGTACCAATCCGACCGACCAGATCGGTGAGGTTATCATCCGTACCATTGGCCGCGGCGGCTCGGTCATCATCCCGGCTTTTGCGGTTGGTCGCGCCCAAGCCCTGCTTTACCATCTTTACCGCCTGAAGACAGAGCAGCGGATTCCCGATCTGCCCGTCTATCTTGACAGTCCGATGGCTATCGATGCAACCTCGCTCATGCGCCTTCATGCCAACGACCATCGTCTGCCGCCAGAAGAATGTGCGGCCATGTGCGCAGCGGCTATCTATACCGCCTCTGCAGAGGATTCCCGGGCGATCGGTCAGAACATTCTGCCCAAAGTCATTATCTCGGCCAGTGGCATGGCCACTGGCGGGCGCATTCTGCATCACCTCAAAGACTGCGTGGGTAATCCGCGTAATACCATTTTGCTGGCTGGCTTTCAGGCGGCCGGGACACGGGGCGACCGCTTGGCACGAGGCGAGAAAACCTTGCGCATTCACGGTCAGGACTGGCCGGTCAAAGCCGAGGTGGTAAAGATCGACAGCATGTCAGCCCATGCTGATAGCGGAGAATTGCTCCGGTGGCTCGGCGGGCTCTCACGCCCACCCCGCCGGGTGTTCATCACCCATGGTGAGCCCGCC
>CAYSDE010000043.1:9018-12593 GCA_964429685.1 uncultured Pseudobdellovibrionaceae bacterium
GTCCTGCTTGAAGCTGGACACAAGGTACCTGCCGATTTGCGGTTGCTGACCGCGCCGGCGGGCTCTCACGCCCACCCCGCCGGGTGTTCATCACCCATGGTGAGCCCGCCGCCGCCAACAGTCTGAAAAGAAAAATTGCTGAACACTTCGGCTGGGAAGCTGTTGTTCCGGCGCTCGGCGAAATGGTGGAGCTTTAGACAACAGGAGAGAAAACCATCATGCTCAAGTTGTGGCATAGCGAAACTGGCGAAAACGTCCTTGCGGAATTCAACACCTCACTGACCGGACTGTCCCGCCCTGAGGCACTAGACCGGCTGCAGCGTTATGGCCCCAACCGCCTGCCTGCCGTGATGGGGCGCAGCGCACTCATCCGCTTCCTGCTGCAGTTCCACAATATCCTTATTTATGTGCTGCTCGGATCGGCTGTGGTAACGGCGATGCTGGGCCACTTTATTGATACTGGGGTTATTCTGGCGGTCGTTATCGCCAACGCCATCATCGGCTATATTCAGGAAGGCAAGGCAGAACGGGCGATGGAGGCCATCCGGCACATGCTGGCGCCGCGTGCCAATATCCTCCGCGATGGGGAGCGCATCAGTATTGAGGGAGAACTTCTGGTGCCTGGTGATATTGTCCTGCTTGAAGCTGGACACAAGGTACCTGCCGATTTGCGGTTGCTGACCGCGCATGGCCTGTCGGTGCAGGAATCGGTTCTGACTGGTGAATCCGTGCCGGTTGAAAAACAGACCGAACCGGTGGCACTGGAAGCGACGCTGGGTGATCGCGTCTGCATGGCTTATTCCGGTACACTGGTCACAACCGGTCAGGGCCATGGTGTAGCCGTAGCAACCGGCCACCAGACCGAAATCGGACGCATCAGCAGTCTGCTCTCCGAGGTCGAGACGCTCACCACACCACTGGTTACGCAGATGGGCACTTTCTCCCGCTGGCTGACAGTCTTTATCCTGCTGATCTCCGGGCTACTGCTGGTCTATGGCTACTTTGTCGGTCATCACGATTTTACCGAACTTTTCATGGCGGTTGTCGGCATGGCGGTTGCCGCCATTCCTGAAGGATTGCCAGCTGTCCTGACCATCACTCTGGCCATAGGCGTGCAGGCCATGGCACGGCGCAATGCCATCGTACGCCATCTGCCAGCGATTGAAACGCTGGGGTCTGTCTCGGTCATTTGCAGCGACAAAACCGGCACCCTGACGCGCAATGAAATGATGGCAGCCTCGGTGCTGACCTCTCGCCATCTCTTTACGCTGGAGGGAGACGGATATGCGCCCAGCGGGTCCCTGAAGCTGAATGGCATGACAGCAGACACCTCCGGCCATGTAGTTCTCGGCGAACTCGCCCGTGCCGCCGCACTATGCAACGATGCCGCCTTGCGCAAACAGGCAGACGTCTGGGTGGTGGAAGGTGATCCCATGGAAGGGGCTCTGCTGAGTTGTGCAGCCAAGCTGGGAATGGATATAAGCGACGGACGGGCCGCGTGGACCCGCACGGATGCAATACCCTTTGATTCCCGGCATCGCATCATGGCAACATTGAACCATGACCATGAGGGTCACGCCTGCATCTTCGTCAAGGGCGCCCCGGAGCGCCTGCTGCAAATGTGTGCCAGTCAGCGGGATGCCGACGGAGAAACCGAGCCACTGGATACCCCGTACTGGCACACTCAGGCCGAAACTATTGCGGCAAAGGGCCAGCGCGTTCTGGCTCTGGCAATCCGGCCAGCTGTTTCGGAACAGACCGTGCTGGAACAGAAGGATGTAAACGGTCCGCTCATCCTGCTTGGTCTGGTGGGGATGATTGATCCGCCACGCGCCGAGGCCATCAGGGCAGTAGCCGAGTGTCATAGTGCCGGTATCCGGGTCAAGATGATTACCGGCGATCATGCCCGGACGGCAGCGGCGATCGGCCGACAGATTGGCCTGCAGAACCCGGCTCGGGTTCTGACCGGGGCTGATCTCGACGGGATGGATGACGCCCTACTGCGGCAGGCTGTGCTGGACTGCGATATTTTTGCCCGCACCAGCCCTGAACATAAGTTGCGGCTGGTCATGGCACTGCAGTCGCATGGCATGACGGTGGCGATGACCGGCGACGGCGTCAACGATGCTCCGGCACTCAAACGCGCTGATGCGGGTATCGCCATGGGAAAGAAGGGCTCGGAAGCCGCCAAGGAAGCGGCCGACCTGGTGCTGGCAGATGACAACTTTGCTTCCATTGTCGCCGCCGTGCGCGAGGGTCGTACGGTCTATGACAACATCAAAAAAGTAATCAGCTGGACTTTGCCGACCAATGCCGGTGAGGCCATGACCATCATTGTAGCGCTGCTGCTGGGTCTTACTTTGCCGGTTACGCCAGTACAGATTCTCTGGATCAATCTTATTACCGCCATAACGCTGGGAATGGCGCTGGCCTTCGAGCCAACCGAGGACAACACCATGCGTCGACCGCCGCGCCCGCGCCAGGAGCCGCTGCTGAGCGGTGAACTGGTCTGGCATATTGTGCTGGTATCTGTGCTGTTTCTCTGTGGTGTTTACGGAATTTATTCCTATGCCCTGGATCGGGGCCATTCGGTCGAACTGGCGCGAACGCTAGCCGTAAACACGCTGGTGGTTATGGAGGTCTTTCACCTTTTCTTCATCCGCAACATCTATGGCACCTCGCTAACCTGGAAGGCCGTGCGTGGAACCAGCGTGGTATGGCTGGTGGTGGCCATTATCACGGCAGCACAGTTTTCCATTACCTATTTCCCCCCGCTACAGGTGGTGTTTGGTACAGTTGCTGTCCCGCTATGGGATGGATTGCTGGTCATAGGCATTGGCGCGGCGCTGTTCGCGATTATCGAAACCGAAAAGCAGATACGGCTGGCGCTCAGGCGGCTCAGAGGGGCGTGATAGCTAGTTCTGCACCCGGTTATCATAACGGAACGGGTTGTTCTCGTCAGTCTGGCCGAGGCTGTCGACACAGATTCTTCTGACCCGCGTGGCTTCGGTGTTGCATTGCTGCCGGTCAACATAAAAGCATTGGGCCACCCGCTCGGAGCCCACCGTGCAGTAGCGTGATCCGCCAACATAACTCAATATGGCATCATTGTTGATGAGACATGCGGTATTGGGAGGGTCGGCTGCATGCAGACAACTAACGACGTCGTCATAGATGCACTGGGGCGGTATACCAAAGCCACCAATGCAAAAGGTTCCCGCCGCCTGAGCCACGCCCGGACACAGCGCCAGCATGGCCACGAAGATAATGCGTCTCATCATGTTTTCACCTGTACGGTTTTTTCAGTGGAGGAAACTTCAGCCGCTGGCCACACCAGCAGGGCAATAATCAGCCCATGCACAACTGGCGGAATGAGATAGCCCCCCATCAGCAACAACATAAGGGCCAAAGCAGCTTTGAGATAGCGTGTCGCGGTTGATGTGGATAGAACGTAGAAGAAAAAACTGAGGTAGAATAGTGCCCCCAACACTCCATATTCAAAGATCACCTTGCCCCACGTTGGATCAAAGCTAGTATAATCAACGGCATTAGGAACCACATCGTTAATTTTACCG
>CAYSDE010000044.1:0-12550 GCA_964429685.1 uncultured Pseudobdellovibrionaceae bacterium
TCGTAGGTGGATATGATGCGGTTTATGTGACCCGCATTCTGCAGTTCATCAAGGGCGGTATTGACTGTTGCAAGCAGACGATGTTCATCCGCCTGCACGGCAAAGGCGTAAGCAGACAACCTGGCTGGCTTGTCTGCTGTAACATTCCGCAAAAGACCCGGATTATTCTGGCTGTATCCTGTGAATTTAGAGGCTTCCGCAAAAGTCAGATCGGCTTTTCCCGTCTGCACTTCAACAAGTAACTGCGAGAAATCCGTCAATTCAGGCAGGCTGACCGCCTTGGCGAGAGGAAAATCTTCTGCCGCTATAAACGATGATGTCGAACCATCCAGTACCGCAATCGTTACATCGGAACGGTTGGCAGCAGAGAGATCGGCATCGAAGCGATGATCGTCCGCACGCGCATAAGCATTGATAACGCCGTAAAACAGTGGATGAGTAAGAGCCGACATCCGGGCCCGAGCCCCGGTCGCCCACATCGGCGTACAGATCATGTCATAACGCTTGGTTTCCAGACCCTGAAACATTGAGGCGGATCCGACTTCTTCCACCCATTCGACCTTGAGCGATAGCGCCTGACCAAGACGATTGATAACGTCATAGGTCATCCCGGATAGCACCCCTGTTGCCGTGTCCTTCATCATCCACGGAGAATAGAGGATATACCCGCAGCGGATGGTGTTGGTCGCCATCACGCGGTCAAAGGTGGATTTGTAGTCGTCCGCTTGGGCGGGAGCGGATAGCAGCAAGGCCAGCAGCAGGAAAACAACGAAGCGGATCATGTTTCATTCCTTATAAGGCCTGGCAGGGGCCCGAACATAGCGGGGATCCAGTGGCATGTACCGGCTGAAAATGGCCTCGAGACGTCCATCCGTGTTCAATTCGTCGAGCGCATTATCAACCATGAGCTTCAGGCGCTCGTCACCCAGTGGCACCATGAAGGCCCCGTTGCAGTAGCGCACGCCATCGGAGAGAGAGCGCACCTTGCCGGGGCTCTGTTTGTCATACATATCCACCGTTACCTGACCGGCAAAAGCTACGTCGATCTTGTTGCTGTCAAGCATGAGGAAAAATTCGGTATCATCGGACAGACTGTTGGCATAAATCTTCTGGGCACGAGGGAAAAGCTCATCGGTAATAAACTCGAAGACATGGCCAGCTTTGACGCCAATACGCACCGCCGGGTCATTCAGTGACGCCAGCCCGGCATCAAAACGGTGGTCATCTGCTTTTACCACAGCGAGAGTCGGGACATGCTGGAATGGCTTTGAGTAGGTCGCAGCGCGGGCCCGACGCGGATCTACACAAACACTTCCGCACATCATGTCATAGCGTCCGGCTACCAATCCCTGCTCTGCCAACCCCCAGTCAGTCTCTTCCACCCACTTAACCTCAACACCGAGCTTTGCAGCTACAGCATTAGTTACATCGAAACTGACTCCCGACATCGCCTTGGTATTAGGATCCACACTGAACCACGGCGTTGCCACCGCATACCCGCAACGCAGGGTATTGGTGGCCATCACGCGGTCAAAGGCGGATTTGTAGTCGTCCGCTTGGGCGGGGAGGGAGAAGAATAAAGCAGTAACAAGAATGAGAACACGAAGCATGGAGGCCCCCTCCCTAACCCTCCCCCGCGAGAGCGGGAGAGGGAATTATATCGTCTTTTGAACCCTCTCCCGCTCTTCGCGGGGGAGGGTGGTGAGCGTAGCGAGCCGGAGGGGGCATTACGCCGCCTTGGTCAGCTTCTGCATGGTTTCCATCAGGCTGCGGACGGCGGTGACGGATTTGTCAAACTCGGCTTTTTCTTCGGGGGCCAGCGCGATTTCGACGACTTTTTCGACGCCACCGGCACCGATTACCACTGGCACGCCGACATAGAGGCCCTTGACGCCATACTGACCCGTGAGGTGAGCAGCACAGGGCAGCACGCGCTTCTTGTCCTTGAGATAGCTCTCGGCCATGGCAATGGCGGAACTGGCGGGGGCATAGAAGGCCGAGCCGGTCTTGAGCAGGGCGACGATCTCAGCGCCGCCGTCACGGGTGCGCTGAACGATTTTGTCGAGCTTGTCCTGCGTCGTCCAGCCCATCTTGACCAGATCGGGCAGTGGAATACCGGCCACCGTGGAATAACGCACCAGCGGCACCATGGTATCGCCATGACCGCCGAGAACGAAGGCGGTGACATCTTCCACCGACACCTTGAACTCTTCAGCAAGGAAGTGGCGGAAGCGGGCGCTGTCCAGCACGCCGGCCATGCCAACCACCTTATGCGGCGGCAACCCGGAGACTTCCTGCATCAGGGCCACCATGCAATCGAGCGGATTGGTGATGACGATGACGAAAGCATCCGGCGCATTCTTGGCAATCGCCTCACCCACCGAGCGGATCACGCCCGAGTTGATGCCGATCAAATCATCCCGGCTCATGCCGGGCTTGCGCGGAACCCCGGCGGTGACGATTACTACATCAGCTCCGGCGATTTCAGCATAGTCGGTGGTGCCAGTCAGTTTGGCATTATAGCCTTCAACCGGCGCGGCTTGGGCGAGGTCGAGCGCCTTGCCCTGCGGCACGCCATCGGCAATGTCGGTCAGGATGATGTCGCCGAGTTCCTTGAGTCCGGCGAGCAGGGCCAGCGTGCCGCCGATCTGACCGGAACCGATAAGAGCAATCTTTTTGCGTGCCATAGGTGTAGACCTCCAGAGTGAAAACCACTTAACAGGTAAACCCTGACCGCGATTCCGGCAAGCCCCCTAGCCAAAACCCGGCAAATAACCTAACTTCCCCCTCCAGTACCAACCTCACGGAGACTTCCATGCGCATTTTCGGTCGCTTTCTGATTGCTGCCCTTGCTCTGGTCCTCCATTTTTCGGCGGAGACGGCTATGGCCCAGACCACACAAACCCTTGATCCTGAAAACACCCTTGTTCTGACCCTGAAGGACGGCCCGGTCACCATCCGCCTGCGTCCTGATCTGGCCCCTACTCATGTGGCCCGCATCAAGGAACTGGCGCGGCAGGGTTTCTACAACGGCACCCCGTTCCATCGCGTCATTGAAGGCTTCATGGCGCAGGGTGGTGATCCCACCGGCACCGGCACCGGCGGTTCGGGCCAGAAGCTGCGGGCCGAGTTTTCGAATGCCCGCCATGTCCGCGGCACCGCCTCGATGGCGCGGGCGCAGGATCCCAACAGCGCCGACAGCCAGTTCTTCATCTGCTTCGAGCCTGCTCCCTTCCTTGATGGCCAGTATACCATCTGGGGTGAAGTGGTATCGGGCATGGAGCATGTTGACGCCATCAAGCGCGGCAGCGGCTCAAGCGGTTCTGTCAGCAATCCTGACAAGATCATCAGCATGAAGGTGATGGCCGACGCCCAGCAGGCCCCGGCAGCCACCGGCACCGGTCACTAAGAATCATGACGGCGGCAATCGAAATCCAGAACAAGCATCTGGTTTGTGTGATTGTTCCCGAATGCGGGGCCGCCGTCACTTCTCTTGCCCTTGTCAAAAAGAACGTCACCACCAATATCCTGGTTCCCACGCCGCCGGAACTGGTCAGTCCCGGCGCTTTTGATCCCCGTCTGTTCAGCCTGACCCATATTGCGCCATGGGGCGGCGTCATTCGTAACAATACTTTCAAATGGAATGGCAAGCCGCGCACCGTGGTGCCCAATCTGCCCGACGTGCCCCTGTTCACGCATGGAGTCGGCTGGCTGTCAGCCTGGACTGGCAAAAAGGATGGCCGCCATTCAGCCAGTTGCCGCCTCAACCACAAAGCCAACGACATCTGGCCGTTTGATTTTACACTGACAACGGTTTTTGATCTTGAGGAAGACAACCTAGTTATCAGCTACGAACTCACCAATGAGTCGCGGTCGGGCACCATGCCCACAGGCCTCGGCACCCGGATGCGCCTGCCCCGTGGTCGCAACACCCTGCTCTCTGCCGGAATCAGTTCACTCTGGCTGGAGGATGAAAACTACGTTCCCCTCACTATGGGAGAAGTCCCCTTCAATATCGACCTTAAGGAGGGGGTCAAGCTTGACTCCGTCAATACCCGTGAACGCTGGTTCAACGGCTGGACGCGGCGCCTGAGCATCGACTACGCCGAAAGCAGACTGTCTACCACCATCAAGGCTGATGACGAGATGCGCCATCTGGGCTTCAGCTGCAGCGGCGGCAACAACCACTTCACCCTGACCCCGATGACCCATGTTCCCGGCGCCATGGATATTCGCGGCTATGACGAGGATGAAACCGGCTTCCGCGAAATCGGCCCCGGCGAAAGCTTTGAAACAAAAATCAAGATTGATGTCGAGCTGGCCTGATAATTTCCATGAGTTATCATTTATGGTGGTTGGTATTGTCTGCTTTTCCCGCTATGTAGCTGGAATGAAGAAAGATGGGACTTTCGGGATTTTTCTTGCGGCAGCGCCGGGGCTGGAAGCTGCCTTGGGCGCGGAAGTGCGCGGCAAGGGCTTCAAGCGACCTCAGGTCATTCCCGGCGGTGTTATCACCAAGGGTGGCTGGCCTGAAGTCTGGCGGGCGAATTTGTGGATCCGGGGGGCCGGGCGGGTGCTGGCGCAGATCGACTCATTTCCTATCCTGCATCTCGCCCAGCTTGAAAGCCGCGCCCGGCATGTCCGCTGGAGCGAGGTGCTGCGGCCTGACATGTCCTTCCGGGTGGAAGTAAGCTGCACAAAATCCCGCATCTATCACTCTGGCGCTGCTGCCGAGCGCATTGAAAACGCCATCCGGGATACGCTGGGTGCCCCTCAGGCCGAGGAAGCCGACTGCGTTGTCATGGTGCGTATCGATCATGACCTCTGCACCATCAGCGTTGATACATCGGGCGAACTGCTACACAAGCGCGGCTACAAGGAAGCCGTCAATCAGGCCCCGATGCGCGAAACCATGGCCGCGCTTTTTCTTCAGCAATGCGGCTATACCGGTAACGAGCCGGTGGTTGATCCGATGTGCGGGTCTGGCACCTTCGTCATTGAGGCGGCAGAAATCGCGGCGCGCCTCAATCCCGGTCGTTCCCGCTCTTTCGCGTTCGAGAAACTGGCCACTTTCGATGCTGAAGCCTGGCAGCGTATGCGTGAAGTTAAAAGTGCGCGCACACCCCCGGCCCGCTTTTACGGCAGCGACCGCGATGCTGGCGCCATCAGGATGAGTTGCGCCAATGCCGAGCGGGCGGGCGTTGAGGCATTCACGGAATTCCGGCAGAGCCCGATCAGCGATCTCCATGCTCCGGAAGGGCCGCCGGGCCTCGTGATTGTGAATCCCCCCTATGGCACGCGGCTTGGCGACCCTAAAAAACTCCTGCCGCTCTATCGCACCCTCGGCCAGACCCTGAAAAGTCGGTTCAGCGGGTGGCGCGTCGGGATTATCACCAGTGAGTCATGGCTGGCACAGGCAACCGGACTGCCTTTCCTGCCGACTGACGCACCCGTTCTGCATGGCGGGCTGCGGATCAATCTGTTCCGAACAGAGGCTTTGGCCTGACTTAACCTCTGCTCACCGCAGACGCAGAGAGAAGCACCAAGGAACAGCCTCGCTACCCCCCTTCATAATTATTGACCTCATTATTACCGTCGTCATGCCAGCGAAAGCTGGCATCTTAAGGAGGCTGGGGCTAAGAGCAAAGTACTGGTTCAAAGGAACAATTGTCGCGTTGGAGACATTCCCGAGATGCCAGCTTTCGCTGGCATGACTATTTTTCAAAATCCTTATTAGCTTAAACTGCCCTGAAAGAAAAAAGGCTCCGTCATCACTGACGGAGCCCTTTTCTGTTTTGGTGGAGCCAAGGGGGATCGAACCCCTGACCTCGACAATGCCATTGTCGCGCTCTCCCAGCTGAGCTATGGCCCCAAAACTGATCTGCTGGACGGGAGGGATAACACTGACCGGGGTCAGGTGGCAAGCCCTCTTTTCAGCAGAATTTGCAATCCGGTATCAGACGTCCTTGTCGTCCTCAACCTCGACTTCAATCTCTTCGTCGTCAATATCTTCCTCAGCGGCCACATCGGCATCATCGGGGACGACCTCTTCGACCTCAATATCCTCAACCGGAGCGGCGACCTTCTTCTTGGGTTCTTCAACCACAACGCGACGGCGCGACTTCAGCAAGGCCTCGGGATCATAGGGCGTGGCGCATTTCGGACATGTGGCCGGAGCCTTTTTCATATCGTAATAGAGCGCGCCGCAGTTCGGGCACAGGTGTTTTTCACCCCATTCGGGCTTCGACATATTATCCTCCGGCGTTGGCCTTCCAGTGAAGGGCTTTGCACTTGCCACGTTCATACCCATTTGTCAAAGGTTTCGCAAACGGTTAATATGGGGTCATGACCATACCCTCCGCCGCCCCCCGCCTCGACCTTCCCCTTGTTCCTGCTGCCAGCGGCACCGTCCGTCTGCCCGGAAGCAAAAGTATTTCCAACCGGGCCTTGCTGTTAGCAGCTTTGGCGGAGGGGGAAACCGTGCTGCTCGACCTGCTGCAGTCGGACGATACGGCAGTTATGCTGGATTCCTTAACAAAGCTGGGGATTGGCGTAGCCCAGACCGCCACAGCCTGCCGGATTGTGGGCAGGGGCGGTGATTTCCCGCATTTGACCGCCGACCTCCATGTCGGCAATTCCGGCCTGAGCATGCGCACACTGGTGCCGGTTCTGGTCGCGGCGCTGAACGGCAAAGAGGGCCGTATCACCCTGTCCGGTACCCCGCGTATGCATGAAAGACCGATTGGCGATCTGGTTGAAGGACTGCGCCAACTGGGTGCCGATATTCGCTATCTGGGACAGGAAGGCTACCCGCCGCTGGCCCTGCACGGTAAAAAGCTGACTGCCACCACCCTGCGAGTGGCGGGCGCAACCTCCAGCCAGTTCCTCACCGGTCTGCTGCAGATGGCTCCACTGGTAGCGCGGGATCAGCCGCTTGAAATTGCTGTAGAGGGCGAGTTAATCAGCAAACCCTATGTTGAAATGACGCTGGCCATGATGGCCCGCTTCGGCGTCACGGTGGAACGGGACGGCTGGCAGCGATTCATCATTGCCCCCGGCCAGAAATATCGCGCCATTCCCTCCCTGCCGGTGGAGGGAGATGCCTCTTCGGCCTCTTACTTCCTCGCCGCTGGGGCCATTACCGGCGGGCCGGTGCGGGTGGAAGGCGTCGGACAGACCAGCCTTCAGGGCGATGTCAGATTCGCTGATGCGCTAGCACTGATGGGGGCCACCATTACCAAGGGCGAAAACTGGATCGAAGCCAGCCGCCCGGCGGGCAAACCCCTGCAGGCGCTTACGCTGGACTGCAACGCCATTCCCGACGCCGCCATGACGCTGGCGGTGACGGCGCTGTTTGCCAAAGGCACCACAAAACTGACCGGTATCGGCTCGTGGCGGGTCAAGGAAACCGACCGCCTTGCTGCCATGTCCATCGAGTTGAAGAAGCTGGGCGCGGGGGTTGAGGAAGGGCTGGACTGGATTGCCATTACCCCGCCCACCACCTTCATCCCGGCTGATATTTTCACCTATGACGATCACCGGATGGCGATGTGCTTTGCACTGGCCACACTGGGCGGCACCTCTTTAACCATTCTGAATCCCGATTGCGTCGCCAAAACCTTCCCCAACTACTGGAAAGCCTTTGCCAGCATAACCGGGGCTTGAAATCGCCGCTCCGGTTTTGCTAGGGTGAGCCCATGACGCCTTACATCCTGATTACCGGGCAGCCTTTGAGCGGCAAGACGACGCTGGCCAATAACCTGTTGGCGGCGCTGCAGCAGGATGGGCGCAAAGCCGCCATGTTACCCGTCCGGGCGTTTTTCAGAGTTCTGGCCACCAGCATCGCCCGAGATAAAGCTTTTCCTGATGACAGTCGGTTGCAACGCCTTGCCGACAAGACGCCTTTTGTTTCCCAGCCCCATGCTTTTGCCGAAGCCGAGATGCAGGGAGATCTCCGGTTGCTGATGAACCAGTTGGGATCAAAAGCAGTCGTCAAGGCAGTGCTTGGTCAGAAAGTCTCTACCTTTCTTGAACAGAATAGGGCCGGGCAAGATGTCTATCTGCTGGAGAGCGGTGAAACCAGCTACTTTCATGCGCTGCCGAGGCCTGTTCTGGGAATCACGCTCAACGCCCATGACTGGCAACGGGCGGAACAGCTTGCCAGCCGCTACGAGCGCAATGGTCAGGGCTTCCGGTTTCAGGCGGCTCAACGGGAAATTGCCCGCCGCAATAACCGTCCGCACCAGCCGCCCCGCACTGTGGCCAGTGAATTCGGCAAAATTGCCGAGTTCCGTATCAATAACCTCGCCATGCCGCCGGATACGCTTTGCCAGATTGCTCTGAACGTTTGCCGGACGGCCCTTGATAATCCGCCTCGTTACCCCGAACCGGATTTCAGAAAAATGCCGATGCCAGCAGGACTGGGTTGACCGCCGCCAAGCTTTCCTTTAGGTCAGAAACTCATGAACATCGTGATCGCCATTGATGGCCCCGCCGCCAGCGGCAAAGGCACCCTCGCCCGCCGCCTTGCTGAAACTCTGGACTATGCGTGGCTGGATACCGGCCTGCTCTACCGTGCTGTAGGCTGTACGGTCGCAAAAAACGGCGGTAATCCGGCTGATCCCGCGCTGGCCATTCCCGTGGCACAGAACATCGATGTAGCGGCGTTGATGAATGATGCCAGCCTGCGCAGTGATGAAGCCGGACAATTTGCCTCGCAATGCTCAGCCATCCCTGAAGTGCGGGCGGCCCTGCTCGCCTTCCAGCGCGACTTCGCCGCCAAACCACCCGGCAACAAAAAGGGGGCTGTGCTGGATGGGCGCGACATCGGCACTGTTATCTGTCCCAAGGCCACGCTGAAACTTTATGTCACCGCCAGTCCCGAAGTGCGGGCGGAGCGTCGCCTGAAAGAATTGACCGCACGCGGCCAGTCCCTCAGCTTCAGCGACGTACTGGCCGACATCAAAGCCCGCGACGACCGCGACATGAACCGCGCCACCGCCCCGCTCAAACCCGCCGAAGACGCCGTTATCATCGACACCTCCCATCTTGACGCGGACAAGGCCTTTGACAGCGCGCTGGCGCTGGTTCGCGCACGGATAGATAATAACTGAAACGCTATTTACCGCGCTGCTGTTTTGCCCTGAAGGCGGGGTCATTAAGCCGATTGTCCGTCCCCCTCGGGACGGGGTGTCCTAACCTCCACAGAAACTCGAACTGCCTCCGATATGAATCCGCCACTGACGGGTTACGAACCAGAACCACTCGCCGCAGCTTCCACAGGATCATGGCAAAACGATCCTTGTAAACCAGATAGGGAATGGTACCGACCAACTCGTCAGAAATCCAGCGGTAGGTCTCTGGTGGTGCCAGCAGAAAGGTATCATTCTCACGGATCAGAATGCGCTCCTTAAAACGGGTTTTTTGCTGGTAATCAAAATAACGGATCACTTCACTACCGCCGTATTCCGAGAACTTGCGTTCATCCACCCCCAGCATGTCGATGCGATCCTGAGGCCCTTTCAGGCAGCTGAAAATGTCATCATAAAGTTTCTTGAGGAAGAATTCCCCCTCAAAAGGCTGGATCGAAAAAATCTCCCGATGCAGGGTTACCCCCTCAGTTCCGATAAATTCAACCCCGGCCCCATCAAATGCTGCCCGCACTGCCTGAAGCGTCCCCTGACGAGGCGAAGCCACATCCCGCTCGATGGCATTAATGCTGGGTAGTGATAATCCGGCAGCAGCGGCCAGATCTGCCTGCGTCCAGTTAAGCAGGGCCCGCGCCGCCCTGATCTGCTCTACTGTCATCATGTTTTATGGTTCCTGCCAAGTTTATCAGGTTATTTTATATGTAATACATAAATAATCATATTTATCTTATAAATTCAACCTGTCATATTCAATTCAAGCTTATAGACCCACACAAGGAGAGAATAAAATGAGTAACCACGTCATAAAAACTGATGCGAAGTTGAAAACCAGAAGGAAAAATACAATGAAGATAGTCTGGGGCTCCATTGCTGCCGTAGCGGTGATCTCTGTCCCTATAATCTCCTATGAGTCCGGGAACACAAAACGTCAGCTTGCCAAGCAATATGAGAAAGATAGACAAGGGTATCTTTCAACACGCCCCCTTGTCCCAGCAGAAACTGTCTTTACCGTAACGACAACGACAGACTTCGGACGTCTCGCCACCCCGAATATAAGAACACAGACAGTAACCGCCGCCGAAATGGGCGGGTGCTATCTAAGTCCCCCTAAGACAAAGGGCGAACTCCGTGAGATTAGCCTCGGTACAAATACTGACTGGCGGAGCCGTGGTTCAACGGTAGTCGTGAGCTGCCCTAATTATAAAGGCTGATTCTGTATCCGAAAGGCACCAAAGCCATATTTGACTTTGGTGTTAACACCTCACACCAAGTATTAACAGAATCAACCTGTTACCCTGACCTGCCGAATCCATTTGCATTTCCGTTAAGGAATCGGTAGAAACGCACATCTTCCGGAGTCTTTCTGGAAGGCAGTTCCGGGCAGGTGTCCGGGGCCGTGAAGAAATGCCGGATCAACTGCTGCCACCGGACTTCTGCATGTTACCTTAACCTGCTGAGCAGCCAGCCCACTTCGGGCCTCTTTCTCAGCAAAAAAACCGGCAGTCTGCAACGCACGTCCGTTGCATGAGGAGTCAAAAACTACATGGCACGTTCCGCAATGGCAACCAAACCGATCTCTGACCGCGAAAGTTTCGCCGCCCTGCTCGAAGAGAGCTTCGGCGCCGCTGACAATCTCGAAGGCAGCGTTATCAAAGGCCGCGTTATCTCCACCACCAATGATTTTGCAATGGTCGATGTCGGCCTGAAGTCCGAAGGCCGCGTGGCCCTCAAGGAATTCGTTGGCCCCGATGGCAAAATTACCCTGCACCCCGGCGACGTGATTGAAGTTTTCGTCGAGCGTCTGGAAGACCGCAACGGTGAAGTTGTGCTGTCGCGTGAGAAGGCCCGCCGCGAGGAAGCCTGGACCGTGCTGGAAGTTGCCTTCCAGAAGCAGGAACGTGTGACCGGCGTCATTTTCGGCAAGATCAAGGGCGGCTTCAACGTGTCGCTTGGCGGCGCTGTGGCCTTCCTGCCCGGTTCGCAGGTCGACATCCGCCCGGTGCGTGACATCACCCCGCTCATGGGCACGCCCCAGCCCTTCCAGATCCTCAAGATGGATCGTCAGCGCGCCAATATCGTGGTGTCGCGTCGCGCCGTGCTGGAAGAGAGCCGCGCCGAAGCCCGCAGCGAGCTGGTTGCCGGCCTCAAGGAAGGCCAGATCCTGCAGGGTGTGGTCAAGAACATCACCGATTACGGTGCCTTCGTGGATCTCGGCGGTGTCGATGGTCTGCTGCATGTCACCGACATCGCGTGGCGTCGTGTCAACCACCCGAGCGAAGCCCTGACCATCGGTCAGGCCGTCACCGTTCAGGTGATCCGCTTCAATCAGGAAACCCAGCGCATCAGCCTCGGCATGAAGCAGCTGGAGAGCGATCCGTGGGAAGGCGTTGCCGCCCGCTATCAGGCTGGCCAGCGCTACAAGGGCAAGGTCACCAACATCACCGATTATGGTGCTTTTGTTGAGCTTGAGGCCGGTATTGAAGGTCTGGTTCACGTCTCCGAAATGTCGTGGACAAAGAAGAACGTGCATCCCGGCAAGATCCTCTCCACCTCGCAGGATGTTGAAGTGCAGGTGCTGGAAGTTGATCCGTCCAAGCGTCGGATCAGCCTCGGCATCAAGCAGTGCCTCGATAATCCGTGGAGCAAGTTCGCTGAAACCCACAAGGCTGGGGACGAACTGGAAGGCGAGATCAAGAACATCACCGAGTTCGGCCTGTTTGTCGGCCTGCCCGGCGAGATTGACGGCATGATCCACATGTCCGACCTTGACTGGAACAAGTCCGGCGATGAAGCCATCAAGGACTTCCAGAAGGGCCAGACCGTCAAGTTCAAGGTTCTCGAAATCGACTCCGAGAAGGAACGCGTCAGCCTTGGCATCAAGCAGCTGTCCAGCGATCCGTTTGAAGGGGCGGCGGCTTCGGTCAAGAAGGGTGACGTTGTCACCTGCACCGTTACCGCCATCACCGACGGCGGTATCGAAGTCTCGATTGCCGACGGTTACACCGGCTTCATCAAGAAGTCCGATCTCAGCCGCGACCGCGCCGAACAGCGCCCCGACCGCTTTGCGGTGGGTGAAAAGGTCGATGCCAAGATCACCACGGTGGATCGTGTCGGTCGCAAGATCAGCCTCTCGATCAAGGCTCGCGAGGCCGAGGAAGACAAGAAGGCCATGGCCGAATACGGCTCGGTCGACAGCGGCGCAACGCTGGGCGACATCTTGGGCTTCGGCAAGAAAGAGTAAATAAAACCACAACTTCCATCAAAGCCGCAGGGTGTTCATCCTGCGGCTTTTTTGTTACCTTACGTTATGTATACTCAGTGATTGGTAATACCAACTCGCATATGTAGAGACTCACGATCATCTCCCTCCCCCGTGAGGTCAGCAGACCTCATGGGGGAGG
>CAYSDE010000045.1:0-12501 GCA_964429685.1 uncultured Pseudobdellovibrionaceae bacterium
ATGTCAGAGTTAGGACGTCGGCGTGGTAGCTGTAAGCCAGCAGGGTCAGCTGTCCCACCATCCTGAATTTATAAACCTGTACTCCGGCCAGATCACCTTTCTTCATCTCGCCCAGCGCCGGATCAGCGATGATGACCTTGATGGCGGCATCAAGGTCCTGCTTCTGGTTGGCGTGAAGTTTTTTGACGGCTTTGACAAAGCTGCCAGTTTGCACGACTTGCATGGAGACTAACCAAAGGTGTAAGGCGTCGTATGGCCATCAGCGGCCTCCTGCAAACCCAGCAGGATGGACTTGATGAACTCGTAAGAGAGATCAGGGTTATCCTCGGCAATGCGGCCAATCTGGGCCCAGTGTTCAATCTGTTTGGGCACTGAACGGCTGAAAGCACTGGCATGGCGTTTGGCCTCAGCCAGAAGTTCATCTGACAACTTGACGGTCATGGACATAGTGTGCTTCCTCCCCGACTCCCAGTATACAACAATAAGTATTATTACGCAACCTTTTGACACCGCACAGCTAACCTGTTGCACTAGAAAGAATATCGGGCAAGTATGGCGGCATGGCCAACGAACTTCACACCCTGATTCGCCTCTCGCAGCTGCAGCTGGATGAAAAGCGCAAGGCGATGGCGGTGCTGCTGGCCAAGGTTGAGGCGGTGGAGGCCGAAAAGACCCGTATTCTGGATGAACTGGCGGCCGAGTCACAAAAGCCGCCGGAGGCGTTTGAGGGCGGGCTGACGCAGGGGCCGTTCATCAAGGCCAGTTACCAGAGGCGCGATCAGATGGATGAGTTGCTGAGGGCACTGGCTAAAGAGGTAGCGGCCGCGCAGGCTGAAATCCAGAGCGCTTTTGAAGAGCTGAAGCGCTATGAAATCGCCGCCGAACAGCGGGCCCTCAAAGCCAGAAAAGAAGCGGCCCGCCGCGAAACCAAAGCGCTGGATGAAACCGGCTCCACCCAGCAGCAAAGCCGCCAAGCTGATAAAGGTTAATGCTGAACGCGCTTGGCCTGTTCGGCGCTGCGGATGGGCTGGCCGGTATCGGCGTTGAAGGAGACTTCAACCACTTTGCCGCTTTCAACCCCACGGAAATGGGAGTCAACCGACGACACCATGTCGTTAAAGCGGGTAAGATCGCGACCACTGAGGCGCTGAGCGGCGCTCATATTGGCAACCCGCATCGGATTGACCTGGGCGCCATTGACCATAACTTCAAAGTGCAGATGAGGGCCAGTGGAGTTGCCGGTAGAGCCGACATAACCGATAACCTGCCCCTGACGCACCCGGCTGCCCCGGCTCAGACCGTTGGCGAAACGGCTCATATGGGCATAGGCGGTCGACAGGGTGCCGTTATGATTGATGCGGATATAATTCCCGTAGCCGCGCTTCCAGCCACGTTCAACAATGGCACCATCACCAGCAGCATAAATCGGGGTGCCAGTCGGCGCGCCAAAATCGACACCTTTGTGCATACGGCTATAGCCGAACAGGGGATGAACGCGCATGCCATAGCCGGAAGTCATCCGGGCGGCATTGACCGGGGTACGCATCAGGGCGCGCCGCAAACTGTTGCCCTGACGATCAAAATACTCGGTACGCCCGTCGGCAAACTTGTAGCGGAAGACCGGAATCGTGCGGTTCTGCAGGGTAACCTCAGCAAACAACACCTCTCCGGTACGAACCAGAACGCCCTCGGGATTGCGCATGACTTCATACATCACGCGCAGCTTGTCGCCCGCCTTGATGTCGCGCTGGAAGTCGACACTATAAGAGAGGGCCTTGACCAGCCCGGCCATGGTGCCCGCGGGAATCCCGGCGCGTACGCCCGACTCATACAGGCTGCCGTCAATGGTCAGGGATGCGGCCATAACGTTGTGGCTGAGCGGACGAATGATGGAGGCGGCGTGATACCCTTCTCCCTGACGCTCAACCCGCACGGCGCGATCCGCCTCGGGCTCGAACTCGAAGCTTTTCAACGCACCAGCGGCGTCAAAATTGACGGTTACTTCTTCACCCGCCTGAAGGTCCCGGGGGTTATAGACTTTACGCAAGGCCGCCATCGCTTCATGGGCTTCGGCATCTGGCACGGCGACCTTGGCGAGCAGACCCAGCAGGGTATCACCCCATTCAAGCCGGATCACGCGGTGAGACGGATCGGCGTCAGCCACATCTTCTTCCGCGGTTATCTGGGAGGGGGCATCAGTGATGTCTGTCGGCGCAGCAATCAGCTCCTGCGGCAGATCCGGCAAAGCAAGCTCGGCGACGCTATCGGGCGAGACGCCGCCCAGACTGGCATCATCATCCGAATTACCGGAGAGTGCGAAAGAAACCGCCAAGCCAATTGGCAGACCAATGCTCAGCGTCACCAGAGCGGCGAGCCAGCTAGCCCGCGCAGTACGCCGCCGGGCCAGCGTGGCACGGGGCGAGGCAGGGGCAAGAAGTGTGTAAGTAGCGTTCATTGCGGCGAAGAATGCCTGTCCGTATTCGCAATGTCAATCATGGAATTTTACAGGACTTGAATGGTCAATACTTCAAGTAAAACGAAGTATTGTCTCTTTAATACTATTAAACACGATAACGATGATTAACTGGTGCTACGCAAACACCGCCGAGTGCAAAATTAACACAATCATCGAGTCGCGAGGGTGACGGGTTGTAATTTAATTATCTTCACAGACATTGCGGCGCAATAAATATTTAACAGCTTAACGTTGATGTAAACAAGGACGGACATTGTATTGATTTTTATCGATTTGCCAGATGGACAAAGCCCCAACATTCGTCAAATAAAGCCAAAAGTGCCTGCCCTGCGAAATCTTGGCCTCATCTGTAAAAACGCAAAAGCCACCGATGACCGGAAATCTGCCCCAATTGTCCCCGCGATATTCTTGACACACAGCAAGCTAACCAATTGTTTTACAATAAAAGTGTGCGAGCTTTCCCCGTTGGGGACAAATATGAAGTCTGACCACTCTTGCGCCATGAACGATGTTCATTCATACTGCTTCCACTTTCTTACCTGAAGGACAGCACCCATGGGCCGACGCAAAGACGCACTTGATCAGGAAGCACTCCGGGAAAAGCTGATTGCGATTGGGGAGGCGCTGGTGGTGGAAGGCGGGCCGGCGGCTCTAACGGCACGAGCGCTGGCTACCCATATCGGCTATTCGGTCGGCCATATTTACAATCTGGTGGCTGACCTTGAAGACTTGACCCTGCTGATTAACGCCCGCACCCTTGACCGCCTCTACCAGAGTCTGACCGATGCGGCGGGGGCTGCCCCCAAAGGTCCGGCCCGCCTGCATGCGCTGGCCCAGGCCTATCTGAAATTCTGCGCTCATAACGCGAAACTATGGGCTTTGGTCATGGGCCATCGTCTCGCCGAGGGGAAAGACCTGCCCGACGACTATGCCGCCCGCATCGCCGCCCTGCCCCAACTGGTCGGTGCTGAAATCAAGGCGCTGCTGCCTCGCCGCAATCCGGAACAGCTGAGGCGGGACATTGCAACCCTGTGGGCAGCGCTGCAGGGCCTCAGCACGCTGGATATGGGCGGACGCCTACCCTTGATCGGCGCCCCCGAAGGCAGCGTTCTGGCGACCCATCTGATCGAAACCTACCTGACCGCCCAAACAGCCAAGGCCAAAGCATGAGTCACACCGTCCCGCAAACTCCCCTTGCCCTGCTGAAAAGTCGCCGCTTCGGCCCGCTCTTTTCCGGGCTCTGTATCGGCGCCTTTGGCGACAACGTCTTTCGCAATGCGCTGGTCATTCTGGTGCAGTTCCGGCTGGCCGCCGCGCAGGGCTTTGACGCCGCCCCGCTGATTGCGCTGGCCCCCGGCATTTTCATGCTGCCTTTTTTCCTGTTTTCCGGCACCGCCGGGCAGGTTTCTGACCGCTTTGACAAGGCCCGCATCATGCGCAGCCTCAAGCTGCTGGAAATTTTCCTGATGGCGCTGGCCGGTTTTGCCCTCTGCTCGGACAATGTGAGCTATATGTTGGGCGTGCTGTTTCTGGCCGGTCTGCAATCGGCTTTTTACAGCCCGGTCAAATACGCCATTCTGCCCCAGCATCTTGAGGAGGCCGATCTGCTCAGCGGCAATGCGTTGGTGGGAGCGGGGACTTTTCTCTCCATTCTGATTGGCACCATTGCCGGAGGCACACTGGTGTTGCTGCCCTTCGGCCCGCAGCTGGTGGCAACCCTGATGATTCTGACAGCCCTGTTCGGCTGGCTTTCTGCTCTTTATATTCCGCCTGCTCCGGCTGGGGCGCCTGATCTTGCCCTCAACCCCAATCCGCTCGGCGAGACGCTCAACATCCTTAAAACTGCCTTCCGTCAACCGGGGCTGCCGCTGGTTATCCTTGGTCATGCCGGATTCTGGCTGGTCGCTACCCTGCTGGTGGGCCAGATGCCTGCCGTCGTCAAAGACCTGCTGCAAGCGCCGCAATCCGTTTTTACCCTGTTCTTCACTCTGTTCTCGGTCGGCGTGGGCGGTGGGGCGCTGCTGGTGCGCCGCTTGCTGAAAGACGAAGTGGATGGCCGCTATGTCGCCCTTGGCACCCTCGGTCTGGCCGTCGGCATTACCGCGCTGGCCTTGACCCTCAGCCAGTTTCACCCGGTTGAGAATCTGACTGCGTTTCAGCTGCTCCTGATGCCAGCGGGTCAAGCAATGGTGGCCGAGTTGCTGCTGATTGCCGTGTTTGCCGGTATCTATATTGTTCCGCTCAATGCGCTGCTGCAGGCCCGCGCTCCCGCGGCAACCCGTGCCCGCACCATCGCCGCCAGCAATATTGTGGACTCCGGAGCCATGGTTATTGCCAGCCTGATTGCGGCGCTCCTGCTGAAAATCGGGCTGGGCATCACGACCCTCTGGTTGCTGACCGGCCTTGGTTGTTTTCTCGCTTTGCCTGTCATTACCTCGCTGGTGCCGCAGGTCGTCATGAAGAAAATCATGCAGCGCCTGCTGCGCGCCGCCTTTGATGTCAGAATCGACGGGCTGGAGAATCTGCAGAAGGCCGGGCCGCGAGCGGTGATTGTCGCCAATCATGTCTCGTTGCTCGACGGTCTGCTGCTCGGTGCTTTCCTGCCCGGCAAACCGCTGTTTGCCGTTAATACCCATATAGCCAGCCGCTGGTGGGCCAAACCTTTTCTGACGCTGGTGGAAGCCTATACCATTGATCCCGGTCAGCCTCTGGGTCTGAAGGGGCTGATTGCCCGGGTCAGCGCCGGAGCCCGGTGCGTCATTTTCCCGGAAGGGCGTATCACTACCACCGGCGCCCTGATGAAAATCAATGAAGGGCCGGGGCTGATTGCCGACAAAGCGGATGCGCCTCTGGTTCCGGTGCGGATTGCCGGAGCCGAATATACCCGTCTCTCTTACCTGAAAGGCATTGTCCGCCGCCGCACCTTCCCGCGCATTCACCTGACCATTCTGCCGCCAGTGCGCTTTACGTTGCCCGAAGGCCTGCCCGCCCGTCAGCGTCGCGCTCTGGCCGGACAGAAACTCTATGACCTGATGAGCAACCTCATTTTTGAAACCAGCCTGCAGGACGAAACGCTGGTGGAAGCCCTGCTGGATGCCCGGGATATTCACGGTCGCAAGCCGGTGCTGGAGGATAAAGACCGCCAGCCGATTGGCTATACCCGTATGGTACAGGGCATGTTGCTGCTCGGGCGCAAATACGCGGCGCTGGTTCCCGCTGGGGGCCGGATCGGACTCATGCTGCCGGGTCTCAACGTCACCGCCATCAGCTTTTTTGCCCTGCTGATGTTCGGGCGCGTTCCGGCGATGATAAATTTCAGCTCCGGCAGTGCCAGCATCCGCGCCGCCTGTACCGCCGCCACCCTGACCCACATCATCACCTCGCGCAAATTCATTGTGCAGGCCAAGCTTGACGCGCTGGTGCAGGAGTTGGAACAGCAGGTCAAAATCGTTTATCTGGAAGACCTCAGGATCAGCGGATTCGATCGGCTGCGGGCTGTCTGTCAGGCCCCCTTTGCCCGCTATCTTCATCGCTGCCAGCTGGTGAAGGCGACGGACGCCGCCGTGGTGCTGTTCACCTCCGGCTCGGAGGGAACACCCAAGGGCGTGGTGCTGAGCCATCGCAATCTGCTGGCGAACCGCTGGCAGGTCGGGGCCAGACTTGATTTCTCGCCGCGTGATATTGTGCTGAACGCCCTGCCGCTCTTTCACTCCTTCGGCCTGACTGGCGGTCTGCTGATTCCGCTGCTGGCGGGGGCCAAGACCGTTCTCTACCCATCGCCCCTGCATTACCGCATCGTGCCGCTGCTGGCTTATGACTGCAACGCCACCATCCTCTTCGGCACCGATACCTTCCTGACCGGCTATGCCCGCATGGCGCATCCTTACGACTTCTACGCCCTGCGCTTTGTCTGTGCCGGGGCCGAGAAGGTGAAAGAGGAAACCCGCCGCCTTTATGCCGACCGCTTCGGCGTCCGCATTCTGGAAGGTTATGGTGCGACGGAGACTTCCCCCGCCATCACCATCAACACCCTGCTGCACAGCAAGGCCGGCACGGTCGGTCGCCTGCTGCCCGGCATGAAGGCCCGCCTGACTCCGGTACCGGGCATTGAAGACGCCGGACGGCTGGCCGTAAGCGGGCCCAACATCATGATGGGCTATCTGAAAGTCGATCAGCCGGGAGTCCTGCAACAGCCCGATCATGATCCCGAAGGCAGCTGGCATGATACCGGCGATATTGTCAGCATCGACAGCGAAGGCTTCATCTCCATCAAGGGCCGCGCCAAGCGTTTTGCCAAGATCGCCGGAGAAATGATTTCGCTCGGCAGTGTGGAAGATTTCGTGCTGCGCTGCTGGCCCGGCTTTGCCCATGCGGTTGTTACCCTCCCCGATCCGCGCAAGGGCGAACAGATCATTCTGGCCACCACCAGACCCGAGCCCCAACTGGCTGAGCTGCAAGCTGCCGCCCGGGCTGAAGGTCAGACCGAGTTGATGGTGCCCAAGACTGTTTTGCACATCCCTGCGCTGCCTCTTCTGGGAACCGGCAAGACCGATTATGTTGCGCTGCTGCGTCAGGTAACCCTTCTGCTTGGAAAGACGGATACGTAGGTCATGAACGCTCCAGCCTCTTCCGAGAAAGCCGCTCAAGGCGCCATCATCAGCACCCCGGTTGATTTTCTGCTGATCGGCGGATTGTCCATCGCCCATTATTTCGTCCTGCTGGTGTTTGGCTCGTCTTTCAATCCAGAGACTGTCATGTGGTTTGCCGCGCTCTCGGTTCCACTAACCTGGGCCATCAACAATCCGCATTTCTCAGCGACCAGTTGGCGGCTCTATCGCTCGAAGAGCGACATGCAGCAATTTCCGGTCACCGCCTTCATCCTGCCGGTCTTCATGACGTTGCTGACGGCCATCGCCTTGCTTTCGCCGCAGGAGTTCGGCCCGTGGTACATCAAGTTCTATCTGCTGTGGTCGCCCTACCACTTCTCGGCCCAGACGCTGGGGGTGGCGCTGCTTTATGCCCGCCGCAGCAATTTCCAGATTTCGCCGGGCCTGCGCAAACTGCTGACCTTTTTCATCTTCAGCACGTTTCTGGGCCCCTCGCTGCGGGCCGAACAATCCCTGACGGGAGCCACCTATTACGGCATTGTCACCCCGAGCTTTCACCTGCCCGACTGGGTCTGGCCGACTTTTCAGTACAGCATGTGGGGTCTGGGCGTCCTGCTGCTGGCGGCGCTGGTGATCAGCGCCCGCGCACAGCTCCGCAAAACGCCGCCCCTCTTTGTCGTGCTGCTGCCGCTTGTCCAGTATGTCTGGTTCGTCGCCGGTTCAGGCGTCAACGGCTTTACCGAATATGTTCCCGCCTATCATTCGCTGCAATATCTGACGATTGCGTGGCTGATGGAGCTGCGCACCCGCCAATGCGAGCGCAAGATTGCGCCCTCCCGTTCTTACGTCGGTGCCACCACAACGCTGTGGGCCGCTGCCAATGTGGTGGGCGGACTGGCCCTGTTCGCCGGGCTGCCGTGGTTGGCCGCCAAGGCCACCGGGCTTGATCCGTTCATGACCACCGGCCTCGTGATCGCCGGAGTCCAGATGCATCATTTCTTCGTCGATGGCGTCATCTGGAAACTGAAGAACCCGGCCATCGGCTCACCACTGCTGGCCACCCTTGGCACCCTGACCGGACGGACCGCTCATGCGTAATTTTTTCTGCACCGTGCTGCTGGGTCTTTTCATGCTGAGTGGTTCCGCAACAGCGGCAGAGTCGCCCGCCCCCCAATTGCTGCTTTATACCAATGCCGGCATGGTGCTGCTGGAACTGGATCATATCAATGCCCCCGAAACTACCGCGCATATTTTGGGGCTGGCCGAAGCCGGACTGTATGACGGCGTATTGATTCCCCGCATCGACAAAGGGTACTTGATTCAGTTGGGTGAAGTCTGGACGACCTCACGCCCGCGCCCACCGGAGCTGTGGAACTCCCTCCCACATATGCCGCTCGAAAACCCGCACGCTACCCATGCCCGCGGCACGCTTTCACTGGCCAGCGCTCAGCCCGGTGGCGGTGGCATCAGCAGTTTCTCCATCCTGACCGGCTCCCGCACTGATATTGACGGACACTATACCATCTTCGGTCATGTCCGCGCCGGGATGGAGGTCATTGACCGGATTGAAGCTGCCGGAGTGAGTGCTAAGCCACTTGTTATCTGGGCACAGATTCTGCCGCCCAATCTGGCCGACCGGCTGGCAATGGCACTGGAAGCAAGCGGGAGCGGTTACCTGAGCAACGGGATGGCTCCGCCCGACAAACTGACCCGCCCTCTTGCCCTGCTGATGGGAGGGAGCATTCTTTCCGGCGTACTGGCTATTCTCTTCATCCGCAAGCTGTCCCGTCGTCACCTGCTGGCCATCACCATGCTGGGGCTGCTGTTTGCGGTCATGGGGCTGATTGCCCTGCTACGCCCGGAAGGCCCCTGGGCGGGAGGTGCGGCAGTTCTCGCCCTGCTACTGCTGTTCCGCCTGATGTCCAATTTCGAGAATATCGGACGCGATAAAACCGGGAAGGATATCTGAGCAGTTTCCCTACCAGCCTTTAAGACCTTTGGGCGGGTTGAGTTGCAGGATCCGCTGGATGAAAAACGATTTCTCACCCCGGTAAGTTTCGTGAGTGCCGCCCTGATGTCGCCGCTTGAGCGCGGTATAGGCTTCGCACAGCTCCGGATCGGCCCGCAGCAGATCGCGGAAATATACGAAGAAATCCTCCGGCCCGCCTTCCAGCACCAACTGAATCCCCACCGGAATACCCGCGACTGCGGTGCTGAACTGCTGTAGCGTCGCTGTGATAACCGTTCCGTTGCATTTGAAGAAGCTGGCGATTGTGGCATAGGCGGAATCGAGGTCGCTCTCGGAGACCCGGACGCAAAGATCCAGATCGCCCTTGGTCAGGCTGCCGGGAACCGCCGTACTGCCGACATGCTGAATGCTGGCGCGGGGCAGTTTCTGTTTGAGTCCCCGTTCGAGCCAGTGATACAGCCGGTTCACCCGCATCTGGTACAGCTCATCCTGCGTAAAGTGAACCTCTGCTGCGGTAGGATCGCCCTGCATTACAGATGCACCGACGGCAGCGGAGCCACGGTGGCTCTTTCCTCAAAATGACCAGCCTGATACCGTTGCCAGTAGTCTGCAAGATCGGCTTTGAGGATGCGGGCCAGCAGATAAAGCCCGATAATGTTGAAGATCGACATGGCAAACATCATTGAGTCCGAGAAGTCCAGCACCTTGTCAAGTTTCATGGTGCAACCGACCACCACAAACAGGCAGAAAATGCTCTTGTAGAGCAGGTCACTGCCCTTGCCCTCACCGAACAGATAGCTCCACGCCTTGTTGCCATAGTAGGACCAGCTGATCATGGTCGAATAGGCGAACAGGAACACCACCAGTGCCAGTATCTTCGGAAACCAGGGCAATACGGTGGCAAAAGCCTGTGACGTCAGCGTGACACCATCCACGCCAGTCTGGCCGTAAACGCCGGTAACCACAATCACCAGCGCTGTCATGGTGCAGATGATGACAGTATCAATAAAGGGCTCCAGCAGGGAGACCAGACCTTCTGTTACAGGTTCCCGGGTTCTGACAGCGGCATGAGCAATCGCCGCCGAGCCGAACCCGGCTTCGTTGGAGAAGGCAGCGCGGCGGAATCCTGCCACCAGCGCACCAAGCAGACCACCGGTTACCATGGCCGGGTCAGGGTTGAATGCCGTGCCCAGAATCGTCAGCAGTGCCTGCGGAAGCTGGCTGGCATTGACCACGAGAACAGCCAGACCGGCGAGCAGATAGGTCAGGCACATGAAGGGGACGAGCTTGTCCGTCACCCGCGCTATGCTCTTGATCCCGCCGATAATGACGACCCCGACCAGAAACGCCATGAAGAGGCCGAACGCCCACGCATTGCCCGCCAGAAACACCCCCAGCGTCGTACCACTGGTGACATTCAGTATCTGCTGATAGGTCTGGTTGACCTGAAACATGTTGCCGCCGCCAAAAGCTCCCCCCACGCAGCAGACTGCGAACAGGATTGCCAGCACCTTGCCGGTTCGGGCCAGCCCGATCTGGGCCAGTCCCTTGGAGAGCGTATACATCGGCCCGCCCGACACGCTGCCATCCGCGTGCTGGTTGCGGTACTTCACGCCCAGAGTACATTCGGCAAATTTGAGGGACATGCCCATAACGCCGGCGAGAATCATCCAGAATGTTGCGCCCGGCCCACCGATAGTCACCGCGACCGCCACCCCGGCGATGTTGCCGAGCCCGACCGTACCCGACAGGGCTGTCGCCAGTGCCTGAAAGTGCGAAACCTCGCCCGGATGACCGGTATTCTGATACTTGCCACGCACCAGATTGAGCGCGTGGCCGAAACCACGCAGATTGATGAAGCGCAGGTAGACGGTGAAGAAAAGACCGGCACAGATCAGCCAGACCACAATCAGCGGCACTTTGGCCGTCGCACCGTTGAAGGGCATCTCTACGGCATAAAAAATCACCGCCGAGAGGAAATCCGCCACTGGCGCAATCAGACTGTTGATGGTGGCATCAATACCGACCGGTTCAGGCCCCGTGACCCTGTCGGCCCAAACCGGCCTGGCCATAAGAGTCAGCAGCAGTGTGATAATCCAGAACCGCATGTGAGTTTCTCCCCCTGGACCTGTAGGCTAGCCGGGTTTGGCGGGAACGCAAACAGGTATTAACTGGATTTCTCACGTGGCCAGCGCTGACAGGCAAACACCCACAGCGCCACAATCTGCACATAAGGCACCGGTAACAGCAGCGCCCACAGCGGCTTGATCCCCAGTCGGGCCAGCACGAAGCCGCTGGCACTGATAAAACCGGTCACCAGCAGGCCCAGCACGACATAGCCCAGTGTATGCGGCAGCGCCATCAGCAGGGTAAATCCTACCGGGAAAGCCGGGGTATATTCCAGAAAACTCATGTCAACCGCTCCCGCGCCGGGAGTTTGGGTAGGGGCGGAAAATGGGGCCAGGGGCGCACCGCCAGTACCAAGGCCAGCAGCATATGCCCCAGCAAGGGTAGGAGCAGACTGAGCGGGAGCAGGGCCACATAGAGTTGTGGCAGACCAAGGCGTTTCAGTACACGCAGCGCGGGCCAGAAAGTCAGCAGCAGAAAAATAACATCGGTCATGAAAGGGCTGATGGTCATGCCTCAGCCCAGTCCCGCCGCCGCTTCTTTATCGGCAATGGTCTGAGTGATCGCCGCCCGTTCAGCGGCGGTCAGACGAAGGCTGGCGGATTTGAGCTGGCCACAGGCCGCGAGAATATCTTCCCCACGCGGACGGCGCACCGGGCTGGCATACCCGGCGGCATTGACAATCTCGGCAAACTGTTCAATGCGGGCATCGTCTGAGCGTTCAAACGGCGAGCCCGGCCACGGATTGAAGGGGATCAGATTGACCTTGGCCGGAATGTTTTTCAGCAGACGCACCAGCTGGCGGGCATCTGCATCACTGTCATTTACATCCTTCAGCATGACATATTCAAAGGTGATGCGGCGGGTATTGCCAGCCGCCGGATAGTCGCGGCAAGCCTGCATCAGCTCTTCAATCGGATATTTGCGGTTGATCGGCATGATGGCGTTACGCAGTTCATTGGTAACGGCATGCAGGCTGATGGCCAGATTGACGCCCAACTCTTCGCCGCAACGCCGGATCATCGGCACCACGCCGGAAGTGGACAGGGTAATCTTGCGCTTGGAAAGCGAGATTCCCTCCCCATCCATGATGATCTTGAGGGCCTTGGCGACATTCTCGTAATTGAAAAGCGGCTCACCCATGCCCATCATCACGATGTTGGAGATCATGCGGCCATCATTGGGTGAGGGCCACTCGCCGATTTCGTCCCGCGCCAGCATGACCTGCCCGACAATCTCCGCCGCGCTCAGATTGCGCACCAGCAACAGGGCTGATGGTCATGCCTCAGCCCAGTCCCGCCGCCGCTTCTTTATCGGCAATG
>CAYSDE010000046.1:0-12477 GCA_964429685.1 uncultured Pseudobdellovibrionaceae bacterium
AAGTTGAGGCGTAGGTTGTTCTATTTAACGGCGGGGCGGGTGAAGATTTGGTTAAGGAATTAGGGTTCAAGGCCCTGCAGCGGCTGAAAAACGCTGAGTACCGACCACTTTTCGACGGGGTTCAGGTTTGGCGGCGGGGGAAGCTGGCTTGGCCGAGTGGCCCACTCCCGTTGGAATGACCAGCAACTGAAACTTTCTGGTGAGGCGAGAGGTGGCGGCCTGCCGTTGCTGCTGTTTCAGACTATGCGCAGCCACCTGCTCCTGTACCAGTTGTGAAGCTTTGACATAATCCCGTCCCTTGGCATAAGTCCGCGCCAGCAGCAGCTGTGGGGCCAGTTCTTCCAGATGCTGACGGATGGCAAAAGCCAGCGCGGGTGCGGTGCCGGGAGTTTTCAACAACTGACGCAGCTCCTTCCTGACCTGCCAGTGCGGCCCGTAAATGATGTGATTTTCAGAGACAGCATAGGCGGTGTGACCAACGCAGACGGAGGCTCCTGACGGAGCTGCCATATCCTCGCGGGGCCGGTCCGGCATGTCATTTTTGTGTTTGGGCGGACGCGTCGGGATCAAGTGGGCATCCCCGGTCGGCGCAATCTGGTAGAATTTCCCGTTATACTCGGTCAGCATGCCAACCGGAGCCGGAAACTGCCGCCCGACAATCATAAAAAAACCCAGCAATGGAAGCCGGGTTTGATTGAGAATATGTGCCAGAGCAGGCCTGATTTTTTTCCGGAGTCTGTACCTTATTTTGCCCATAAAGGCGGTTTCAGCTTTGGGTGATTCCGGCAGCGGGGGCTGCTCTATCATCCGGCCTTTCGCAATCCTGTCCATAAAAGCTCTACGGGGCTTCAAAGACTGCGCTGGCGGCTCAAGGGGACGAAACAGCCGGACATAGCGTTGGAGCTGGGGATCAATCGCAGCCGGAAAGAAAGGAAGACGTGACCCATCAACAGAGTCAAAAAATAACTGTTCAAGTTTTTGCATGATAACCTCCGCAGAACGGCGGGAATGCCGTGCTTCGGAGACAACCTCATATGCGAGAGTCCCGGGGTGCGTCAAGCTTATTTTTGCCCCGGCGCGCCTTTGCTGGTGGAATACTCGAAATGCAGCACTTCTTCTGGGCGCACGATCTTGTGGGCGCTGTGCGCGGCAAAGGCCGCTTCGCTGAAACCGCAGAGAATCAGCTTCAGTTTGTTGGGATAGGTGGCGACATCGCCAATGGCAAAGATGCCGGGAACCGAAGTAGCCATGGTGGTAGGCTGCACCGCAATGGTATTTTTCTCGAGGGCAAGTCCCCACTCGGCAATCGGGCCCAGTTCCATTGAAAGACCGAAGAAGGGGAGCAGGATGTCTGCCGGAACTTTTCTGGTCTGTCCCTCAAGGTCTTCAACCACAACCGAGCTTAACTGACCACCCGCCCCTTCCAGAGCGGCGAGTTGATAGGGCACCACCAGTTCAACCTTGCCCTCGGCCACCAGCGCATCCAGACGGGCGGCGCTTTCGGGCGCAGCGCGGAATTTGGGGCGGCGATGAATGACCGAGATGCTGCTGGCAATCCCCTGCAGCGCAATCGCCCAATCAACGGCGGAATCCCCTCCCCCGGCAATCACCACGCGCTTGCCCGCAAAAGCCTGTTTGCTCTTGACCATGTAGAAAACAGACTTGCCTTCATAAGCAGCAAGATTCTCCAGCGGCGGACGGTTGGGGCCGAAAGCGCCGCAGCCCGCCGCGATAATCACCGCCCCGGCGTGAATTTCCGTCCCGGTTGAGGTGGTTAGCTTCCAGCACGAGCCCTCGCGCACCAGTCCGGTGACTTGCTGGCCAAGGTGATAGACGGGAGCAAAGGGCGCGGCCTGTTCAGCCAGCTTTTCAATCAGCTGCGCCGCTTCAATTGCCGGATGACCTGGAATATCATAAATCGGCTTCTCGGGATAAAGGGCGCTGCACTGCCCGCCCACCATATCGAGCGCGTCGATCACATGGCAGTGCATTTTCAGCATGCCGCACTCGAAAACCGCAAAAAGCCCGACCGGCCCGGCGCCGATGATGGCAATGTCTGTCTGGTGAATAGTCGTGTTTGTCATAAGCGCTTTATTGCGCGACTCTGACAAAAAAGGCAAGATGCGCCGATGAATGACATTAACCTTTTCCTTTCTGATGAACAGGCCACGGCCAGAGTGGCGGCACAGCTGGGCCAAAGCCTTGAAGCGGGCGACTTTGTGGCGCTTTATGGCGACCTGGGGGCGGGCAAAACCGCCTTTGCCCGGGCCTTGATCCAGTCTCTGAACCCCGCCGAGTCGGAGGTGCCGAGTCCCACTTTTACGCTGGTGCAGACCTATGACAGCCCGCAAGGACCAATCAGCCATTTCGATCTTTATCGCCTCGGCAGCCCCGAAGACGTGCTGGAGCTGGGCTTTGAGGAGATGGCCAAGGGCATCCTGCTGGTGGAATGGCCGGAGCGGCTGGGGCGGCTTCTGCCACAAAAGCGCTTCGAGGTCTGGCTGAGCTATGGCACAAGTGAGGCTGAACGAACCCTTCGCCTGTGCTGTCCCACAGGCCGATCCCTTGAGGTGAAATTGTGAGCGACGCCCGGATTGAAACTTTTCTGCAGCAGCAGGGCTGGGCCTCCGCCCGCCGCACCCCGGTTGACGCGCAAGCCTCGACCCGCCTCTTTACCCGTCTCACCAATGAGACGGGCAAGAGCGCGATCCTGATGGATACTGGCGGCATCACCCGCGCCCTGCCCAAGCATCCTTACGAACAGACCATCATGCCGGACTTCCGGCCCTTCGTGCAGGTTGACCGCATTCTGGCCAGCCTCGGCATGAGTGTGCCGGAGATTTACGCGGAAAGCGCTGACGGTCATTTGTTGCTGGTAGAAGATTTCGGCCTCAACGAATTTCAGCGGTTACTGAAAAGCGGGTCTGACCCGCTGCCGCTGTTCACGCTCGCCACTGACACCCTGCTGGAGCTGCAGCGCCGCTTTGCTGCCCAAAAACCGGACATGACCGGGCTGCGCAATTATACGCCGGATTTCTTTCTCACCCATCTGGCGGTTATCCCGGAAGTCTATATGCCGCTGCTGTGCGGGCGCGGCCCCTCGGCCTCTGACCGGGCCGCCTTTGACCGGTTGTGGAAAGAAGTGCTGACCCGCGCCTGTGCAACGCCAACCTCCCTGATGCTACGGGACTTCAACGTCTCCAATGTGTTCCATCTGAAAGATCGTCCCGGCATCAACGCGATGGGGCTGATTGATTTTGAAACCGCGGGCACCGGCCCGGCCATTTACGACATCGTCGCCATCATGCGGGATTCCCGCTACCTGATTGACAAGGCGCTGGCCGATACCTGTATTGACCGCTTCATCGCCGCCAGCCCCGGCCTCACCCGCCCCGAATTTGACATCGCCTATAATATCCTTGGCACCATGCGGCAGGTGCAGTGGGCGGGCTCCTGCTCGCTTTATACCACACAGGGCCGCCCCGGCTTCCTCGCCAGACTGCCGGGCATCTGGAAAGTGATTGAAGGCACGCTGGCCCATCCGGTGATGAAAGAACTGGCCATGTGGTTTGACGATAACATTCCGCGCTCCGCCCGCAATCCCGCGCCGGTGGAGGCATAATGACAACATCCGACTGGACGCCCGACTGGGCGATGGTATTTGCCGCCGGCAAGGGCGAGCGGATGCGCCCTTTGACCGATACGCGGCCCAAGCCGATGCTGGAAGTAGCGGGCCAGCCACTGCTCGGCCATACCCTCGACCGCATCGGCGAAGCCGGTATTGCGAATGTGGTGGTGAATGCCCATCACTGCGCCGACGTGGTTGAACAGTATCTGCCGACCCGCACCACACCGCCGCATATTTTCCTGTCACACGAGCCGACCCTGCTCGACACCGGCGGCGGCGTTAAAAAGGCGCTGGCGGACGGCACGCTTGCCACTCGCGCCCCCTTCCTTGCTGCCAATTCCGATATTCTGCTGATAAACGGAGCCACTCCCGCCATTCAGCGACTGGTGACGACATGGAACCGGCTCAATGGCGCCGCTGATGTGCTTCTGCTGCTGATGCCGCAAGCGCTGGCATGGGGACACGAAAAACCTCATGGCGATTATCGGCACCAGCCAGACGGCACCATCACCCGCCTCGGCGTTGACAGTAACGCAAAAGAATTTGTCTATGCCGGACTGCAGATCACGAGGCCGGAATTGTACAGCGCACCTGACTTGGGCAACTGCTTCTCCAATCTCGCTATCTTCGACCGCGCCGAAAAAGCCGGACGGCTTTACGGTCTTGTTCATGACGGGAGCTGGTATCACTTCTCAACCCCGCAGGCGCTCACGCTGTTCCAGCAAACTCCACCTGTCCTGCTGCCTGCCTCATGAGCCTTTACAGCATCCCTGCCGGTCTTCCTTTTGCCGATACTCTGGCAGCGGGATTGCTGGAGCGAACCAAAGATAATCCGCTGGCGCTGTCCGATCACTTTCTTCTGCTGCCCACCCGCCGCATCTGCAGAACCGTGCAGGATGCTTTTCTGCGACAGGGCAAAGGCCGCCCGCTGCTGCTGCCACGTCTGCTGCCGCTCGGCGATCTTGATGCCGATGAACTGGCGCTGACCGGCCAGGCGCTGATAAAACCGGCGATAGCGCCGCGCCGCCGCCAGTTGCTGCTGGCTCAACTGGTCGCCCGCTTCCGCCCGGACTGGCCGGGGCCGCAACACCTCGCCATGGCCGCCGAACTGGCCCGGCTGATTGACGAGATCAACACCGAGGGCGCCGCGTTTGACCGCTTGGATACGCTTATTCCCGAGGAGCTTTCTCAGCACTGGCAGACCACGCTTGATTTCCTCAAACCGGTTTTTGACTACTGGCCGAAGATTCTGGAAAGTGAAGGCGTCCTTGATGCCTCGGACCGCCGCAACCGCCTGATTACCGCACAGATTGCCCACTGGCAGGAGAACGCTCCCGCAACGCCGGTCATCATGGCTGGTAATCCCGGCACCGCCCCGGCCACACACCGCCTGCTCAAAGCCATTCTGGCGCTCCCCGCCGGAGAGGTCATTCTGCCCGGTCTGCCGCTGGCTGAAGAAGCGGGCGGCTGGTGGGATCATCTGGATCCACCCCATCCCCTCTTCGGCCTCAAGAAATTGCTGGCCACTTTGGAGCGGCGTCTGGACGAGGTGAAACTCTGGCCCGCCCCGACAAGTGACCTGCCGCGCAGAACCCTTCTGCATACGGTTTTGCTGCCAGCTCAGGCCAGCGCGGGCTGGGTACGTCTGCCACCGGCACTGGCCGCCGGAGCGCAAAACCTCATCCGCATTGAAGCCGCCCATGAGCAGGAAGAGGCGACCGTGCTGGCGCTGGCCCTCCGTCACGCGCTGGAAGTACCGGGCCAAACAGCCATGCTGGTGACCGCTGACCGCACTCTGGGCCGCCGGGTCGCGGAGCAGCTGAAGCGCTGGTCGATCCAGATCAATGACTCGGCGGGAACGCCGCTGGCCAAAACCGATCCGGCAATTTTCCTGCGGCTGATTATGGATGCGATTGAAGACGGATTGGCTCCGGTCAGCTTTCTCGCCCTGCTGAAACACCCGCTCACCGCCTGCGGACTCTCGCCTGCTGACTGCCGCGCCCGCACCCGTCTGCTGGAACGGGTGGCCCTGCGCGGCCCCAAACCGGCGGCATGGGTGGAAGGTATTCTTGACCGCCTCAACCCGGAAAAACAGGCCGATCTGATTGACTGGCTGAAGAAGCTGGAAACAGCGCTGGCTCCGCTCCGGCAGACCCTCGGCAAAACAAAAATCACCCTCACGGAACTTCTGACCGCGCTGGTGCATACTGCGGAAGCCCTCGCTACCAGCCACGATACCGAGGGCCCGCACCGTCTGTGGCGCGGCGAAGCCGGGGAGGCGTTGGCCGACTGGGTGTCCGATTTGTTAGCCGCCGCCATTGACTTTCCTGCCCTCGCGGCTCGTGAGGCAGGTGAAACCCTCTTTGTGCTGATGCAGGGCATTGTCGTGCGTCCGCGCTATGGCGACCATCCTCGCCTTGCCATTCTCGGTCCGCTCGAGGCGCGGCTTTATCAAGCTGATATTGTGCTGCTCGGCGGCCTCAATGAAGGCGGCTGGCCCAGCCCGCCGCCGCCGGATCCGTGGCTGTCCCGCCCGATGCGCCGCAATTTCGGCTTGCCGGATGCCGAAGAACGGGTTGGACAATCAGCGCATGATTTCTTTCTGCTCGCCGCCTCACCGCATGTCATGTTGTGCCGCAGTACCCGCGCTGGCGGAACGCCTACGGTTGCCTCGCGCTGGCTGCGCCGCCTTGATATGGTGCTGCAGGCGATTGACTGCACTGCGCCTTACGCAGCAGGTGAAGACTGGCTGGCGCTGGCCCGCTGCCTCGACCAGCCCGAACAATATCAGCCACAGCAACGGCCCGAGCCGCGCCCGCCGCTGGCGCTGCGCCCGGTCAGTCTCTCGGTTACTGAAGTTGAAAAACTCCGCACCGACCCCTACAGCATTTACGCCAGACATATTCTCGGCCTGACCCCGCTGGATGATCTGGAACCGGACATCGGTGCGGCGGATCGCGGCACCTTCATCCACGATGTGTTGCGCTGTTTCATCCTGCTGCATCTCGACACCCTGCCATCGGAGGCACTGGCCATGAAGGAGCTGCTGCAACTGGGTGAAGAAAAACTGGTTGAGCATGGTCTGATCAGTGAGCGGGCCTATTGGTGGCCGCGCTTTGTGCGAATTGCTGAATGGTTTGTTGCCCATGAGCGGGAACAACGGGATGTTTCAACTCCGGCAGGGGTTGAGGTCAAAGGTAGTCTCGCCATCACCGACGCTTTTACCCTGACCGCACGGGCCGACCGCATCGACCGCACCCGTGACGGCAAACTCCTGATTATCGACTACAAAACCGGCACTCTTCCTAGCACCCGAATGCGCACAGACGGCTTCAGCGTGCAGCTGCCGCTGGAGGCTGCAATAGCCTGGGCGGGCGGTTTCAGGAAAGTTGAGGCCGCCGGAATTGCCGGCATGGAGTTCTGGCATATCAGCGGCGGGCATCCGGCAGGCGCAGCCACACCGTTTGACTCCAAGCGGGATCCCGAAGTTATCACCACCGCCGCCGTCGATCAGCTGCGCGATCTGGTCGATCATTTTGCCAGGGAAGACAGCGCCTATCTGCCCGTGCCCAACAGCGACTTGCCCCTGTCCTATAACAACTATCTGCACCTCTCCCGCTTCAAGGAATGGGCCGATGAAGAGGAGGCGTCATGACTGCGCCCAGCGAAGCCGACCGCAAACAGGCTCGCGCCGCCCATCCCGCCACCCATGCGTGGGTTGATGCCTCGGCGGGCAGCGGCAAAACCAAGGTACTGACTGACCGCGTGCTGCGCCTGCTGCTGACCGGCGCGGCACCACACCGCATTCTCTGCCTCACCTTCACCAAGGCAGCGGCGGCCAACATGTCCAACCGCCTGATGGATCGTCTGGCCAAATGGGCCACCCTGCCGAATGACCAGATTCAGGATGACCTGCACCGCCTGACCGGTCTGGTGCCTGAAACCGAGAACATCGACAAGGCCCGCTCGCTGTTTGCGGCCCTGCTGGATGCGCCGGGCGGCTTGCAATTCCAGACCATCCACAGTTTCTGCCAGTCCCTGCTGGCCCGTTTTCCGCTGGAAGCCGGAGTGCCGCTCGGCTTCGGCGTGTGCGATGACCGCACCAGCCGCGCCCTGCTCGACAGCGCCGAACGTGAAATTTTTGCTGCCGCTGCCGCTAACCCGCAGGGGGCGCTGGAACAAGCGCTGGAGCATCTGCTCAGCGAGTTCAGCGAAGATCAGTTCCGGAAACTGACTGGCGAGATTATCGGCGCCCGCAGCCAGTTGGCCCCGCTGCTGGCCACAGGGTTATCCGCAAAACTGCGGGAACAACTGGAACTGGCTCCCGATACAACGGAAGACGACCTGATAAAAAACTTCTGCAACCGCCCCTGCCATGAGCTGCGGGCAGCACTGCCGGTGTTGCAGACATCCACGGCTGCAACCGAAAAAGACTCCGTCACCGCCATCACCGCATGGATGAAACGCTCGCCTGAAGAGCGCCGCGCACAGCTGGAAGAACATCTGGGCTGGCTGCTGAAAGCCAATCGGCGCGAGGTCTACAAAAACGCCGCAACCAAACAGATCAAGGATAAACACCCGGAAATTGAAGACCTCCTGAAAGCCGAACAGGAAGCCGCGCTCCGTCTTGCCACATCCCTCCGCAATTTCCGCTGCCTCAAGCTGACCGAGGCGATGCTGCTCTATGCCAATGAGTTGCTGACCCGCTATCAGCGCCTCAAGCGCGACCGCCTGACCCTCGACTATGAAGACCTGATTGAAGAAGCGGTGCAACTGGTTCACCGGCAGGATGCGCTGTGGGTGCTGTACAAACTGGATGGCGGCATCGATCATGTTCTGGTTGATGAAGCACAAGACACCAATGAGCGGCAATGGCTGCTGCTGCGCCGCCTGACCGGTGATTTCTTTGCCGGACAGGGCGCCTCCGAAAACGAAGGGCGCACCCTGTTTGCGGTCGGCGACTACAAGCAGTCCATCTACAGCTTTCAGGGCGCCGACCCCGACGCTTTCATCAATGAGCGGGCGCATTATCTGGAGAAAGCCAAGGCGGTCAAACAGGCTTTTGCACAGGAAGTGTTTCAGGTTTCCTTCCGCTCGGCCCAGCCGGTGCTGGATGTCGTCAACAGCATCTTCACCAGCAATCCGCAGACCAAAGACAGTCTGTTAGACTTCCCGCCGCATGAAGCAGCCCCGCTCAACCGGCAACTGGCCGGACGGGTCGAAGTGTGGCCACTCGCACCAGCTTCAGTAGCCGAGGAAGCGCCGTGGCTGATTCCTGATCGGGTGCGCCCCTATCTGGCCCCGCGCTCGCGGCTGGCCCAGATCATTGCCCGGCAGATTTACAGCTGGTGCTTTGTCGAGCGACGCGAAATCCCCTCACGCGGGCGGGTCATGCAGCCGGGTGATGTGCTGATACTGGTACGCACCCGTGGCACCTTTGTGCCTGAACTGGTCAAAGCCTGCAAACAGCTCGGCCTGCCCGTGGCCGGGGTTGACCGCATGAAGCTGACCGAACAGCTGGCGGTTGAAGACCTGCTGGCGCTGCTTGATGTTCTGCTGTTGCCGGAAGATGATCTGGCACTGGCCACCGTGCTGAAAGGCCCGCTCTGTGCGCTGACCGAAGAGGCGTTGTGTACGCTGGCGCATAGCCGCGACACCGAAAGCCTGTGGCACCGGCTGCAATCCCGCGCCAAAACCGATCCTCAACTGGCCACACTGACCGACTATCTGCGTGGGCTGATGTCGGAAGTCGATAGCGTGACGCCTTATGCACTGCTAGCGTCTGTGCTGGCCCGCCCCTGCCCTGCGGGCAGCGCCAGCGGCCGCAAAGCCATGCTGACCCGCCTCGGCGCGGAGGCTGGGGATCCGCTGGATGAATTACTGGCCAGCTGCCTCGACTTCGAACAGAATGAAACGCCGTCGCTGCAAAGCTTCCTGCGCTGGATCCGGAAAGACGCCACCGAGATCAAGCGCGAACTGCATCAGCCGATGGGGCAGGTTCGCATCATGACCGTGCATGGCGCCAAGGGGCTGGAAGCACCGGTGGTCATTCTGGCTGATGGACGCGAACGACCGAAAGATAAAAAACGTCTGTTGCTGGACCGTCGCGTCCCCGACTGTCTGCCCTTTATTGCCGCTTCAAACGATGATGAACCGGAGCTGCTGAAAAACCGCCGCCACGTGCTGCACGGACGCGACATCGCCGAATATCACCGCCTGCTCTATGTCGCCCTCACCCGCGCCGAAGACTGGCTGGTGGTAGCGGGCTGGGATCGCAAAAAAACCGGCAAGAGCAAAGAGAAAAACGATGAAGCGGAAGCTCCCGCCCGCAGCGATCCTGACAAACAGCTTTGCTGGTATGATCTGGTTGCCGAAGGGATGAGCCGCCTGCCGGGTGCAGCCGAGTTGGACTTCAACACCAGTCTGCTCGATGCCCAATATGGCTGGAGCGGCAGAACTCTGGTTTATGAAAACGCGCAAGCCGGGCCGCTGCGTAAAGAAAAACTGCTCACGCTCCCCGGCGCTGAAAAAATGGAGGCCTCACTCCCCGACTGGACACAACAGCTGCCCGCAGCGGAGCCCGCGCCCACCCGCCCGCTCACCCCTTCGCGTCTGCTGGAGGAAGAGCCGCCGGTTCTGTCGCCGCTGGCCGGAGGAGAAGACTGGCGCTATCGGCGCGGCCACCTGATCCACCGGCTGTTGCAGACCTTGCCGGAGCTGCCGGAGCCGGATCGCGCTGCCTCCGCCCGCCTGTGGCTGGCGGCTCATGCGCCGGACGCCGAAGGCGAACGCGCCCTTGCCGAAACCCTGCGCATTATCACCGACCCCGTCTATGCGCCGCTGTTCGGGCCGGGCAGTCGGGCTGAAGTACCGGTGGTCGGGCAAATCGGCAACCAGACCCTTTCGGGCCGGATCGACCGGCTGGCCGTTACCGCCGATACGGTCTGGATTGTCGATTACAAAACCAACCGTCTGCCCCCGGCCCGTGTGGAGGACATTCCGTTAGGGTATATCCGCCAGCTTGCCGCCTATCGTGCTGTGCTGCAACCGCTTTACCCTCGCCACCGCATCCGCACCGCCCTATTATGGACTAGCGCGGCCCTGTGGATGGAAGTTAACGAAGAGAAATTAACCTCTGCCGTGGCTTGACCCTCCTTCGACTCCCGCCTACCTAAAGACAGGAAAGTTTACCACTCAGCCGGGAGAGTTCTTATCATGGGTCATGCTACTGTTGCCGTCTCTGATGCCTCGTTTGAAGCCGATGTCCTCAAATCCGGTCTGCCGGTAGTGGTGGATTTCTGGGCTGAATGGTGCGGCCCCTGCAAGGCTCTAGGCCCGACGCTTGAAACCGTGGCCACCACGCTGGCCGGAAAGGTTACCGTCGCCAAGATGAACGTCGATGAAAGCCCGATGACCCCCGGCAAATTCGGCATCCGCAGCATCCCCACCCTCATTATTTTCAAGGGCGGTCAACCGGTTGCCAGCAAAGTCGGTGGCATGCCCGCCGCCGAGCTGCAGCGCTGGATTGAAAGCAATCTCTGATTTTCGTTGAACTCGGTCAGGCAGACGTCTAGTTTTCCCCTTGTTGCATAACAAGAGGAGGTAAAGTTATGAAAAGAATTTTCCAGACACTGGCCGATAGGGCTTTTGACGCGGTTGAAAATATGATGGATGGGTTTAATCCAGAAAGGGTGTACCTTGATGGCCGCGGAGCCTACAACATAAACACCGCTGATGGAGAGATGGAGGGGCGTCTAATCGCCGTGGGAACGATCAGCAGCAATAAGTGGGATATTCACTGGGTGCAAACCCAAAGCAACCTTACCGTTCCTGACAATCGAATTGAAGCCGCTCTTTCAACCGTTGAGATGATGCAGCAGATGGATGCAGTAAAGCGGACTCTGAGCGAGAAAACCCCTGACCATTACGACAACTGGCTGCAACGCAACACCCGCCGTCTGGCCAAACATGGAATTACGCCCGCGCCCGCACTAGCTGCCTAAGCCGCCCTTTTGTGCTGGGCTGTCGAACGGCGGATGATTTCGCGGGCCAGTGCGGTGATTTCGTCGGCGGCGGAGGACAGGCGGTGGGTTTCAACCACGCCACGGCCTGACAGCATTGACTCGGCAAACGCAATGCGGGCACCCAGTTGAACGCGAGCCACATCGCTGCCGAGTTCATCCAGATTGCTGACGATACCTTCGGCCATGGTGCTGCGGGGTGGTACGCGGTTGGCAATCACCAGCGTTGGCACTTTTTCGGCATTGGCAAGATCAAGCGTTGCCTGCGTCGCCCACACATCCATCGGCGAGGGCTGCACCGGAATCAGCAGCAGATCAGCCACACGAATGGCCAGCCGGGCATCGGTTTCGGCATGAGGCGGACTGTCGATGATGACATAGTCATGAGTCTTGGCGAGGTTCTCGACCTCACGGGCGGTGCGCCAGCCTGCAGCTTGTAAATGATGAAGCCGATCATCTTCGCCCAATGTCTCACGGCGCACCTCGGCCCAGCGGGTCAGCGAGGCCTGCGGGTCGGTATCCACCGTCGCCACCTTGCGGTTCATCGACAGCAGGGTGGTGGCCAGCTGGGCGGCCAGCGTGGTTTTCCCTGCGCCGCCTTTCTGTTGTGCAACCGTGATTATCATGCTCATGGGCGGACTCCTCGGAAAAGGCGAATCACCTAGAGTCTAGTTATTCGCCCATTCTATGCAAGAGGATTGCTTTATTGCCGTTTCAGGGCTTAAAAGGGCGGGTCATGGAGATTATTCCCCCCTCGCCCGCTTCCCTTGCCGCTGCCGCGCTGGCCCTGCAGCATGGGCAATTGGTGGCTTTTCCTACTGAAACCGT
>CAYSDE010000047.1:0-12368 GCA_964429685.1 uncultured Pseudobdellovibrionaceae bacterium
CACCCCGGCCATTTCGGTCTTGTCGGCAGTTGAGGGCGTCAAGCTGATCGCTCCCGGTCTTGAAAGCTGGGTGGTACCTTTGACGATATTCATCATTCTGATGCTCTTCCTGTTCCAGTCACGCGGAACCGCCAAGGTAGCCGGACTGTTCGGCCCCATCATGATGGCCTGGTTTGCCCTGTTGGCCGTTATGGGCCTCTGGCAAATCATTCAGGATCCTGAAGTGCTGGCCGCCTTCAACCCCGTTTATGCGGTACACCTGCTGCTCAGTCACGGCAAAGTTGCCTTCTTCATCCTCGGCGCGATCTTTCTGGCAGTCACTGGCGGCGAAGCGCTTTATGCCGACCTTGGCCATTTTGGCAGAACTCCCATCCGCTTTGCGTGGCTATGGGTCGTACTGCCGGCTCTGGTGCTGAACTATCTGGGTCAGGGCGCACTGGTGCTGCAACACCCGGAAACCCTGGAGAGTCCTTTCTTCCACATGGCACCCGATATTCTTTTGATACCGCTGGTGCTGCTGGCAACCGCCGCCACCGTCATCGCCAGTCAGGCGGTTATTACCGGCACCTATTCCTTGACCCGGCAGGCCATTCAACTCGGGCTATTGCCGCGCATGCAAATCCTGCACACCTCCGAACATCACCATGGCCAGATTTACATGCCACGGGTGACTCTGTGGCTGGCGATTGGCGTGGTGTTTCTGGTCATGATGTTCGGCTCCTCCAGCAATCTGGCCGCGGCCTACGGCATTGCCGTCACCGGCACTATGGCCATCGACAGCATACTGGCCTTCGTGGTGGTGTGGAAACTGTGGCATGTGCGACCGTGGATTGCCGCCCTGCTGCTCATGCCGCTGCTGGCCATTGACCTGACTTTCTTTGCTTCCAACTCGCTGAAATTCTTTGATGGGGGCTGGCTGCCGTTGTTGCTGGGCGGCTTCCTGATGGTGGTGATGCTGACCTGGATCAAGGGCTCGCGGATCCTGTTTCAGCGCCAGCGCCGCAGCGAGATGCTGCTCGGCGAATTGATCTCGGCGCTGGAAGGACGGATCATTGCCCGCGTACCCGGCACCGCCGTTTTCCTGACCGCCGATCTTTCAACCGCGCCGACCGCCCTGCTGCACAACCTCAAGCACAACAAGGTTCTGCATGAGCAGAACTTCATCCTCTCGATCATTTTCGAAAACGCCCCCCGGGTCAAAGAGGATGAGCGGGCCGAGATCAAACGCCTGAATGATGACTTCACCCAGGTCATCCTGCATTTCGGCTATATGGAAACTCCGAACGTGCTGAAGGCGCTCAGCCATTGCCGCAAGCTGGGCTGGAAGTTCGACATCATGCAGACCACGTTCTTCCTGTCGCGGCGATCGATCCGTCCGGCGGCCAAGTCGGGTATGCCGATCTGGCAGGACAAGCTTTTCATCACCATGACCAAGAATGCCGATACCGCGACCGAATTCTTCCGTATCCCGGTCGATCAGGTGATGGAAGTGGGGACACATGTTAAAATCTGAGTTTTGCCCCGAATCGCCCCGGTTCCCCCGTTTTACCCGGTAAAATATCTAAAGTCTTGGCTTATCAAGGTCTTGACCCGGGACAGGAAGTTTTGCACAATCAGGGGGTGAGCAATACCTTGAGGTGTGCGGGGAGCAGATATGACCAAGTCGGAACTAATCCTGCGGTTGGCGGAGAAAAATCCGCACCTGTTCCAGCGCGATATTGAGCGCATCGTCAACAGCATTTTCGAAAGCATCACCGCCGCGCTGGCCAAAGGGCAGCGGGTTGAGCTGCGCGGCTTTGGTGCTTTCTCGGTCAAGCGCCGGGAGTCACGGACCGGTCGCAACCCGCGCACCGGAGAAGCAGTGGAAGTCTCCGAGAAATGCATTCCCTTCTTCAAGACCGGCAAGCAGCTCCGTGATCGCCTCAATGGTGAAACCGGCAGCGACGCTGAGGCCTAGTCAGGGACGCACCAACCAAGGGCGGGGAGTCACGATCATGTTGCGCTGGCTTTTCTCCATCCTGATCGCCGCACCCTTTGCTTTGCTGGTGGTGTTGTTCGCCGTTTCAAACCGCGAGACGGTGACTGTCAAACTTTTTCCCCTGCCCTTCGCGCTTGATATTCCGCTTTATCTGGCGGTCACCGTGACGCTGGCCCTCGGTGTTTTGAGCGGAGCGGGGCTGGCCTGGCTGATGGGGCATCGCGCCCGCCGGATCGCCCGTCTGGAAAGCAAACGCGCCCAGCGGCTCGAAAAAGAGCTGGCGGAAGTGCGCGCTGCCGCCCTGCGCCCGGTCGGCAGCAATACACCCTCTCCCGTCAAGATTTCCGTGCCGGTTCTGAACGGCTGAGCGCATGGCCGTGCTGGCAAAAATCTGCGGGATCACGACAGCGGACGCTCTGACCGCCACCATTGACGGCGGCGCGGCAATGGCCGGCTTCGTTTTTTATCCGCCCAGCCCGCGTCATCTGGCCGACCTTGGTCTGGCCAAGGCTTTGACGCAGGCAGCAGCAGGAAAACTCCATCGTGTTGGCCTCTTCGTTGACCCCACGCCGCAGCAGATTGAATCCGTGCTGAGCCGTCTCTCCCTCGACCTGCTGCAGCTGCATGGCCACGAATCACCAGAGGCCTGTTTGAAGCTGAAACAGCGCTTCGGTCTGCCCCTCATCAAGGCGCTGCCGGTTTCTACGGCTGCGGATCTGGCAGCGGCCTCTGCCTATAGCGACAGCGCCGACTATTTTCTTTTTGATGCGCGCCCACCCAGAAATGTTCGTCCCGGCGGCAATGCGCTGAGCTTCGACTGGTCCCTTCTGCGCGGAAAAAAGTTTGCGCGGCCCTTTCTGCTGGCGGGCGGACTGACGGCAGAAAACCTCGAAAGTGCCGTAAAAACCAGTGTTTCTTCATGGGTCGATGTTTCTTCCGGCGTTGAAGATCATGTGGGCCACAAGAGCCCCGCCCTCATCCGCCATTTCCTCACCCGCTGCCGGGAACTCTGAAAGGCCCGGTTTTGCAGGAGAATCAGTTCTCCCTCGCGCTGCACCAGAAGAAAAACCCCGTCAAGACAGGAAAATTTTACTCCCCCCCTCAAAAAACCGTTGTCAGACGCACTGACTCGGAGCATTCGAGTCAGTGCGGGCCAAACGGCACGCACGTCACAACGCGAACAACAGGACCACCTATCATGGCTGAAGCCGCGAAAATCCCCACCGTCACCCTGAAGCAGATCGCTGCAACCCTTGCTGAAAAGCAGGGCGTTTCCAAGAAGGATGCAGCTGCATTCCTCGAAGCGTTCATCACTCAGGTTACCAAGCACATCAAGAAGGGCGACAAGATCCGCATCAGCGGTCTTGGCATTTTCGTCGTCCGCAAGCGCCCCGCCCGCATGGGCCGCAACCCGGCCACGGGCGAGCCGATCAAGATCAAGGCCAGCAAGAAGCTCGCCTTCCGCGCCGCCAAGGAGCTGAAGGAAGCGATCTAAGCTCACGGCTTGATTGTTTAACGGAACCGCTGCGAAGGCAACTTCGCAGCGGTTTTGTTTTGGATCGTTTCAGGACACGGCCTGCATTACAGAATCAGTTGACGACTCTGTTCTGATTTCACTCACTGTTAATACCAATTTGAGTAAATAAGAACTCCCATAAGAACCGTCATCCCGGCGCAGGCCGGGATCCATCTCTCCATAAGGACTATGGCTCACGACTTTCTACGCCGCACTTTTTCCCAGCGTGGACTCGGCCTTCGCCGGGGTGACGGCCATCTATGGGACAATAATCATAGCTGTTGGTATAATATTCTGTTCTGTGCCAAAGTAATGATATGAAACCCGTCCCCGTGCTGGAAACCCCGCGTCTGCTCCTTCGTCCGCTGCGTCTTGATGATGCGCCGCGCATTCAGGAATTTTTTCCGCATTATGAAATTGTCAAACATATGACCAGTGCCATCCCGTGGCCCTACCCGGATAACGGTGCTGTGACCTTTCTCAGCACAATCATGCTGCCGGGAATGGCTCAAGGCAATGACCTTGGCTGGGCTCTCACCCTTAAATCTGCGGGTGATGATATGTTGATCGGCATCATAAGTCTGCACGGCATACAAAAAGCCGAACCGACACGCGGTTTCTGGATTGGGCTACCGTGGCAGAAACAGGGACTGATGACGGAAGCTGCGGAAGCCGTCACCACCTATGCCCTGACCCCGCCCCCGGAAGGGCTTGGGCTTGACGCGCTTTATGTTGATACCGCTATCGATAACATCGGCTCCGCCCGCCTCAAGGAGAAAACCGGTGCCGAGATAGTCAGATATGAAGACCACGACTATGTTGCCGGTCGTCTTCCTTCGGCCATCTGGAAGATTTCTGCCAACAACTGGAAGCCATCCCGATAATCACTGCCATGACTTCATACCATACTGCCGACCGGCCTCCAGCGCCAAACCGCTGGCCACACTGGAGAAGGCGTCGGCCTCATGCAAGGCAGCCTCGGGCAAGGCGCTGCGGAGGGCGTGCCGAAGCAGGGGCATCTGGGCAGCGCCGCCGGTCATCACCAGTGTGGCAATGGCCGCAGGAGCTACTCCGGCACTGTGCAAGGTGGCACGCAGACTGTTCAGCACGGCGTCCAGATTATCCGCCGCCGTCGCCTCGAAGTGCGGGCGTTCGATTTCAATCCTGAGCCCGGCTTCCACGCTGTCCAGCGCCACAACGGCATGGTCTGTCTGGCTAAGGGCGATTTTGGCAGCTTCGACCTGATAGGCCACATCATGCCCGCTCATATGCTCGAGCAGGGCCAGAAAGCGCCCCAGCCGCTGCGGCTGAACGGAATCCTTCTGCATCGCCACCACATCGCGGCGGGTGCGGGCGGTGTAGAGAAAATGGATTTTGTGCCAGGTCGCCAGATCAAGAAAATAACTGTTGGGCTGCAGCCGCCCCTTCTGCACGGTCGGGGTCTTGTAGCCGAATTCCGGCATCACGCTGTGCAGGCTGAGGGCGCGATCAAAATCATTACCCCCGATATGCACGCCGCCATTGCCCAGAATATCCTGCTTGCGATCCGGCTTGCCGGTGCGGGCGCGGCTGACCCGCACCACCGAGAAATCCGACGTTCCCGCGCCAATATCGACGACCAGCACCAGTTCTTCCCCGCGCACCTGCTGCTCGTAATCCAGCGCGGCGGCAATCGGCTCATACTGAAACGACACATGGCGGAAACCGGCTGCCTTGGCCGCCCGCTCCAGCTGATCCTCCGCCGCCTGGTCAGCCGCCGGGTTGTCATCCACAAAATAAACGGGCCGTCCCAACACCACCTGCTCTGGCGCGTGCCCCTCGCTACGCTCATACCCTGCCCGCATATTGGCAAGAAACAGGCTGATGACATCGATAAAGGGGCGGGACGTATTGTTGATGACGGTTTTTTCTTCCATCAGCGCCGAGCCGAGAATGCTTTTAAGCGCCCGCATGAAGCGGCCCGGATGCCCCTCCAGATACCGGTCAATCGCCCTGCGCCCGAAAACCGGCGTCGCCTGACCGCTTTCAAAGAACATCACCGTCGGCAGGGTACCGTGATCCCCCTCCAGCGGCAGCAAACGCACCCCTGCCGCCGTAGCAATCGCCAAGGCAGAATTGGAAGTGCCAAAATCAATTCCACAGCTCATGGTGGCTCCACCAAAAAAATTGGTTCTTGCAAGACTTGTGCTGGAAGAAAAATGCCTGGAGACACCCCAAACACCCTTATATCTTGTTAGTATAAAAGAGTTCCACCACCCCTGCAAGCAGGGCCTCAAACGCCTGTTTTGTCGGTTTACCGTCTCGGAGCCGGAAAGCGGGGCGGTGACTGGGGACGGGGTGGCAGAGATGGCGGTAGTTTCCCGGTACTGGCAATCTCGATAAAACGTTGCATCGCTCCCACCAAACGATCATGCCGACCTTCGAGAAGTTCTGCTGTCCGTTCAAAGTCGCGTGCCAGCGCCGTATCCGCCACAGTCTGTTGCTTGAAGCGGATTATACCGTCATTGAGTCTGGGCAGCAGCTCACTCCACGCCTGACTTAACCGCATTTCCAGGCCGTCTTGTGGCACCGCAAACAGCCACGGCCCCCGTGGATAGCTGTGAAAAGAAACATAGCGGGGATCGTAGATCAGGCTACCTCTCGGATCCTGATCGCGCACCGGAAACTCGCAATTCTTGTGAGTCCACAGCCCATCCGGCCCCTCCCGCATGAAATGATACTACGAGTTTCTCCCCGCATCAAAATAGAACATGGCTGCCCTCTGATACCCGGCGGGAACTTCCGGCAACTTTCCGCTTGGATCGTCTTTCAAGAGAATAGCGCCATTCGCTTCCACCATCTCTATCACACCTTCAACGGAGTACCCAAAGGCTTCCCTGTAAATCTTATATGGGATTCCCACACCGTCGCCGGGCTCAGGTTTGGTTAATAGCGGATGTGGCCGCGAGGCATGAGAATGAATAGTGGCTTCGTTGCCGAGAGTATAGGACGCACAGTTGTTATGCTGGATGAAAGTGCTGCTCGGTTTGTGTGCCCTGAATAGCAAATAGCGCGGATCAGTGCTGGTCTGCATTTGTTTCACCGGACTGACTCCCTGTGAGGAACGTCCGTTATTTGTATCAGAGTTGACTGGTTAAAAACAACCGGCGCTTATGGTTAATCTCTCATGCCGAGCCTGCATACCCCATGCAAAGAGTGAATTTCCGCTCGCCAGCGGGAGTCGCTATTAAAAGCTGGTCAACAACCAAGGAGAGACAAAATGAAAAAGAGCATCGTATTTGATTTCGGCGGCGTTATTTTCGAAACCTCACGCAGAGCCATGTATGCTGAGCGGTTTGCCAAGCAAGGGCGCCCGGAAGCCGACGTTGATTACTTCCTGCAGAACATCTTCAACAAGGCGGCCAACTCGGAAGCCAACCGTGGCACAGTCAAGGAAGTTACAGACCGGTTGGCCGCGCAGCACCCTGCATGGGCAGACGACATCCGCGCTTTCAATGCGGATCGTGACTTCATCCAGAACGTCCGGGGGCTGGTGCCCGACATGAAGGACACCCTGCAAGCCCTGAAAGCCGAAGGCCACAAGCTCTTTGCGCTCACCAACTGGCCCTCGGATGCCTTTCAGACACTGGCAAAGGCCTATCCGGATGTTGTAGGTCTGTTCAACGATATTGTCGTATCAGGCGACGTCAAGATGGGCAAGCCGGATCCGCGCATTTTCACCTTCGCACAGTCGTTGTACGAGCATCCCGATCCTGCCAACACCCTGTTCTTTGATGACAAGCCCGCCAATATTGAAGCGGCCATCAAGACGGTCGGCTGGCAGGGCCACGTCTTCAAGGACGCTGCAACGGTGAGGAAGCTCGTCGCCGGACTTGGATAATGCCGGCGTTCCGGGTAAGCTGTCTGCGGAGAAAACCGCAGACAGCCGCCGGAGCCGCACAGATGGACCTCAACAGCATTCTCGACTTCTTGGCTGTCACCGACAGTCGTTCTTTTTCCAAAGCTGCTGACCTGCGCCACGTCACCCAACCCGCTTTCTCGCGCCGCATTCAGGGGCTGGAGCAGGAGCTGGGAGTGATACTCATCAACCGCGACACCGCGCCGATCAGCCTGACCAAGGCGGGCGAGCGGTTTCTGGTCTATGCCAAGTCCCTGCGCGAAACCATGTCCCGCGCCTATGAAGACATCCAGAGTCAGACCACCGACGTGGCCGACCCTGTGCATATCGTCATGCCGCATTCGCTTTCCGTAACTTTCTTCCCCGGCTGGTACCGGGCCATGCAGCGCCGCCAGCGCGGTCTGCAAATGCGCCTGACCCACCAGCGCAGTTCCAAATGCATTATGGATCTGCACAGCCAGCTGGCTGATCTTGCGATTATCCTCTACAGCCCGGATGTTCCTACCTGCTATGATCTCAGCGGTCTGCTCAGCCATGAAATCGGCACCGAGCGATTGATCGCGGTGCGAGCCGGGCACGCCAAAGACAGCAGCCAGCAGGTACTTAGCCACCGCCCCGGCTCCTACCTCTATGCCTGCTCCCAGCATTTGCTGAAGCGGCACAAGGCCGGCCAGCTGCCGGTGGTGTTCGAAAGTTCCTCCAGCCATCTACTGAAGTCCATGACCCTGTCCGGCTTTGGCATCGCCGCCCTGCAGGAAAGTCTGATTGAAGATGAGCTGCGCGACGGTTATCTGACCAAGGCTTTTCCAAAAAGCCGCCCGCTCGATTGCCAGCTTCTGCTGCTCCGTCCCCAAACGCCGATCAGTCCGAAAGCCGAAACACTCTGGAAGAACCTGCAGAAGTAGAAACTACTTTGGCACTTCAAACCCGAAGCGGGGCAGCAGGTTTTTCTGGTGCCGGGTCAGGGTTTTGATGTCAAAGTCTGCGATCAGCTCGTTGAACAGCTGGTACCAGTTGATCTCGGCTCTAAGATGCAGAAACACCGAGCCGAGGCCAATCGCGGCGCGATCCATAAAGACGAATTCCCGCGGCACTTCCACCCCGCCGACATCGCGCAGGGCGAAATGAACCTTGCGGGCGGTAGAACGGCCATACATGCCTGACTCGGTTTCATCAATCAGGCGCTTGCGATCATCCAACACCGGGCCATAGACGAAGCGGGCCCAGTGGGTGAGAATGTCGATAAGTTCGCGGCTGAGATTCTTGAAACCCCAGATGCGATAGGCCTCCACCATGCGCGCTTCATCCTCGTCGCGTAGGGCGTGATACAGCTCGATAACGCCGGAGACGAATTTGGGCGGAAAGATACGGACGCAGCCGAAATCAAGCAGGTTAAGGCGCTGCTGTTTGTCCGCCGAATAATTGCCCGGATGAGGGTCGCCATGAATGACGCCGGAGTGATAGAAAGGCACATACCAGGCGCGGAACATGTTGAGCGCCAGCTGGTTGCGCACCGAAACAGATGCGCCTTTCAGTTCCATCAGGCGGGTACCCTCCAGCCAGTTCATAGTGATAAGGCGCTGGGTGGAAAGGTCAGGATGGAGGGTTGGCACCCGCACCTCCGGCTCGTCTTTCAGCATCGCGGCAAACAGCTGCATAGCGCGGGCCTCGCGGCCATAATCCAGCTCTTCGCGCAGACGATCGGCAATTTCGGCATGAACCTGCGTCGTCTTGAAGGCCGGGTCGACCCGCTCGAACAAGGACAGAATGATTTTCAGCTGCTTGAGATCGGCCTCGACCGCCGAGGCCATATCGGGGTATTGCAGTTTGCAGGCTACGGCCTCGCCTTGCAGCGTGGTGGCTTTATGCACCTGCCCCAGCGAAGCCGCCGCTGCCGCCTCATGGGTAAAGCTCCTGAATTTTGTTTCCCAGTTGGGCCCCAGCTCGGCGGCCATGCGCCGCTTGACGAAAGGCCAGCCCATTGCCGGAGCGTCCGCCTGCAACTGGGCCAGCTCGGCGGCATATTCCTTGGGCACGGCATCGGGAATGGTAGCCAGCATCTGCGCCACCTTCATCAACGGCCCCTTGAGCCCGCCCAGCGCCACCCGCAGATCAGCCGCGTGCTGGCTGCGGTCAAGCTTGAGGCCAAAATATTTCTGCCCCACCATCTTGGCCGCCAAGCCACCGACCGCCGTCGAAACCTTGGCGTAACGGTTGATCCGCCCGCCAAACCGGTTTTTCTCAGTATCTTTGGGAGTTTTTCCTGCCATTACAGCCTCTGCTTACCGGGTTCTTTGACATAAGGAGCCATCAGGTCGAGCAGCGGCTGATGCCAGTCGGGCCGGGCAATAATCTGGCCAAAGATGTTCCCATCATAACGTTGCTGGCGCCCGAGCAAATCTGTCACCACGGCTCCGGCCTCCTGACCAATCAAGCCGACGGCAGCGCCATCCCACGGACTCCGCCCGCCGAAGACCGCCCCGTTAAACTCGCCACTTGCCACCAGTACCGCTTCAAAGGCATAGCCACAAAGATAGACCGGGAACTGGTTCATCGCCACCAGTTTGCTGGTTATCGTCGGCCAGCATTTCGGGTCAGTGATAACACTTTTCTCTCCACACCAAAGTTCTGCGCTCACCGCCCCCCGGCCTTTTGCACCGGCTTTCTTCAGCTTCAAACGCCGCTCACCCAGCCACGCCCCCTTGCCACGGATTGCCGAATACATCCGCTTCTGAAACGGATCAAAGGTCACTGCTACCAGCGGCTCGCCGTCATGCACATAGGCGAGATTGAAGGTTGAGGTCGGGATGCCATGCGTGAAAGGGAAGGTACCATCAATCGGGTCACAGACCCAAAGCTGCGGGCTAACCTGTGCGGAGGATTCTTCTTCGCCCAGCACGCTATGAGACGAAAAGCTTTTGGCTACCGCCTTGATGACCATACTGTTGATCGAGGTGTCCGCCACCGTCAGTGGCGTATTATCGCCCTTCATGGTGAAAGACGTTGCGGCGGTTGCAAAATGTTTCCGCATGATGACCCCGGCCCGTTGGGCCAGTGTAACCGCAAATGCGTGGTACTCTTCAAGTGGCAGAGATAATTTCCTAGGCGGCATCCAGCGCCTCCAGTTCATCAATCATGGTTTCTACCAGTTTGAGGCCGCGCAGCCAGAAGGCGGGGTCGCTGGCGTCGAGGCCGAAGGGAGCCAGCAACTCTTTGTGGCGGTGTTTGCCGCCGGAAGATAGCAACGCGATATACTTGTCGGCAAAGCCGTCCGGCTGCTGCTGATAGGTCATATAGAGCGCATTGACCAGACATTCACCAAACGCATAGGCATAGACATAGAACGGCGTGTGAATGAAATGCGGGATCAGCGCCCAGCTGTGGCGGGCAACGCCGCCGAAATCGACCGCCGGGCCGAAGGCTTCGCTTTGGGTTTCAACCCAGAGTGCGTCAATCTCGTCGGGTGTCAATTCGCCCTGCTTGCGGCGAGTGTGCAGCTGCTGTTCGAAGCTGTCATAGGCAATCTGGCGGATCATGGTGCCGAGGCTGTCTTCCACCTTATCGGCCAGCATGGCTTTCTTGCGGGCCTTGTCCGGCTCGGCGGCGAGCAAAGCGCGGAAGGTCAGCATCTCGCCAAAGACCGAGGCGGTTTCAGCCAGCGTCAGCGGGGTAGAACTGACCAGATAGCCCTGTGAGTCAGCCAGAATTTGATGCACGCCATGCCCCAGCTCATGCGCCAGCGTTGCCACATCGCTGGCCCGTTCCATGAAGTTCATGAAGATATAAGGGTGCCAGCCCGGCACCGTGGGCATGGAATAGGCGCCGGAATATTTGCCCGCACGCGGGGCCGCATCAATCCAGCCCTTTGTGAAGAAATCGCGCACCAGCGCCCCAAGACGCGGATCAAATTTCTGGTACGAATCCTCCACCATGCGCCGGGCCTCGTCCCAGCTGACTTTGGCGGGCGGCACTTCCGGCAACGGGGCGCGAACATCCCACGGCATCAGTTTTTCAAGCCCAAGCCATTTGGCCTTGAGCGCGTAATAGCGGTGCGACAAGCGGGGATAGGCCTGTTTGACTGCACTTCGCAGCGCCTCCACCACCTCGGGCTCAATCAGGTTGGCGAGATGCTGGGCCTGATCGGGCGCGGTGTAGTTGCGCCAGCGATCGGCAATCTCGCCGTCTTTGCAAAGAGTGTTGTGGATATGGGAAAAAATCTTGAGATTGGCCCCGGCGGTTTTTTCGATGGCCCGCGCTGCCCGCTCGCGCAAAGCCCGGTCAGGCTCTTCGGCCAGCGCCCGCACTTCGGATTCCGTCAGCTGTCTGCCATCGACTTCATAGGTTAAACCAGCTTTCAGGCTGTCATACAGGCGCACCCAGGCCGAACGGCCCGACACATCCAGCTCATGCATGAGCTTCTCCTGCTCTTCGGGCAGAAGATGCTCACGGTAAATGCGGAGGTCACGCAGCCACGGCGCATAGGGAGCCGCAGTTCTGTCTTTCAGTTTTTCCTGCAAGACCGGCTCATCAATAACAGCCAGTTCCAGCGTGATGAAAATAAGCTTGGTGCCGATGTCGCTCAGCGCCTCTTCAATCGCCTGCACATGACGGCCGACTTCGGGATCATCACTGGCGAGACTATGCTGCATCTGGGCATAAGAGCCGAGCCGGGCCAGCTGCATCTGCAGCTTCTCGTAGCTCTGCAGTGCAGCGCCAAAAGCTGCCCCGTCCAGCGTGGCAAAGCGACCCTTATACGTACTGGCATAGGCATCCGCCGCCTTATCGGCTTCGACCAGCGCCGCTTTGACATCCGCCCCGTCAAGCGCCGAGAAATAATCGGAAAGGTTCCAGACTGGCAGACTGCTCATTTAGCTTCTCCAGCGCAAGGTCTGTGCGCGTACAGGGTTTTCGAACTCGCGTTTTTCGGCGTCGGCGCGGTGATACTCGTTCTTGATCTGGTAATACCAGCGCGCCAT
>CAYSDE010000048.1:0-12116 GCA_964429685.1 uncultured Pseudobdellovibrionaceae bacterium
GGCCCGCGCAACGAGATCGCAATAGAACTCAATGGCCCGCAGAGCGTCATCATTGCCCGGGATCGGGAAGGTGATGTCGTTGGGGTTCGAGTTGCTGTCAACCACGGCGACCACCGGAATGCCGAGGGTCTTGGCTTCCTGAATGGCCAGCGCTTCCTTGTTGGTGTCGATGACAAAGATGATCGACGGCACGCCGCCCATCTCCTTGATGCCGCCAAGCGCCTTGCTCAGCTTCTCGATTTCGCGTTCGATTTCGAGCAGTTCGCGCTTGGTGAAGCCTGCACGATCGGTTTCCAGCTTGTGTTCAAAGTCGCGCAGACGCTTGATCGACATGCTGATGGTCTTCCAGTTGGTCAGCATGCCGCCGAGCCAACGATGGTTGACGTAATACTGACCGCATTTTTCAGCGGCGGTCTTGACGATGTCCTGAGCCTGACGCTTGGTGCCGACGAACAGCACACGGCCACCATTGGCAACCGTATCGCGTACGGCCTTGATGCCAGCGCCGAGCATCGGCGAAGTCTGCTCAAGATCAAGAATATGGATTCCGTTGCGTACACCAAAGATGTAAGGCTTCATCTTCGGGTTCCAACGACGGGTATGGTGACCGAAGTGAACACCTGCTTCGAGCAGTTGGCGCATGGTATAGGTCGGCAGCATGGATAAGACTCCTTTTTCCGGTTAGGCCGCCGCAGGGTAGTGATCCGGGAACAGCCCCGGACACCGGAAGGGACGGAACAAAAAAGCCCCGGCCCATCCCCGCGTGTGAGATGGGCGCGTCTTTAACCGTTTGGCAGGAAAAAAGCAAGAACTTTGAGAATTAATACTGGTTAATTCCAGGAGGGCGAGTGTATCGCCAACGGCCTGCTGGCACGGGCGATCCCCAGTGCAGAGCGTAGCCGCTGGGCCATTGGGTCGTAACTTTCCGCCCCAACGTAGTAGGCTATAGCCAATCTCACAGCTTCCGGATGGGATGTCGGGGGGTGGGCACGTAGGGCATAATCAATAACCCCAAGCCGGCAGATAAGTTGAAACTGTGCGCTGACTGCCTCGGGATCAATGTTCTTCCTTTGTGCCATTTCTCTCAGGGTCAGCAGCCGGGACCGTTCAAGCTCTTCCTGCGTGGGGCCGAGAAAAATGTTGGCGAGTATGGACGTTAATTTGCTCATGACAATCTCCTTGCTGCTCCAAATTAGTGCATTCGGTTAGTGCATTACAAGTGCCAGATGCTTTGCCGCCGCAACCGCCATGCTGAAGCTGGCTTGCAGCAGATAGCCACCGGTGGGGGCTTCCCAGTCCAGCATTTCGCCAAGGGCATACACGCCGGGGATTTTCTTCAGCCTAAAATTTTCATCCAGTTCGGTCAGGCAGATTCCTCCGGCGCTGGAAATGGATTTTTCCAGTGAGAAGGGCGCGGTAAGGGTGAGCGGAAAATTCTTGATGAGCCCGGCCAGCGCGGCGGGAGTAAGGGTATTCAGCTCTGCGCTGCTCCGGTGTTCGTGCAGAAGTACGGTGGCAACGGCTGACAGTCCGGCGGTCTTTTTGAGACAGGTTGATAGCGACTGACTGCCCCGTCCGGCTGAAAGCCTCGCTGTCAGGTCGCTCTCTGATACACCACAACGCAGATCAATATGCAGAACCGCTTGCCCCGTTGCCGTGATTGAATCACGCAGCGGTGCCGATAGCGCATAAACCGCCCCGCCTTCAATGCCGTTGCTGTTGATCATGACATCGCCCTGCACGCTGCGTCCGTTATGGCTGAGCCTGACGGATTTCAGCGGCTGACCGGCACAGCGCTGTTTGAAAACATCACTCCATGCCACGACGAAGCCGCAATTGGCGGGCTGAAACGGAGTAACCTCAACACCACGCGCCCGCAGAATATCCGCCCAGCTGCCATCCGTTCCCAGCTTGGGCCACGAGGCCCCGCCGAGCGCCAGAACGGTGGCATCAGCCTGAAAAGTTTTTTCGCCTTCGGCAGTTTCAAAGCGGAGCGCGCCGTCTTTCGTCCAGCCACGCCAGCTATGGGACAGGCGGGCTTCAACCCCCAGCCCGTTCAGTCGCTGCAACCACGCCCGTAGAAGTGGAGAAGCTTTCATCGCCCGGGGAAACACCCGCCCCGAACTGCCGACAAAAGTTTCCTGCCCCAATCCTTCGCACCATGCCCGCAAGGCCTCTGGTGGAAAATCCCGGATTGGTTTTTCCAGAAAGCTGCGGGCCGCGCCGTATCGGTCCAGAAAACTTTCCAGCGGCTCGGAATGGGTAATGTTCAGCCCACCCCGTCCCGCCATCAGGAATTTACGCCCCAAACTCGGCTTGCGGTCAAATATCGTGACGGAGCAGCCAGCTTGCGCCAGCTTCTCCGCAACCATCAACCCGCCAGGGCCGCCTCCGATAATGGCAATCTGCTTCACTACAAACTCACAATCTCGTCCACGCCCGGCAGTGCATAGAATCCCTGCTGGGTTTCCTGCGTGATGGTATAGCCGCCGGGCAGGCTGATTTCGGCTTCTTTTCCGGGGGCGACTTCGATGATGAAGCTGACAGCGCGCTTGCCGCCCTTGCCTGCTTCAATCTGCTCATGCAGTTGCGAGAGTCCTTCGCTGCTCTCGAGCCGGATAATCAGGCCGCTCTGCACGCGGTCCAGCACTTCGTCCAGCGGCTCAACGCTGAAGCAGGTCAGGCGGATGCCCTCATCCTGCAATTGCACATCGACAGAGGCGATGATGCGCTTGCCGACTTCCAGCTTGTCACCATGAGCGGCGAGGATTTCAGAAAATACCGTGACCTCGAACACGCCGCTACTGTCTGACATCTGCAGGAAAGCAAATTTGTTGCCGCTTTTCGAGATGCGCTGTTGTTTGGCCAGCACCACTCCGGCCACGCGGAAGCGGGTGAGCGTTGCGCCTTTGGCTTTGCGTGCCAGATCCGCCGAGGGAACGATCACCAGCCGGTCAAGAATGGGTTTGAACTGGTCGAGCGGATGTGCTGAGAGGAAAAAACCAATTGCCAGAAACTCTTCCTGCAGCTTGGTCATGGCATCCCACTGCCCGGTTTTGGGCAGCTCGGGCGGCGCGGATTCTGCCGGAGCGCCGAACAGGCTGGTTTGGCCACTCTGTTGCTCGGCCTGCACACTCTGGCCATAGCCGCTCATCAACTCAAGCCCGGCCATCAATTGAGCGCGGTTGGGGTGCAGGCTGTCAAAGGCGCCAGCGCGGATCAGGCTTTCCATGGTTTTCTTGTTGGCCGAGCGGAAATCCACCCGGCGGAAATAGTCAGCCAGATTTCTGTAAGGCCCGTTTTCGGCGCGATCAGTGGCAAGGGACTGCATAGCCTGCGCCCCTACCCCTTTGATGGCGGCCAGCGCATAGCGAATGGCCTTGCTGCCGTCCGGCAGACGCTCAACCGCAAAGGTCGGCATGGATTTCTGCACATCCGGCGGCAGCAGCTTGATCCCCATGCGGCCAAGCTCCTGCCGGAACTGGCCGAGCTTCTCGGTGTTGCCCATATCATAGGTCATCGACGCGGCCATGAACTCGACCGGATGATTGGCCTTGAGATAGGCAGTTTGATAAGAAATCAGCGCATAAGCAGCGGCGTGACTCTTGTTGAAACCGTATTCGGCAAACTTGGCGACCTTGTCGAAAATCATTTCGGCCTGTTCAGCCGGAATATTGTTCTTTTTCGCACCCTCTACGAAGATGGCCCGCTGTGCGTCCATCTCGGCTTTGATTTTTTTACCCATGGCGCGGCGCAGCAAGTCAGCACCGCCGAGGGAGTACCCGGCCAGCAGCTGGGCCAGCTGCATGACCTGTTCCTGATAAACCATGATGCCATAGGTTTCTTTCAGGATCGGCTCCAGCAGCGGGTGCATGTAGTCGGGCGCCTGCTGGCCATTCTTGATGGCGATATAACTGGGAATGTTATCCATCGGCCCCGGACGATACAGCGCCACAAGAGCGATAAGATCTTCCAGCCGGTCAGGCTTCATCTTGCGCAGAATGTCGCGCATGCCCGACGATTCAACCTGAAACACGCCGAGGGTTTCGGCCCGGGTCAACAACTCATAAGTTTTGGCGTCATCCAGCGGCAGCAGGGCAAGATCAATCTGCTTTCCATCCTGCTCGGCAATCATGTCGATGGCTTTTTTGATGACCGTGATGGTCTTGAGGCCGAGGAAGTCATACTTCACCAGTCCGGCCTGCTCGACATATTTCATGTTGAACTGGGTGGCGGGAATTTCGGAGCGCGGATCACGGAACAGCGCCACTAACTCATCAAGCGGGCGATCACCAATCACTACACCAGCGGCATGGGTGGAGGCGTGGCGATAAAGCCCTTCCAGCTTGGTCGCCAGCGCAATCAGCCGCTGATAACTTTCCTCACTGTCGATAATGGCGCGCAGGGCCGAATCTCCGGCAATCGCCTGCTCCAGCGTCACCGGATGCGCGGGATTATTGGGCACCAGCTTGCAGATTTTATCGACCTGCCCCCAGCCCATCCCCAGCACGCGCCCGACATCGCGCAGCACCGCCCGCGCTTGCAGTTTTCCGAAGGTAATGATCTGGGCCACCTTGTCGCGCCCGTATTTCTGCTGCACGTATGAAATGACTTCGTCGCGCCGGTCTTGACAGAAATCGACGTCAAAGTCAGGCATCGACACGCGCTCGGGATTCAGAAAGCGCTCGAACAGCAGATTGAATCGCAGCGGATCAAGATCCGTAATCGTCAGCGCCCATGCGACAACCGACCCGGCACCCGAGCCGCGCCCCGGCCCGACCGGAATATCATGCGCCTTGGCCCATTTGATGAAGTCAGAGGTAATCAGAAAGTAACCGGGAAAGCCCATCTGGATGATAACATTCAGCTCGAATTCCAGCCGCTCGTGATAGGCTGCCGGTGTTGCACAGGTGGCCCCCGCTTTGATGCGGTTATCCAGACCTTCCCGCGCCTGTGCCTTCAGTTCTTCTTCTTCGCTGCGGCCGCCATGTGTATCAAAAGGCGGCAGGATCGGCTTGACTTTGCGTGGCATCACAGCACAACGCCGGGCAATTACTACGGTATTATCTACTGCTTCCGGCAGATCAGCAAACAGCACCCGCATTTCAGCAGCGGTTTTGAAACGGTGATCGGGGGTGACTTTGTGGCGGTTGGTTTCTTCCACCACCACCCCCTGAGAAATGCAGAGCAGGGCATCGTGCGCCTGAAACATGCCTTCATCGCTGAAGAACACATCATTGGTGGCGACCAGCGGAATGTCATGCTTGTAGGCCAGATCAATCAGGCCGGGTTCCACCTTGTTTTCCAAGGGCAGATTATGGCGCTGCAGTTCAACATAGAGATGACCGTCAAAATGTTTTTTAAGCTCCAGCAACGCCGCTTCGGCAGCATCCCCCTGCCCTTCGGCGAGCAGACGGCCAACCAGACCGTGCGGGCCGCCGGTCAATACAAGCAGCCCTTCGGCATGTTGATAGAGGACATCCAGCGCAAGCTGCGGCTCGGACAGTGCAACACTATCGAGAAAGGCATGACTCGACAGCTTCATCAGGTTTTTATAGCCGCGCTCGTTTTGCGCCAGCACCACCAGCTGATCCGGTTTCTTGGGCGGGCCGCTGCTGCGCTGTTCGCCGGGGCGGGTGATGGCAAGCTGACAGCCGATAATCGGCTGAATGCCACTCTCCGCCGCCGCCAGCGCAAATTCCAGCGCACCGAACAGGTTGTTGGTATCCGTTACCGCCACGGCGGGCATGTCGTTGCCCTGTGCAAGTTTTACCAGTTTTTTGGGATGAATCGCCCCTTCCGCCAGCGAATAGCTGGAGTGAACACGAAGATGGATGAAGCCGGTCACACCAGCACCCCATCCTTCAGTGTCACTGTCCGATCCATCCGCTTGGCCAGATCAAAATTATGTGTGGCGACCAGCGCGGCCAGACCTTCAGCCCGCGTGATGTCACGCAGCAGGTCAAACACCCCCTCGGCGGTGTGCGGATCAAGGTTGCCGGTCGGCTCGTCGGCAATCAGCAATTTGGGGCGGTTGGCAAGGGCGCGGGCAATCGCCACACGCTGTTGTTCACCGCCAGACAGTTTTCCGGGACGATGCGAGGCCCGCGCTTCCAGCCCAACCGCTCGCAACAATTCCAGCGCCCGCGCTTTGGCAGCAGCGTAGCTGACTTCAGCAATCATCTGAGGCAGGATAATATTTTCCAGCGCCGAGAATTCAGGCAACAGGTGATGAAACTGATAAACAAAACCGATAGCGCGGCGGCGCAGTGCCGTGCGCTCCTGATCGCCCATAGTGGCAGCATCCAGCCCGTCTATGATGATCTGGCCGGAGGTGGGTTTTTCCAGCAATCCCGCCGCGTGCAGCAGGGTTGATTTACCCGAGCCGGACGGCCCGATCAGCGCCACCATTTCGCCGGGATTAATGGCCAGATTAGCCCCTTTCAGCACCGACAACGGCACATCATCAGCCTGCGGATAACTGCGCACCACATGCGCGAGAGTGAGAACGGGATTACTCATAGCGCAGCGCCTCCACCGGGTCGAGTTTGGCTGCCCGCCAGCTGGGATAAACCGTTGCCGCAAAAGACAGGAAGAGCGCCATGCCCACCACCTGCCCGACTTCGCCGTAATTCACCACGGCGGGTAACTGGCTGAGGAAATAGATTTCAGCATTGAACAGATCAGTGCCGGTCAGTTTCTGCAGAAGCTGGCGGATGGTTTCAATATTCTCGGCAAAGGCCACGCCGAGCGCAAGCCCCAGCAACGTACCCAGAACCCCGATAGAGGCCCCGGTCAGGAAGAATATCCGCAAAATCATTCCCCGCGTTGCGCCCATGGTCCGCAGAATGGCAATGTCGCGGCCCTTGTCTTTCACCAGCATAATCAGGCTGGAAATGATGTTGAAGGCGGCCACCATGATGATAAGCGAGAGAATGAGAAACATCACGTTGCGCTCTACCTGCAGCGCATTGGTGAAGCTGGAATTCTGCTCCCGCCAGTCCAGCACCCGCACCGGCACACCCGCCCCTTCGATCAGGCGATTTTTAACAGCATCCAGATCATGTGGGTCTTTGGCAAACACCTCAAGCCCGGAAATGCTGACCGGCATCTGGAAGAACGCCTGTGCAGAGTCGAGCGGCATGAAGACATAGCCGCTGTCATATTCATACATCCCGACATCATAGATTGCGCCAACAGTGTAGCCTGCAAAGCGTGGTGTTGATCCAAAAACGGTGGAGCGGCCCTGCGGACTGATAAGGGTGATGGTGTCGCCAATGGTGACGCCCAGCGCCGCTGACAGTCGTCGCCCGATGGCGATGCTGTTCCCGCCGAAATCCTCGGCTTTGCCCTGCACGATATGGTTGGAGAGGATAGGCTTGGTGCGGAAATCTTCCGGCCTGATGCCCCGGATCATCACGCCGCGTGGCCCGCCCCGTCCGGTAATCAGCCCCTGCCCTTCAATACTGGGGGCAATGCGCTCGACCCCCTCAACATTTTTAAGCCGCTCCAGCACATCTTCGTAATTCGGCAGCGTACCGTATTGGGCAAAAACATTCATATGCCCGTTAAGACCAAGGACGCGGGAAAATAATTCTTCGCGGAATCCGTTCATCACCGACATCACAATAATCAGCGTCGCCACCCCCAGCATGATGCCGAGCAATGAAAACAGCGCGATGACAGAAATAAATCCTTCCTGCCGCCGCGCCCGCAGATACCGCCACGCCATCATGCGTTCAAAGGGGGAAAAGATCATGATACTTCCTTTATTACTGCCCCCTCCCCGCCCTCCCCCGCAAGTGCGGGAGACGGTGAAGAAGAGGGCAATGGCGTTCCCTCTCCCGCGCAGCGGGGGAGGGTTAGGGAGGGGGTGCTTAGTGCATCAAGAATGGTTTCCAACACGCCCTCCATATTCTCATTTACCTGATTATTCCAAAAACGCAGAACCCGCCAGCCCTGCCCGGTCAATACTCGATCCCGTATCACATCTGCCCGATTGTCGGCATGTTGACTTCCATCCAGCTCAATATTCAGTCGCTGGCTCACACAGGCAAAATCCAGAATATAGCCGCAGCAGGGGAATTGTCGCTTGAACGGGAAACCATCCAGCCGTCCAGCGCGCAATTTTGACCACAACAGACGCTCTCCCTCTGTGCGGTTGCGGCGGAGTACACGGGCTAGTTTGATGGTTTGGTCTGGTGGCATGGCCCCCTCCCTAGCCCTCCCCCGCTATGCGGGAGAGGGGACTAAATCAATACGCCCTCGCAAAAATCACCTCATACTTGGCCGGTTTTCCGGTCAGAACGCACGGGCCAAGCACGGGTGGCTGGTCAAACGGGATGCAGCGAATGGTGACACCTAGGCCTTTCAGCAGTTCAGCCACGGCATCCTCATCGCCGCAGAAGGGGGCGAGGACGAAGCCTTGTCCGGTGTTGAAGCTGTCTTCGCCGGAGGGGCCGAAATAGGCTTGGAATGCCTCGACAGTCTTGATGTCGGTGCGGGTGCGGCTCACACGCAAAGCCAGCGCGTCGGCGAAGAGTTTTTCCTGATAGGCTTTCAGTTCAACCGCTGCGGAAGTGATGAACTCTTCCACCGGCACAATCGCCTTTTTTGCGGCGACTTCGGTACGACGGGTAAGGGCGACATTACCGCCTTCGACATCGCGCAGGCCGACTTCCAGAATCAGCGGTACGCCTTTCTTGATCCACTGCCAGCGCTTGTCCGCACTCGGCAAATCGCGGCTGTCAATTTTGACCCGCAGGGCCTGACCGGCAAACATTTGCGCCTTGCACCCGGCAACGATCTTCTCGCAATAGGCCATAACCTTCAGGGTATCGGCTTCGTCGCGGATAATAGGCACAATCACGATCTGCTGCGGCGCGACGGCGGGCGGCAGACGCAGCCCGTCATCATCGGCATGGGTCATGATGACCGCGCCAATCAGCCGGGTCGAGGCGCCCCATGAGGTTGTGTAGGCATGTTCCACCTGCCCATCCTTGTTCTGGAAAGCGATGTTGGCGGCTTTCGCAAAATTCTGGCCGAGATAATGCGAGGTGCCTGCCTGCAGGGCTTTGCCGTCCTGCATCATGGCTTCAATGCACAGGGTTTTGATAGCGCCGGGGAAGCGTTCCCGTGGGGTTTTCTCGCCGGGAATGACCGGCAGCGCCAGCGCATTTTCGGCACTCTCCTGATAGACTTTCAGCATGGTGTCAGTTTCGGCGCGGGCTTCGGCTTCGCTGGCATGCGCAGTATGCCCTTCCTGCCAGAGGAATTCCACCGTACGCAAAAAGATACGTGGCCGCATTTCCCAGCGCACCACATTGGCCCACTGGTTGATGAGAACCGGCAGATCGCGGTAGCTCTTGACCCAGCGGGCAAAAGCCTCCCCGATAATGGTTTCAGAGGTTGGGCGGATCACCAGCGGCTCGTCCAACTCTCCATCCGGCAGCAGCTTGCCGTCTTTCTGAACAAGGCGGTGATGGGTGACGACGGCCATTTCCTTGGCGAAGCCTTCCACATGCTCGGCCTCTTTGGCGATCAGGGACAGCGGAATGAAGAGCGGGAAATAGGCGTTCTCGTGACCGGTATCCTTGAAGCGGCCATCCAGATCGCGGGTCAGCAATTCCCAGATGCCATAGCCCCACGGTTTGATGACCATGCAGCCGCGCACCCCGGACATTTCGGCCATGTCAGCTCCGCGAATGACCTGCTGGTACCATTCGGGATAATTGGCCGAGCGGGTGGGCGTAATGGCGGTTTTGGGGGCTTTGGCGGCGGGAGCGACTGCTGTCATGATAAACCTCGTTGTTATGCGCTTAAACTAGAGAAAAAGGCGCAATCCGTCGAGGGGTTTCCTTGGCCTAGTCTTCAGCCGCGACATTGCGGCAGAGTTCGGCCAAAGGAGCCTCATTCTGGGCCTCAATCGGCTGCCCGTTAAAGAGAAGCTGGCCTGCCTCATCTACCTCAACCAGACCAAGAGTGGCCTCGGCCTTAAAATACTGGCGCAGCGGGCCCATGCGGTTCGCCAGTTCTCGGGTAATGGGAATAGTGACCTGTTTTGCCAGCTGCGTAGTGTCAAGGGATGATGTTGAACCGGGTAACTCTGCAGGGACAACCGGATGCCCGTCCACACTGACCCCAGGAGTATAGGTCACATCGGGCGAGGGATGGTGATTAATCAGTTGATGGCAGGCGCTGCTGTCAAAGATAATCTGCAAGGGTGAGGGAGGCTGAGCGATCAGGTCGTCAGCTTTCGACAGACTTCCGGTACTGATACAGGCGACAGCGAGAAAAAGAACCAGCTTTTTTAACATTCTGCCCCCTCCTACATCGGTATGTCGCGGGCCATATCCCGGAAAGACAGCAGATCCGCCTGATTTGTAATGTAGTAAATGACCAGCCAGACCACAAAAGCGAGGCCAGTGGTAATAATGAACTTTTTCAGCAAATGGGTTTTGAGGGGGGCGCCGATCTGTCCGGTAGACGCATCGCGCTGAATGCCCCAAGGCAGCACCATGAACAGCATGGTCCACCAGACCAGAAAATAAACAGTGATGCCGGAGACCCAGCCCATCAGGCCTGCTCCAGTTCAATCAGCACACCACCGAAATCCTTCGGATGCAGAAACAGCACGGGCTTGTTATGCGCGCCCAGTCTGGGCGTACCATCACCCAACACGCGGGCGCCTCGGGTGGTCAGATGGTCGCGGGCAATCAGAATATCCTCCACCTCGTAGCAGAGATGGTGAATGCCGCCATCCGGCCGCTCGCTGAGGAACTTTTTGACCGGGGAATTTTCGCCCAGCGGGGCCAGCAGTTCAATTCTGGTATTTTCCAGCGTCACAAAAACTGTTGTTACGCCATGCGCAGGCATATCAACCGGCTCCGAGACTTCAGCCCCCAGCAGGTTGCGATACATCGCGCTGGCAGCCGTCAGACTGGAAGTGGCAATGGCAACGTGATTGAGGCGACCTATTTTCATCATCATGGCTGCAGACTAACGCCGATTTTGGGAAAGCACCAGATGCCCGGTTTGCACCTCGCCGACAATTTCCGGCCCGTTTGGCGCCAGACAGATCACCTTGCCATTGGCGGGAACCAAGGTTTTTTCAATCCCGCACTCCCGCGCCAGTGCCGCATTGGCTTCCTGATGCCGCACAGTACCATGCACCGGCAGCACCATCTGCGGTTTCAGCCAGCCATAAAGTTGGCGTATTTCATCCTGACAGGGATGGCCGGAGGCGTAAATGAACTCCGGGACTTCCCCATGGGTAATAACGTCACAGCCAGCGCGGATCAGTTGTGCCTTCAACTCGGCTATATCTTCTTCATTGCCGGGAATGATGCGCGAGGAGAAAACCACATGATCGTGGCGCATGACTTCAACTTGCGGATGCTCTCTATGCGCCATGCGCGACAGTGCCGCCGCCGTTTCGCCCTGACTGCCAGTGCAGATCAGAACCAGACTCTCCGGCGATTTGCGCTTGAGGTTACGCGGGCCGAGGAAGGGTTCCATTCCGTCAAAGTAACCGAGATCACGGGCGATATGATTGAAGCGCCAGAGCGAGCGGCCCACCAGCACCACCTCGCGGCCTGAAGCGGTTGCGGCTTCGGCAATCGACTTGATGCGCCCGACATTACTGGCAAAGCAGGTGGCAACAATGCGTCCCGGCAACCGGTCAAACAGCTTGGTCAGTCCGTCCTGCACCTTGGCTTCATCTCCGCTGGTGCCGGGGACGGTGGCATTGGTTGAGTCACTGAGAACCGCCAGCACGCCATCATTGCCAATATCCTTGTAAGTTTCGGCGTCAGCGGGCTCTCCCACGGTCGGGGCGTTGTCGATTTTCCAGTCACCGGTGTGTATCACCCGCCCGGCCGGCGTGGTGATTTCAATCATGGTGGATTCAGGAATGGAATGGGTAATCGGTACCATGCAGCAGCCGAACGGCCCGACGTCAAAGTAATCGCCTGGCTCAACCACGGTCAGGTCAATATCTTCGGCCATGTGATTGTCTTCAATCTTGCTGCGCAGGAAAGCGGCGGCAAAGGGCGTGGCGTAGACCGGGCATTTCAGCCGTTCCCACAGATAGGGCACCGCGCCGATATGATCTTCAT
>CAYSDE010000049.1:0-11666 GCA_964429685.1 uncultured Pseudobdellovibrionaceae bacterium
CATCTGTTTGAGCAGGCGCGTCACCCGCAGGGTATTGAGCGGGTGGACGTTGCAGGCAACCGCTTGGGCAATCTCACGGTGGCGGGCGCGCTCGGTTTTATCCTCTGGCAGCAGCTGCGGCTCGGGATAGCGCTCCTCAAGATATTCGATGATGGCGAGGGATTCGCTTAGTGTCAGAGCCCCATCTACCAGCGTCGGCACGGTCTGCTGTGGGTTGACGGCGGAATATCCCGGTTTCAGATGTTCGCCCCCGTCCTTGAGCAGGTGAACCGGCACGATTTCATAAGGCAACCGCTTGAGGTTGAGGGCAATGCGTACCCGGTGCGAGGTCGAAGAACGCCAGTAGGAATAAAGTTTCAGGGGAATCTGCATCTTGTCTGATCCTGCCGAAGGGGGCTGAAAACACTCTGCCTTGTCCGCTCCGCTTTTTCAATGGGGCGTTTCTGCGGTTTACCCGGCTGTGCTGCTCTGATAGGAATAGAAAATTCCACTGGCAGCAGGACATTTTCATGCGTTTCACCCGTCTTTACACCCGCACTCTCCGCGAAGCCTCGCAGAGCGATGTCAGCCGTAATGCCCAGTTGCTGACGCGGGCTGGCTATGTCAATCGCCTGATGGCCGGGGTCTACAGCTTTCAGCCGCTGGGGTTGCGGGTGCTGTCGAAGATTGAAGCGATTATCCGCGACGAGATGAACGCGGTTGGCGGTCAGGAAGTGATGATGCCCGCCCTGCAGCCCCGCGAAATATGGGAGGCCACTGGCCGCTGGAATGATCTGGATGTCCTCTTCAAACTCAAGGGGGCAGGGGATCGGGATCTGGCGCTGGGGCCGACGCATGAAGAGGTGGTGACGCCACTGGTGACCTCCTATGTCCAGTCTTACCGCGACCTGCCACAGGCAGCCTACCAGTTTCAGACCAAATTCCGCAACGAAGCGCGGGCCAAATCCGGCCTGCTGCGGGGGCGTGAATTCCGCATGAAGGACATGTATTCCTTTCACGCAACTCAAGCCGATCTGGATAGCTTTTATGAGCAGGTGACCGCCGCCTATCACCGCGTTTATCAACGGCTCGGCATTGGCGATATTACCTTGCTGACTTTTGCTTCGGGCGGCAGCTTCTCCCGCTATTCGCATGAATTCCAGACCCTGACCCCTTATGGCGAAGATATCATCTACCGTCCGCCCGGCACCACCATCGCCATCAACAAGGAAATTATTGACGATGCCGAGGCGCTGGCGGGCATTGTCCCCGGCTATCAGCCCGGCGATGAGAAAAACTTTGAAGAAGTGAAAGCCATTGAAGTCGGCAATATCTTCAAGCTGGCCAGCCGCTTCACCGATGCCATTGGCGCCAGCTATGTGGATAGTGAGGGCAAGCCGCAAAAAATCGTCATGGGTTGCTATGGCATGGGCCCCTCGCGCATTATGGGCACGCTGGCCGAATGTCTGTCCGACGACAAAGGCCTGATCTGGCCGGAGAGTGTGGCGCCCTTCCAGTTGCATCTGGTATCGCTGGCGCGGGACGCCGCCGAAATTGCCAAAGCCGATGCCCTGTATGAAGACCTGCAAGCCCGTGGCTTCACCGTGCTGTATGACGACCGCATTGGCCCGCAGGCAGGCGAAAAACTCGCCGATGCCGATCTGCTCGGCATTCCGCACCGCCTCGTCATCAGCAAGAAAACCATCGCCGCCGGAATGCTGGAATACAAACACCGCCGGACGGCAGTCACCGAGTTGCTGCCGCTGGAAGTTATACTGGACAAGCTGGAGGGACTCCAGAAAACACTGTAAGTTCTTCTTGCGGGCGAGCGCTTTCCGGCCCGCTGTCGCTTGTGAAAGTTCATTTTAGGAGTTTTTTGTTGAAATTAACTGATGACCTATGGTTCTTTCGTATTGTCAAAAGTTTGAAAGGTTAATTTAATGATTTTTATGAAATGCCCTACCACAGAAAAACTTGCCACCTTGCGTTCGGCTGCTGAACAGAATGGCTGGGCCGCTGGCGAAATCGCTGTTGATATGCTCAGAACGGCTGAAGTGGATGCTGGTTCCAAACCCGAGATCATGACTGCAATCATCGAAGCGTTGCCCGCGATAGCCGTATCTGATAGCCGTACTGCCGTCACTCTCGCCCGTGATATGCTCACCACGGCTGGTAGAGATGCTGGTCTCATATCAACAGTCGTCACTGGGGTCATCAAGGCATTGCCCACGATTGCTGAACATCGTGAGGCCGCTTTTCCCAGCATCCGGCACCTTGCTGACGAGATGCTCGACAAGACTCAGGGAAATGCCGACCTTACAACTACGATTGTCACTGCATTTGCCCAAGCCCTGCCCGCGATTGCAAGTCGTAATGGTTCCGGTGCCAGCGACATCGCCTGCAGGCTTCTCGGTGCGTCCAAAGGAAATTCTACCCTTACATCTATGGTCGCCGCCGAGGTCATCAAAGTTCCGCCCTTGATTGCGGTGTATAATAGCCAACAGACCGAGAGATTTGCTGGCACACTGCTTGCACAAGTTGATGGAGATGCTGATCTCAGATCTACACTTATTACTGGGTTTGCTGAAGCTCTCCCCGCAATCGCTCCACTGAAGTCGTGGCTCTACACTGAGCATGCCCAGGAACGTATCCGTTGGGCTGAAGGAAAGCCTAATCTTGTATCCGCCATTCTTGCTGAGGCTGCCGAAGCCCAGCCCTTAATAGCTAACCCTGATTACCATGGTGAGCCCACGAGCGGATTGGTTGGCGCGCTGTTTGCGGCAGCTAAGGGAGACGTCGGTCTTGTATCTTCTATCTTCACCGAAGCCGCGAAAGTCCCGACTACGCTTGCTGAACAGTATAGCTGGGCTGCCGTCAGGTTTGTCGGAAAAATGTGTAGCGCGGCGGGGATGGACACTGCGCGAGACATTATCTGCCGTGAATTTATGCTGACTCACCACTATAATAGTAAAGATGAGAGAATTCTCATACTTTTGGGCAATACGTTTGAGGAAAGCCGTGGCTATGTGGGCCACTCCTGTGGCAACTTGGCTGAACTATGGCGAGCCTTAAATCCTGCGCGTAGATACAATAGATGTTATTATGAGGAAACATTTTTTAGGGCATCTGAAGCCATTAATCGTCGCGCTCAGCTACCGACTTTCTCAGCAGCGTGTGCAAGCTGAGCGCTGCTCGTTTGGGCCATGCTTAAAACTCTGGGGGCAGCGGAGATCCTGCGGCCCGTGGCCTTCCCGCATATCCCCGAGTTATCTCGCACTTGCGAGATAACTCGGGGGCGGTTTGTTGCAATCATATTCAAATATCTGTATACACGTCGAAGAGTTTCGAGCGGTTGTCTGACAACCTGGAGACAACCAAACCCTGAGGAGAGATTTTCATGAGCAGTGCATCCGCTGTCAAGAGCGAGACAACGCAGTCTTGGGGCAAAGGCAACGCGCCGGAGACTTCGTGGGCAGGGTTTGTGGCCGGGCCGTGGCAAGGTGAAATTGACGTGCGGGATTTCATCCTGCGTAATTACACCCCGTATGAAGGCAACAGCGCTTTTCTGGCCGGGCCGGATGCTGTGACCACCGCTCTCTGGCAGCGTGTGGCTGAATTGCAGAAGCAGGAGCGCGACAAGGGCGGGGTACTGGATGCTGATACTAGCGTACCGTCTGATCTGTTGGCGCATGATGCGGGCTATATCGACTCTGCGCTTGAAACCATCGTTGGCTTGCAGACCGATAAGCCGCTGAAGCGGGCGCTGATGCCGACCGGCGGCGTCAAGATGGTAGCGGACGGGCTCAAGGCTTATGGCTACAAGATTGATCCAATGCTGCAGGAAATTTTTACGCACTATCGCAAATCCCACAATCAGGGTGTGTTTGATGCCTACACACCGGACATGCGGGCGGTGCGCAGCTCTGGTATCATCACCGGTCTGCCGGATGCCTATGGCCGTGGTCGCATCATTGGCGATTATCGCCGCATTGCCCTTTATGGCGTTGACCGTCTGATTGCCGAGCGCAAGGCGCAGAAGGCCCAGACTGACAAGTCGCAGATGACGGAAGAGGTTATCCGCGAGCGCGAGGAACTGAGCGAACAGCTCCGCGCCCTGCAGGACCTCAAGGGCATGGCGGCCAAATACGGCTATGACATTTCCGGCCCGGCGGCGACGGCACAGGAAGCGATTCAGTGGCTCTATTTCGGCTATCTCGGTGCCATCAAAGAGCAGAATGGCGCGGCGATGTCGCTGGGCCGCACCTCAACCTTTCTCGACATCTATATTGAGCGCGACCTCAAATCCGGTGTGCTGACCGAAAGCGCGGCGCAGGCGCTGATTGACCAGTTGGTCATCAAGCTGCGTCTGGTCAAATTCCTGCGTACCCCGGAATATGACTCGCTGTTCTCCGGTGATCCGACCTGGGTGACCGAATCCATTGGCGGCATGGCGCAGGATGGCCGTACGCTGGTGACCAAATCGTCCTTCCGCTTTCTCCACACCCTGACCAATCTTGGCCCCTCGCCGGAGCCGAATCTGACCGTGTTGTGGTCGTCGGCGCTGCCGCAGGGGTTCAAGGATTTCTGCGCCCTGACTTCCATCAACACTTCATCCATCCAGTATGAGAATGACGATGTGATGCGGCCTTACTGGGGCGATGATTACGGCATTGCCTGCTGCGTTTCGCCAATGCGGATCGGCAAGCAGATGCAGTTCTTCGGCGCCCGCGCCAACCTCGCCAAGTGCATGCTCTATGCCCTGAATGGTGGTCGCGATGAAATGAGCGGCGACCAGATCGGCCCGGCGCTGGCCCCTATCACGGCGGACGTGCTTGACTATGACGAGGTGATGAGCCGCTTTCTGCCGATGATGGACTGGTTGTCCAGCACCTATGTCAACGCGCTCAATGTCATTCACTACATGCATGACAAATACTGCTACGAGCGGCTTGAAATGGCCCTGCATGACCGCGAGATCGTCCGCACCATGGCGTGCGGCATGGCTGGTCTGTCGGTGGTGGCTGACTCGCTGGCAGCTATCAAATATGGCAAAGTGACGGTAATCCGCGATGAGCGTGGTCTGGCCAAGGACTTCACCGTTGAAGGCGAGCCGCCGCGTTTCGGCAATAATGATGATCGGGTGGACTCCATCGCCTGCTGGCTGGTGGAAACCTTCATGGACAAGCTCCAGCAAACCCCGACCTACCGCAATGCCAAACATACCCAGTCGGTGCTGACCATCACTTCCAATGTGGTCTATGGCAAAAAGACCGGTTCCACTCCGGACGGCCGCAAGGCGGGTGAACCTTTTGCACCGGGTGCCAACCCCATGCACGGGCGGGACTTCAAGGGTGCGGTGGCGTCCATGGCTTCGGTCGCCAAGCTTGACTATCGTCATGCGCAGGATGGCATTTCCTACACCTTCTCCATCGTTCCCGGTGCCCTCGGGCGGGCGGAGCCGGATCGGGTGAGCAATCTGGCCAGCCTGCTGGATACCTATTTCGGCCCCAATGCCCACAGCAACGGCGCCCAGCATATCAATGTCAACGTGCTGGAACGGGAAGCGCTGCTGGATGCGATGGAACACCCGGAGAAGTATCCGCAACTGACCGTTCGTGTTTCCGGCTATGCGGTGAACTTCATCAAGCTGACGCGGGAGCAGCAGCTTGATGTCATCAACCGTACCTTCCACGGCCAGTGCTGCTGAAGCGGGCCGAAGTTGAACGGTTATATCCATTCTGTTGAAACCGCCGGGACCGTTGATGGTCCCGGCATCCGTTTTGTCGTCTTTCTGACCGGTTGTCCGCTGTCCTGCGCCTATTGCCACAACCCGGACTGCCAGAAGCTGCATAATGGCCATGTGGCCTCCAGCGAGGCGTTGCTTGAAGAAATCGCTGGCTACAAACCCTATCTGCAGCAGAGCAAAGGCGGCGTCACCATCAGCGGCGGCGAACCCTTGGTGCAACCGGCCTTTGCCGAGGCCCTGTTGAAAGGCTGTCAGGCGCTGGGGTTACATACGGCGCTGGATACCAGCGGTTTTCTGGGGGCGAGCGCGCCGGACTCCTTGCTGGATGCGGTTGATCTTGTCCTGCTCGACATCAAGTCCGGTCTGCCCGATGTCTATCAGCGCACCACCGGGGTTGAGTTGCAGCCGACGCTGGATTTTGCCAAGCGGCTGGAGGCGCGAAAAATTCCGGTCTGGGTGCGCTTTGTGCTGGTGCCGGGCCTGACTGACGGAGAAGATAACATCCGCGCCGTCGCCCGCTTCGCCGCCAACCTCACCAATCTCGAGCGGGTGGAAGTGCTGCCCTTCCACAAAATGGGCGAACACAAATGGGAATCACTGGGGATGGACTACAGCCTGAAACCCACCACACCCCCAACGCCAGAAGCCACCGAAGCCGCCCGCGCCATTTTCCGGGAAGCGGGAGTAGCCGCCGTTTTTTAGAGTGTTTTAACCGAAACTGGATGCAGCTTCCCATTGTCATCAACTCTGTTTTAACGGAGAAGGACATTACTTCTTTCCTTCTCCTTCCCCCGCTTGCGGGGGAAGGTCGGGATGGGGGGAGAGTGGCGGTTTAGTCAGAAATTCTGGGTTTTTCTCAGCATTCCTCCCCCACCCTAACCCTCCCCCGCAAGCGGGGGAGGGAATTATCAGCCAAGCTGTTATGATGGTAGAGGGTTGGGCATGGATTGTTTCAAAACGCTTGTCTCTAATTCCGCGCATTGCAGAGCGAATAGGTTTCGACACCTTCGAATTTCATGAGTTCCGTGGCCAGTGCGCCGAGGGAGGCGGCTGATTTGCGGTTGTCGGCGATGGCGATGAAACGCCATTCGGGGTGGCCGTGGGTAAAGGAAATGGCGATGGTTCCCTTGGCGATCTTGTAGCCGCGTTTCTGGGCCGATTTATACAAACGCTCTTCGTTCGGCACAAAGCCCGGCCTGAAGCGCAAGGTGACGGAAACCGCCGGATGTGCGGGTAACAAGGCTTCAAGTTTGTTCAGCCACATCATCATCCCTGCCGAGAGCAGGGTCAGCAGAATGGCCGCCGGATAAAGTCCGACGCCAACCAGAATGCCGATGGCCGAGGCGCACCAGATCGAGGCGGCGGTGGTCAGCCCGCTGATGCTCATGCCATCCCGCATAATGACGCCAGCGCCGAGAAAGCCGATGCCGGTAACAATGCCCTGCACAATGCGGGTGACGTCCGCCGTGGAGGAGAGCGGGGCGTTGCCGCCAAACCAGTAGTTCTGATACCCGGCAATCACGGTCAGTGCGGTCGAGGCCATACAGACCAGTCCGTAGGTGCGCATTCCGGCGGCTCGGCCGTGGAAGGTTCGCTCATAGCCAAGTACCAGCCCCAGCAGCAGGGCGCCAACCAGATTCATGAGAATGACGACATTGACAGAAACTGTCGGGGCTGACCAGTACAGCGCCAGAGACTCAAGCGAAAGAAAATTCATCAGCGGGGCCCCCTTAATGGAAATCCCAGCCTATCCCTGATTCTGCCAATGGGGAAATATTTTCAGGCGAACTGTCCGGCGCACCAGCCCGACGACCATGCCCACTGGAAGTTGTAGCCGCCGAGCTGGCCGGTGACATCGACAACTTCGCCGATGAAATAGAGGCCGGGGACGGTGTTGCTTTGCATGGTTTTGGAAGACAGTCCGGTGGTGTCAACGCCGCCCAGCGTAACTTCAGCGGTGCGGAAGCCCTCGCAGCCGCTGGGCAAGGCTTTCCAGGCACAGAGGGCGGCAGTAATTTTCTTCAGCTTTTCGTCGGACAAATCGGCAATGCGGCCATCAACTCCGCTCCGCTTGATAAAGAATTCGGCCAGACGGCGCGGCAGCAGGGCGCCCAGAACGGTTGGCAACAGCTGTTTGGGCGTGGTTTTGCGGGCGTTTTGCAGGTGAGCGAGCAGGTCACACTCCGGCAGCAGATTAAGAGTAATGCTCTGTCCTTCGCGCCAGTAGGATGAAATCTGCAGAATGGCTGGGCCGCTGAGGCCGCGATGGGTAAACAGCAGGGCTTCGCGGAACTTCTGGCCGTTCTCGGCCGTCACTTCAACCGGGTCAACCGAGAGGCCGGACAACTCGGCAATTTCAGTCAGCAGGGCCGCATTGAAGGTGAGGGGCACCAGCGCCGGGCGGGTCGGCACAATCGCATGGTCAAACTTTTTCGCCAGATCATAGCCGAATTTGCTGGCGCCAATTTTTGGGATCGACAGGCCGCCGGTGGCGACGATCAGCGCACTGCAGAGCAGGGGGCCGCGTCCGGTTGAAACCGTGAAGCCGCTTTCGGTCTTGTCGATACCGGTGATGCTGACTCCTGCGTCAATCGTCACCGCCGCATCGGCGCATTCCTTCAGCAGCATGGCGACAATCTGCGTGGCCGAGCCATCGCAGAATAGCTGGCCAAGGGCTTTTTCGTGATGGGTGATGCCATAGCGGTTGACCAGCGCGATGAAATCCTGCGGGCCATAGCGCTTGAGCGCCGATTTGCAGAAATGCGGGTTATCTGAGAGATAATTGGCGGCTTTGGCGTTGATATTGGTGAAATTGCAGCGTCCGCCGCCAGAAATACGGATTTTTTCGCCTGGATGCTCGGTGTGGTCAAGCACGCGGACACGGCGGCCCCGTTTGGCGGCTTCAATCGCGGCCATTAATCCGGCAGCACCGGCACCAAGAATGATTACGTCATCAGCGGGGGGGGAGTGGACTGGTCATGGGGGCGCACTATGCTATATCTCCGGGGGCCAACGCCAGTCATTTGAGAGGGTAAAATGATCTATAAGCGTGCAGCAGGGGCTGAAATTACCCAAATAACCCCCAAACCCCTCTACCTTACCCGGCGGGAGTGGCTGAAGGCTGCCGGAATTACGGTTCTGGGCGTGCCGTGGGCAACTGAGGCCGCCGCTGCCTTGGCCCATGGTCAGAGTGCATTTTCAACCACCGAGAAGCCGACTCCGAAGGACAGCATCACCACCTATAACAATTTCTACGAGTTCGGGACGGACAAATCCGACCCGGCGGAACTGGCGGGGGCGCTGCGAACCAAACCGTGGACGGTCACGGTGGACGGTCTGTGCGAGGCACCCGGTAGCCTGAGTATTGACGAAATCATGAGCGGCTTCGCACTGGAAGAACGGGTCTACCGGCTGCGCTGCGTTGAGGGCTGGTCGATGGTGGTGCCGTGGATCGGTTTCCCGCTCGTGGCGTTGCTGGAGAAATTCAAGCCGACGGCGGCGGCCAAATATGTCGCCTTTGAAACCCTGCTTGATCCGGCCCAGATGCCGGGACAAAAAACAGCGGTGTTGCAATGGCCCTATGTCGAGGGGCTGCGGCTGGATGAAGCCCTGCACCCGCTTACCATTCTGGCGGTCGGCTTGTATGGTGAAGAACTGCTGCCGCAGAACGGGGCACCGATCCGCCTTGTAGTGCCGTGGAAATACGGCTTCAAGAGTATCAAATCCATCGTCAGAATCAGTTTTGTCGCCGAGGAGCCGCCGACCAGTTGGAACCGTTATGCGCCGCGTGAATACGGCTTCTACTCCAACGTCAATCCTGAAGTCGATCACCCCCGCTGGAGTCAGGCGACCGAGCGGCGGCTGGGCGAATTCCTGCGCCGCGACACCCTGCCGTTCAACGGCTACGGCGATCAGGTGGCGGCGCTGTATGCGGGGATGGACTTGAAGAAGTTTTTTTAGGACCGGCCTGTGCCGGGACGAAGACGATTTCTCGGAGAGTCAGAAATTATGGCCGCTGGAAACTCGACACCCGGATGATGGTGCTGTCTTCGGCGGGTTTCTTGAGCCAGAGGCGTTCGGTGGTGGGCTGGGCGAGGAGATAGCCCTGCACGTAGTTAACGCCCATTTTCTGCAGGATCTGCAGCTCGCGCACATCCTCAATGCCTTCGGCAACCGTTTGGACGTTGTAGTCCGAGGCGATGCGGATCAGCTGCTGGATGGCGCTCTGATTGACCGGGTTGTTGTGCAGCCCGCTGACCAGCATGGCATCAATCTTGACCAGATTGACCGCCAGCGCCCGCAACTCGCGATAGGTGATGTTGGCGACGCCAAAATCATCCAGTGCGACCAGACAGCCGAGATCCTTGGCGGCATCAATGGTGCGGGCGCATTCGGTGATGTTACGCAGCACGGCGGTTTCGGTAATCTCAACCGTCAGGCGGCGGGCAATGTCGGGGGAGTAGCGCAGCAGCGCTTCAGCCCGCCGGATCCAGTCCGGTTCGCAGGCGGTGAGGCCGGAAATATTGATGGCCAGACGGACATCCGGGCTCTGGCGCAGTTCTTCAACCGCCATTTCAAGAATGTGCTGGTCGAGCAGATACATGCGTCCGCCGCGCTCAATATCCGGCACAAAATCGCCCGCACCGGCCAGCGTGCCGTCCGGGCGACGCACCCGCAGCAGGGCTTCATAGAAAACTGGCTCGCAGCTATGGGCGTCGCAGATCGGCATGAAAGCAAAGACGATGTTGTCATCGCGCACGGCATTAATGATGACCTGCCCCACCTCGTCAGCGCGTTTCATGACCAGACGTTCATCTTCATTGGGCTGGTGGGCGACGAAGCAGTTGCGGCCACTGTTCTTGGCCCGCTGCATGGCGGCTTCGGCAATCTCGGTGGCGTCGGGGACGGTGCGTACATAGTCGGGGAAGTTGCAGCCGCCGATGGAAATGGTGATGTTAAGCTCGCTGCCTTCTTCCGGCACCTTGAAGGGTTCTGAACTGACGGTCTTGAGAAAGCGCTCGGCGGCCATCGACATTTCCGCGCCGGTACAATTGGACAGAATGATGCCGAAGCGGTCGCCGTGGATGCGGCCCATAACATCGCCGCCGCGCAAAGCGCGCTTCAGCCGTTCGCCGACTTCAAACAGGATGCGGTTGGCAACCTCCTGCCCGTGGCGAAGGTTGACCTCGCTCATATGGTCGATACCGGCATAAAGGAATGCGCCGGACATGCGCGAGCGCATGGCGGTGGCAATCTTGTTGGCCAGCAGGTCCTGCAACATTTCGGCACTGCGTTGGCCGCTGATAAGGTCGTAATTGGCCGACATGCCGACCTTGACCTCGCGGGCCTTGCGCAGATCGATCAGCCGCAGCACCCCGCGCAGATAAACCGGGCGGCCATTCTCGAACTCGGCGGCGCCCCGGTCATGCACCCAGCTGAACTGGCCATCGGCGCGGCGCAGGCCATATTCACAGTCCATTGGCTGATGGGTGGAGAAATGGGCTTCAAGGGCTTGCTGACGCAGCATCAGATCATCGGCAGTCATCCGGGCCGAGAGGGCCGATCCGGTGTTGAGTGCTTGCAGGTCGGCGAATTTTTCGAGACTGGTGGGGCTGCCCATCCAGCGCAATTCATCAGTACGGAGGTTCCATTCATAACAGACATCACCCGCCGCCATGAACGCGGCGACGACAAAGTTATGTGTGTTATCCCTGTCAGTATCCATTACCACCAGCTTTATTGTGCAGGCCCTGAAAACGTCGGGGCGGGACTATCCCGCTAATTTGCTGAAAGATCAATATATCAAAAAGGGGGGGTGAAAAGCACTCAGAATCATGCATGACATTGAAAATACTTATGTATATTGGATTTATGCCCGGTTGACTGAGGCGGCGCAGCCTATTGATAATCGAAATAGAAAATAAGGTAGTTGCCTGGATCC
>CAYSDE010000050.1:0-11618 GCA_964429685.1 uncultured Pseudobdellovibrionaceae bacterium
TTCCCATGACGGCAACACCTTAGCAGGGTGTTGCACTTCGTTTGTGAACTTAAGTCATCATCCTCAACGCCAAACTCAGCGACGCCGATAAACTGCCTGCCCGGTTTAGACAGAGTTGATGAAGTAAAGCCACAAACGGAACGGGCATCGGCTTACGCGGACATCCGTTCTTTACCCAACCGTTACGTTGTCACTCGGCAGGGGGACGGTTTTGGCGCCGCGTAGCATGGCTTCCAGCGCCAGCGCCTTGCCGATATTGGGGTCGAGGACGCGGCGGGTTTCGGCGACCAGCAGGGCAGTGGCCTGGGCAGCGGCATAAGCGCGATCCAGCGGTTCGAGCGGCTGGCTTTCAAACAGGACGTTGAGTTGGGGGCGGGCGCGGGCGACAATCTGCAGCGGATCCAGCATGACCTGATGCTCTTCCGGGATGTTTTCCGGCCAGCTTTCCTTGCTGACATCAATGCCCTGACTGTAAAGCGCATTGAAGAAAACGTCGGACACGGTCAGGTGCCCTTCGGCTTCAAACAGCAGCTGGTTAACCACATCGCTGAAAACGGCAGAGCCCGGCTCCAGCCCGCTAAGGTCGTAACCGGAAACCGAAAGGACAATCTCTCCCGTCAGAACGGCGGCAGCGGCAATCGCGGTTTCGGCATGAACACCGCGTTCATTGTTGATGGTTTTGATGAGAAGCGCAACAATACGCTGAGGCAGCTGGTCGCGGGCTTGAGCGTTTGTCTGGCTTGGGTTGGCCACGATTGACAGCCTCTCTCTTCCTGACTCAGGTGATAATGATAACAATGAACGCCACGATGACTATCACCGCACCGGTGGCAAGAGTTGCCCCCTTGGTAAAGGCCTGCCAGCCCTTGTAATAGCTGCCTGCGGTTTCGATACCCTGCTCTTTGTCCATGCCAGCCTCGCTGCCTGAAACTCCGTCGGTTAAGGGTATGCCCCAGATACGGCCCAAGTTCAAGATGAGGCTTGCGACAGGATGGCAGGAGTGTGGTATGAGGGAGTCATGATGACACCAGTTCCCTTGTCGCGACAGGCGACCTTCTGGCTGGCCTTCTGCGTACTCAGCGCGGCGGCTGTCTGGCTATTGAGTGCGGTCCTCTTGCCTTTTGTCACGGGTATTACCGTGGCTTATTTTTTCAATCCGGTCTGCGGGAAACTCGAGCGGCTGGGGCTGTCGCGCAGTTTCTCGGCGCTGCTGGTGCTGGGGCTGTTTGTCAGTCTTCTGGTCGTGGTGTTTATAACAATTACCCCGACGATTGTCACCCAGACCAGCAATTTTGCCCTTCAACTGCCCGGTTATCTGGACCGGCTGCGGGATACTTTCCAGCCGCGTCTGCATGATGTGCTGAATACCCTTTCCGATGAGGATTACCAGCGTCTGAGGGAAGCGGCCTCCAGTTATGCCGGGCAGGCCGCGGGGACTCTGCTGGCTGTTGTCGAAGGCGTCTGGCGGGGCGGGGCGGCGCTGGCCTCGGCGTTGTCGCTGCTGTTCATCATGCCGGTGGTGGCGTTTTACCTTCTGCGCGACTGGCCGCTGCTACTGGCCAAGGTTGACAGCTGGCTGCCCCGCCCTCATGCCGAAGTCATCCGCGCTCAGGTACGGGAGGTTGACCGCACTCTGGCAGGCTTTCTGCGCGGGCAATCCACCGTCTGCCTGATTCTGGGGATTTACTATGCCTTGGCGCTGACCTTGGTCGGCCTCAATTTCGGGATTGTGATCGGGCTGCTGACCGGGCTGCTCAGCTTCATGCCTTTTGTCGGTGCAACCTTCGGGCTGCTGGCAGCGCTGCTGGTCGCTCTGGTACAGTTTGACGGGTATACCGAGGTGGCGATTGTCGGCGGTATTTTCCTGTTTGCCCAGATTGCGGAGAGCAATTTCATTACCCCGAAACTGGTTGGGGAAAGCGTGGGGCTGCACCCGGTCTGGATCATTTTTGCCCTGATGGCCGGAGGCAGTCTGCTGGGATTTGTCGGCTTGCTGCTGGCGGTGCCGGTGGCGGCAGTGATTGGCGTACTGCTGCGTTTTGTTCTCGGCAATTACCTGCAAAGCCGCTATTATCGCAGCGCGCCCGGACCCCGGCGACGGATCAAGCCCCTATGACACGTGTTCAGCTTCCCCTCGGTCTGACCAATGCCATTGCCGCCATGGGCGAGGCCGATTTTGTGGTTTCGGACAATAACCGCGAGGCGTTTGCCTGGGTGGCCGAGCAATGGCCCAACTGGCCTGCGCACGGGTTAGTGCTGCGGGGGCCCCGAGGCAGCGGCAAAAGCCATCTCGCCAAAATCTGGGCTCACCGCGCCAATGCCGAATTTCTGGAGGCACCAACCCTCTCGGGCGGAGCGCGGCTGGTGCTGGAAAATGTCGAGCGTTTCTTTGGCGATGCCGAGGCCGAGGAAATGCTTTTTCATTTGCTCAACCAACTGGCGGCGCATAAAGGCCATATTCTTTTGACGGCGGAAGCCGCGCCGGTGCTGTGGCCGGTCAAGCTGCCGGATCTGCGCTCGCGCCTGCTTGCCCTACCGGTTGCCTCGATTGAAGCACCCGATGATGAAGCCCTGACTGCCGTTATCAGCAAACTGTTTTCCGACCGTCAGTTGCGGGTGCCTGCCGAGGTCATTGATTATCTGGTGCGCCGGATTGAGCGTTCCTATGCCTCAGCCCATGCGGCGGTGGTGGCCTGTGATGCGGCGGCGCTGGCCACCGGTCGCCCTATCACCCTGCCTCTGGTGCGGGAAGTGCTGGCGCGGGGCGTGGAGTTGGCCGGGTAAGTGATTCGCATTTGCCATTCCGGCGAACAGGTTTACAAAGGGCAGGAAAAGGAGACGGCGCGTGCCTGCCAAGATTTCTGCCAAGCTGGACCTGTCGATTGAAGGCTGTGACGAAGAGGGCCGCGTCCAGTTAGGCGCCCCGGCTTCTCTGGTCATTGAAGGCCTGCTCCCCCCCAAGCATAAACCGAAGGACTGCGTGCTGCTGGTGACGGTTGCCACCACTGGCAGCCGGGAGGCCGAAGAAGCCCAGTTCACTCTTGGTGTGGATGACTTTCTCGAAGGTACCGGCCCCTTTCTTTGCCAGATCGATTTTGAAGCCGAAGTGGTCGGGCAGATGGACTTCTCAATCGATATGCTGGCCGGGGATGACACCCTGCTGGCCCAAGCCAAAACCAGCCTCCGCATCGTCAACACCCTCCGCGACCCCTCCGGCAAACGCCGCAAAACCGGCGCCGGGGCGCTGAAGGTGAAGAAGTAGAAAACTTCGGCGCTTCTTCCGGTCCATATAAGAAAGAATCCGTATTGCCCACGTCATTCCCGCGCAAACTGGAGAATTTGTCTATGATAGTGTTGTCTGCATCAATCGCCCGCCGCACCGCATGGGCTGCGTAGAAATAGCGTGGCCGGTGGTCGGGTTGATGGTAACGAAAACACCGCACATTGTCCCTTCACCATCCATCGGGCTCAAGCGCTCGGTGGGGAGTTTGCGGGTAAAACGGGCGATCGGCGAGGCGGGAGTAAAGCCGATTACGCCGCCGTAATCGCCGCACATCCCGGCATCGGTCTGATAGGCGGTGCCGCCGGGCAGAATCTGGGTATCGGCGGAGGGGGTGTGGGTGTGGGTGCCGACCACCAGCGAGGCCCGGCCATCGACATAATGTCCCATCGCCTGTTTTTCAGAAGTTGCTTCAGCATGAAAATCGATCATGGTCGCCTGAACCGCGCTGCCGAGCGGATGCGCCTGCACTACGGCGTCAACCGCCGCAAAGGGGCAATCTATCGTTTCCATGAACAGGCGGCCCATCGGGCTGATGACCAGAACTTTATGGCCCTGTGCAGTTGTCACCACCACATGCCCCTGCCCCGGCGCTCCAGCGGGCAGGTTGAGCGGACGCAGTACCCGCGGCTCGTCAGCAATCCAGTTCAGAATCTCTTTCTGATCCCAGACATGGTTGCCGGTGGTGATGACATCGGCCCCGAGGGCAAACAGCTCTTCGGCAATAGTGCGAGTCAGGCCGAAGCCCCCGGCGGCATTCTCGGCATTGATAACGATGACGTCCGGCGCCAGCCGCTGCCGCACAACCGGCAAATGCTCCGCAACCGCCCGCCGCCCGGAACGGCCAACAATATCGCCGAGAAACAGAAGTTTGAGAGGAGCTGTCATACCGGAAAGGCTTAACGCAGCGAGCCGAAGGCCGCAAGCGGGTTATATCCGGAACTGGTCGGAAAGGCGTAGCGCTCGGTTACAATCCAGTCGAGCCGCTGGTCAAAGGCATCATGCGGGACGGCGGAAATTTCCTGCCCGGCAAAGGCAATGCCAATGGCCAGCACCTTTCCGGTCGCCCGCAACAGCTCCAGCGTGCGGTCATAAAGCCCCGCCCCCCGGCCCAGACGATAGCCAAGACGGTCAAAAGCCAGCAAGGGCACCAACACCACATCGGGCCGCACTTCCGGCGAAGTGTCGGCGGGCATCGGAATGCCGAAGCGCCCCGGCACCATCTGCAGGCCAGTCGTCCAGCGGCGGAAGCGCATGGGCTGGTTGCGGTTCATCACCACCGGCATCGCCATTGCCACCCCATGATCGGACAGCACATTCATCAGCGGGCGGACATCGATTTCATTGCTCACCGGCCAGTAACCGGCCACCCGCACATTCTGCGGCAGCGGACAGCGATCGATAAAGCTGTTGCGCAGCATCTGCCCGGCCTGTTCGGGGTCTGTAAACTGGGCAAAAATCTGCGAGCGCTGGCGCGCTGCCGTTACCCGCAATTGCTGCTTGGCTTCGGTCAGGTCGGAAGAGGCCACTTTTTCAGGGCGCGGCAGGGTCGGTGGATATTCCAGACTCATGCGCTCTCACGTTCAAAAAAGCATCGAAACAATGTGGAAGGCACCGCATCGACCGTTGGCTTCGTGGATCCTCCATGGCCTGCACAAGCAGGTGGGCACCGTGTACCAGAACTCCGTTAGCGCGGTCACCGCAGAGCGGCATAAGACCATAGAGTTCTGACAGGGACAGTTCCCTAGAGGTTGAGTATCGGCCCCGGGGATGTGACGTCCATCGCATCGCGCAGACACCTTCCACCGCTTAGTCTAAGCGCGAGCGAGCCGCGTTGCAACTGAATCAATGCGTGCGGCCAAAGATTCTACGATGGCGGCGTATTTTTCTTCAATGGCGGGGTCCAGTACAACCGCTGTTTGCGGGGTCTGGGTGCGCCCTGCTGCGGTGCGCGCCTTGGCCAGTTCGGCCCTGAGATCAAAAATCTGGTCAGCAAGGGTCAGAGTGGACAGAACCAGCAACTGGGTTTCTGCCGCATGAGGCTTACCCGCCGAAAGGGCCCGCATCCGGGCATCGACGAAGCTGGCAACTTCCTGCAGGCGGGCCTCCTGCCCGTCTTCACAGGCGACCCCGTATTTCTGGCCATTAAGGGCAATCTCAACGCGAGCCATCAGCCACCTCCAGCGCGTCTTCAAGACGGCCAATGGCATCATCCAAGCGGCGCTTGACTGTGGTCAGCTGGGCGGGAGAGAACAGGGAATCCGCCATATCGTCGGATTTGGCCGCCTTTCCACCGCTACGGGAGCGGGTTTTGGGGGCCAGTGCGGCGGCGGCAGACTCTTCAAGCAGGTCAGTGGCCAGCTCCAAAGTCGACAGGGCTTCTTCCAAACGCTTCATCTTGCTAACTGCCCTCTGCGGGTTTGCACACGAATCCGCTGTCACCCTAGCGCGCAGGCCAAGGCAAGGTCAAGCCGAATGCTAAACATTTGGAAACCACTTCCTGCTAGACTGAAACAGTGGAAGTGGGTTTGTTATTGAAAGGATCCTGCCATGCCCGGTTTGAAAATGAAAAAAGGGGCCAAAGGTGCTTTCAACGGCATGAGTGGTGGTGGCCAGAGCGGTGAATATACCATCACCCAGCTCGGCACCTTGGCCAAAGCCCTGCTCGGCGACGAATCCCGCGACCTCAGTGGCGACGACCACGCCCCCCGCAGCCCCATGGCCGGCACGATCGGGGATCGGTGAGGGGCTCATTCGAAAAATAATGAATTTACATGTGAATTGATTAATCTCATCCCGCTCTGTGTCGGGATACAGGGCCGCTCTTTGTCGTGCCCGGAGAGGAGGTCTGTCACCACCGACATGCCTTCTTCATCTTCTCCTTCCCCCGCTTGCGGGGGACGGTCGGGATGGGGGGAGAATGGTTGGCTTAGCCAAGAAATTCGGGGTTTTTCCCAGCATCCCTCCCCCACCCTGACCCTCCCCCGCAAGCGGGGGAGGGAAGTACCAGCCTATGTCGGTAGGGAACAGACATAAGATTGTTTTAAAACGCCCCAAAACAAGCTTCCAAGCAATCCCACCCGCCCGCCTCTACGACGGAAAAGGCGAAAATGCCCAGTTATCCTCGCTGATCTGACTTTCACAACTTTCATTAACCATAAAATTGTTTGAAACACTTGCATTGGCTGGTTAAATTCGCTAAACCTTAATGAGACATTAAGTGGTTTAGGAGATTTGAAATGCCAGCATGCAAGCCGAAAAAAGGGAAAGGTGTTCGCGGAATGTTTAACTCGCGCTCCCGTCCCTGCATCACGCTGGATGGCCGTTCGCTCGATTATGATGGCGACATCGACTATCAGGGTGCCCACATGCCGGTGATGGGCAGGCGTCCGGCTGTATCCGCCGCAACCGGCAGAGGCCGCTAGAGGGTCTGAGGGTTGTTAAGTTACAAGACGGCATCTCCCGAAGATGCCGTTTTTCATTTGCCCCTTTTTCGCCCCTAGTTCCCCACGTTGACCTGCGCCGCAATCTGTCTCATAGAAAGACAGTTCCAAACCTTCAGCCCGCTGGCGCCTCATGACCACACATAACGACCTTGCCAATGCCATCCGTTTTCTGGCCATTGATGCAATTGAGCAATCCAATTCCGGCCATCCCGGTATGCCGATGGGCATGGCCGATGTGGCAACGGTGCTGTTTTCGCAGTTCCTGAAATTCGACCCCGCCCGCCCCGACTGGCCGGATCGGGACCGCTTTGTGTTATCGGGTGGTCATGGCTCGATGCTGCTTTACGCGCTCGGCTACCTCACCGGCTATCCGCGCATGACGATTGAAGAGATCAAGCGCTTCCGCCAGCTCGGTTCACTCACCGCCGGTCATCCGGAGCATGATGTGGGTATAGGCATTGAAACCACCACCGGCCCGCTGGGTCAGGGTCTGGGCAATGCGGTTGGCATGGCGCTGGCCGAGCGGCTGCTCAATGCCCGTTATGGCGACGAGCTGGTCAATCACACCACTTATGTCATGGCCGGGGACGGCGATATGATGGAGGGCATCAGCCATGAGGCCGCTTCGCTGGCTGGTCATCTCGGCCTGTCCAGACTAGTAGTGCTGTATGATGATAACCAGATTTGCATTGATGGCCCGACCAGCCTCAGCTTTGGCGATGATACACTGAAACGCTTTGAAGCTTATGGCTGGGCCACCACCCGCATTGACGGCCACGACCCAGCTGGAATTGCTGCCGCGCTGAGCGCTGCACAGCACAGCAAAAAGCCGAGCCTGATTGCCTGCCGCACCACCATCGGCTTTGGCGCCCCCACCAAGGGCGGCACGGCGGCCACGCATGGCAGTCCGCTGGGGAAAGACGAGGCGGCAGCGACCCGGCAGGCCCTCAACTGGCCCGCCCCCGCCTTTGAAATTCCGGCCGCCATTCTGGCAGAGTGGCGCAAACTGGGCGCCCGCAATGACGGCGAGCGCGCCGCGTGGGAAGCCCGCCTGAGCCAGAACGCCAAACGGGCCGAGTTCAGCCGCATCATCACCGGTAAACTGCCGGACGGCGTGCATCAGGCCTTGCTGGCGCTCAAGAAAGAAACCTCGGACAAGCAACCCAAGGTCGCCACCCGCCAGTCTTCGGGTACGGTGCTGCAGGCGCTGGCTCCGGTGCTGCCCGAACTGCTCGGCGGCTCAGCCGACCTCACCCCGTCCAACAACACCCGCACCAAAGAAGCCAAGTCCATCACGGCTGCCGATTTCTCGGGTACCTACATGCATTGGGGCGTGCGTGAGCATGGCATGGCCGCCGCCATGAACGGCCTTGCCCTGCATGGGGGCTTCATTCCCTATGGCGGCACCTTCCTGTCCTTCGCCGATTACAACCGTCCGGCCATCCGCCTCGCCGCGTTGATGGGCCTTCGCGTCATCCATGTCATGACCCATGACAGTATCGGTCTGGGTGAAGACGGCCCGACCCATCAGCCGGTTGAGCAACTGGCCAGCCTCCGCGCCATTCCCAATCTGCTGGTACTGCGCCCCTGCGATACCATTGAAACCGCCGAATGCTGGGAGCTGGCGCTGAAGCATGACGGCCCCACGGTGCTGGCGCTGTCACGGCAGGCCTTGCCCACTCTGCGTACCACTCATGTTGACGACAATCTGTCCGCCCGTGGCGGCTATGTGCTGGCTGAATGTACTGGCCCGGCTTTGCGACAGGTCACCCTGCTCGCCACCGGCTCGGAAGTTTCGCTGGCGATGGAGGCTCGCGCCCAACTGCAGAAACTGGGCATTGCGACCGCCGTATCCTCAATCCCCAGCTTTGAACTGTTCGAGCAGCAACCCGCCGATTACCGCGTTCATGTTCTCGGTGCGGGCTGTGTCCGCATCGGCATTGAAGCCGCCCTGCGCCTGGGCTGGGATCGCTATCTCGGCACCGTCGGCGATTTTGTCGGCATGACCGGTTTCGGCGCCTCCGCCCCCGCCGAACAGCTCTACCGCCATTTCGGCATCACCGCCGAAGCCGTAGTCGAGCGCGTCCAGCAACTCATCCACCAGACCGGCGGCGACTTCCCCCGCCACAAGTCGCATACGCTGATTTGAGGGCCGCTCCATGCACTTCGCCGTTACCGCCAGAGACGCCACCGACAAGGATGTTCTGACCCGTCGCCTTGCCGCCCGGGCCGAGCATCTGGAAGGGGTGGCCAGACTGCAGGCCGAGGGCAAGCTGATCCTCGGCGCGGCCCTGCTGAACGAAGCGGGTGAAATGTGCGGTTCGCTGATGGTTTTCGACGCCCCGTCAAAAGCCGAGTTAGAAAGCTGGCTGCAGGCCGACACCTACACCCGCAATACGGTCTGGGGCAGCATCGAAATCACCGCCTGCAAAATCGCTCCCTGTTTTCTGCCCCGTTCCTGATGTCTACCGGGATCAGGCCAACAGCTGGAACTAGCGATGTTACGGCACGCCGGAACGGGCTTTAAATCTGGATTTCATCAGCATGCCTATGTTAGTTTGACGAATGTTCAATTTCATCAAAGCAGGAAAGACCAAAGTTTCCGCCTTGGCCTTGCTGACGTATCTGACAATCCCGTCAGCGCTAGCAACAGTGCCGACTCCGGAGCCGGTAGAAATACAAGCCCTCAAGCAGAAAGTTCAACAGGGGGACCGCCCATCGATCCTGCCTTATCTCCGCAAAAGACTGGTTGCCGACCATCCGCAGTTGCTGACATCAAAGGGACAGCCGGTCTTCATTGCCGGGTATCTGGGATCAACGGACTATAACGTGCCATCGATCACTTCTGCCCTGGAGGTTGCAGCCCCGAAGGCATCCCGGCATTGGTATGAGACAATAGCCACAAGGCTGCACGAAACATCCAGAAGAACTCTGGAGACTCCCCTCCCCGGCGGTTATATCAATGGCATTGCCCTTACCATTGACTCCGGAAAGGGGCCGTTATTCTCGACCTTGTCGCTCAGCCCGAGACTGTGCCCCCATTGCAGCGCATGGGAGTCAGATCCGCGTACCTGCCGCATCAAGACCCCGGCAGGGGACAGAATGGATCACCTGCTCGTAACAGCCGATGCCGAACACGAAGCCGCCCACATACTCTCCTCTCATCTGGGATTAAGGGCCAAGCGCCAACAAAAGTTCGGCAAAACCTCTACCGAGTTGGAACAACTTGCCGAAGAGAACTTCGCCAACACCTATCAAGCGCTCCGCATGATCCAGATATTTGGTGAGGAAGGAGAAGCTTTCCAGAAACTCCAACTTCTGAGCATGGTCAAAGATGCCCAAGCAGGCGACGTATCGCACTGGTCTGTTGCTTCCCTGCACAATGTTTTCAACTATCTGGGGAAACATCCGGACCTCCGCACCATGCCTGCCAGAGATCTCCCGCGCCTTGCCGCCAAACTCATGGCTCCGCCCACACGGACACAGCTTGAGGTTCTGAAGAAAACGCATCGCTACCAGCCTTACGTCATGGACGTCAGAACCGGCCCCCACCGTTATGAGATCACGCTGTCCCGCCTCAATCCCACCCGCCCCTCCAGTTTCACGCCGGAAGAAGCGGTTTCCACCAATCTAACACTCACTCCGGATAAAAGTTCCGCTCTTGAAGCTCTCAATCAGGGCAAAAGGCACCCCAGTTGCCCGTCTGTTGCAGAAACCCTGCGACCCAAATAAAATCAGCCTTTTCTCCACCTTGCATACCGCCCGGCCCTGCGCTAGTTTTGCGCGGTTTTTCAAATGGAGGAAACTATGTCAGTAAAAGTTGCAGTAAACGGCTTTGGCCGTATTGGTCGTTTGGTGGTGCGGGCGCTGGCCGAGGCCAAGCGTAATGATGTTCAGGTCGTAGCCATCAACGATCTGGGCGATGCCAGCGCCAATGCTCATATGTTCAAATATGACAGCGCACACGGACCTTTCCCCGGCACCGTCAAGGTGGACGGCGACATCATGACCATCACCAATGGCGACTGGACTTCGGGCCCAATCAAGATGCTGGCCCAGCCCAAGCCGGAAGCCCTGCCGTGGAAAGATCTCGGCGTTGAAATCGTCATGGAATGCACCGGTCGCTTCACCAAGCGCGCTGAAGCTGCCGTGCATCTGACCGCTGGCGCCAAGAAGGTGCTGGTGTCAGCTCCTGCCGACGGCGCTGACCTCACCGTGGTCATGGGCGTCAATCAGGATGGCCTCAAGCCCGAGCATGTGGTGGTTTCCAATGCCTCCTGCACCACCAACTGCCTTGCGCCGGTCGCCTATGTGCTGAACAAACATTTCGGCATCGAAAAGGGCTATATGACCACGATCCACAGCTATACCGGCGATCAGCGTCTGGTCGATACGCTGCACAAGGATCTGCGTCGGGCCCGCGCTGCCGCCCAGAACATCATCCCCTCCACCACCGGCGCAGCCAAGGCCATCGGTCTGGTCATCCCCGAGCTGAAGGGCAAGCTGGACGGTACCGCCATCCGCGTTCCCACCCAGAATGTCTCGCTGGTGGATTTCAAGTTCATCGCCAAGCGGGCGGTGACCAAGGAAGAGATCAACAAGGTGATGCTTGACGCCGCCAACTCCAACCAGTTCAAGGGCATCCTCGGTGCCACCTCGGAAGAACTGGTGTCGGGCGATTTCAACCATAACCCGCACAGCAGCACCTTCGACCTCACCCAGACCCAGGTGGTTGAAGGCACCCTCGTCCGCGTGCTGTCGTGGTACGACAACGAATGGGGCTTCAGCAACCGCATGCTTGATACGGCTGTAGCCATGAAGGCAGTCGGCTAGAGCATTTTAAAACAATCCATGCCCATCCCCTGCCATCATAACAGTTGGGTCGATAATTC
>CAYSDE010000051.1:0-11534 GCA_964429685.1 uncultured Pseudobdellovibrionaceae bacterium
AGAAGAAGAAGACTCCGCGTGCTGCTACCAAGAAGCCCGCTGAAGCCAAGGCTGACGCTGCTCCCGCCGCTGCTGAAGCAACTGAAAAGAAGGTTGCGCCCCGCCGCGCTGGCAAAGTGACCGGCATTGCCGACATTTCCGCCGCCATGAAGCCCGCTGCAGCTCCCAAGGCCGAGAAGGCCACGGAAGACAAGGCCGAGAAATCGCATATCGACGCGCAGGGCCGGGCTTATGCTACGGGTCGCCGCAAGAACGCGATTGCCAAGGTCTGGCTGAAGCGTGGTTCGGGCCGCATCGTTGTCAACGGCCAGCCGCAGGAAACCTACTTCGCCCGTCCGGTGCTGCGGATGATTATCAGCCAGCCCTTCGCTGTTGCCAGCCGTCTCGGTCAGTATGACCTGATGGCCTCGGTGGTTGGTGGTGGTCTGTCCGGTCAGGCTGGCGCGGTGCGTCATGGCCTGTCCCGCGCTCTCACCTATATGGAGCCGGAACTCCGCACCGTGCTGAAGAAAATGGGCTTCCTCACCCGCGACAGCCGCGTGGTCGAGCGCAAGAAGTACGGTCAGCGCAAGGCTCGCCGTCGCTTCCAGTTCTCGAAGCGCTAACCTTCAGAACATGCTACAAGTCTGGGGCACCCTTACCGGTGCCCCTTTCTTTTGTGGAGCTTTTTATGCCGGTTATCCTTCCCTACAGGGGCGTACTGCCCACCATCGCCAGTGACGCTTTTATCGCCGATACTGCAGTTATTATCGGGGATGTCGAGATCGGCGCGGGGAGCAGTATCTGGTTCGGCTGCGTTCTGCGCGGCGACGTCAACAGCATCCGCATCGGACGGAATACCAATATTCAGGACGGTACGGTGGTGCATGTTTCGCGCACGGGGAAGGGAACGCAGATTGGCGACGGCGTGACCGTTGGCCATCTGGCGCTGCTGCATGATTGCACAGTGGAAGATGGCGCCTTTGTCGGAATGAAAGCCTGCCTGATGGACGGCTCCCACCTCGAGAGTGGGGCCATGCTGGCCGCAGGCGGCTTGCTAACCCCCGGCAAACGGATTCCCTCAGGCGAGTTGTGGGCAGGCAATCCGGCCAAACTGCTACGCCCGTTGTTAGAGGCCGAAAAGGAAATGATTCCCAACTCCTCGATCCACTATGCAACGCTGGCCGCAGAGTATCGCTAAATAAGGCACTGGGTCTATCGTTCTGGTCGGCTAGAACTATCTGAGTTTGCGAGTTGCAATAACGCCGATCAGGAGCATGTAGCCAAACAGGGCGCATGTGGCGGTTATATAAACGGACAGCACACCAATCACGGTGAGTAGCGGCGATATAATAAGCACGATTGAAACTACAAGTGTTCGCATCCAACCCCAGAAAAATATGCAGTCGTAAATTATGCCGCTGCGCATAAGAGCGTGAGAAGGACTCGTGGCGGCGAGTAGTAAATCAGGAAATATCGACGCACTACGTGAGTGCCCCTCGCCAAGTTGTGATAAAGTTGCTTGTTTCGTGGCTTCCAGCGAAACAGATGTCTTTGACGTTCCCTTAATAACAAAATTAGCTCCGTGAACATCTTCCGGCGGCGAAGATACGGGTACTGTGGGCAGTTTGAAAGGGAATAGGAAAGCAAGAAAAGGGGGGATAAAAGCCATAACGGAGACCATTACGATTGTTACAATTGGCCGTTCTTCCTTTCCCGCAAGCGCAATCGGAAGGATAAGGAGAATAGAAAGGATTAAGCCTAAGCAAAAGAATATGAGCGTCTTCACGGAGTTCTCCTTATACCGCCCGCACCTTCACATAAGACCCCGGTGCAGGTTCAATGGCTTTGGCGGGTTTGCGGGCGTTGACTTCGCCGCCGTCATGGGCTTTGAGCCAGTTGCGCCAGTGCGGCCACCACGAGCCGGAATGTTCGGTGGCGTCTTCCAGCCATTGACCGGGATGATCGGGCAGTTTGGCGTTGGTCCAGTAGCCGTATTTTTTGGCGGCGGGCGGGTTGATGACACCGGCAATATGGCCGGAGCCAGACAGACAGAAATGCATCGGCCCCTTGTAAATGCGGGTTGCGGCATAGGTACTTTGCCACGGCGCAATATGGTCTTCGCGGGTGGAGAGGAAAAAGGCCGGTGTCTTGATGAGGGAAAGATCAATCGGCACCCCGTTCAGCTTGAGGGCCCGGGGCCGGATCAGGCGGTTATGCTGGTACATATTGCGGAGGTAATAACTGTGCATCGCCGCCGGCATCCGGGTAGAATCGCCGTTCCAGTAGAGCAGGTCGAAGGGGAAAGGCTCCTTGCCGAGCAGGTAGTTATTGACCACGAAAGACCAGATCAGGTCATTGGCGCGCAGCAGGTTGAAGGTTGAAGCCATGGCTTTGGCGTCGAGATAGCCTTTTTCAGCCATATTCTTTTCAATTGATTCAATCTGGTCTTCGTCGATGAAGATACCCAGTTCGCCCGCCTCATGGAAGTCCACCAGCGTGGTGAAAAAGGTGACGCTGGCAATCTCGGCGGCTTTCTTGGGGGCGGTGGTCTGCAGATAGGCCAGTGTGCTGGCGGTTAGGGTGCCACCCAGACAATAGCCGATGATGTTGAGGTGCTTTTCGCCGCTGGTTTCCTGCACCGCCTCAATGGCGGCCAGCAGACCCCGGGTCATGTAATCCTCGAAGCTGTAATCCCGCAGCTTTTCGTCCGGGTTGACCCAGGACATGCAATAGACCGTCAGCCCCTGATCGACCGCCCATTTGATAAAGGAGTTTTCCGGCTTGAGATCAAGGATATAGAATTTGTTGATCCACGGCGGAACAATCAGCAGCGGGCGTCTGGCGACTTTCGGTGTGCTGGGGGCATACTCAATCAGCTGGAACAACTCGTTCTGGAAGACCACGCTGCCGGGGGTAATGGCCAGATTCTTTCCGACTTCAAAGGCTTTCTCGTCGGTCATGCTGATCTTGCCGCTTTCAAGATCGTCGAGCAGATTGTCGAGGCCGTTGAGGAGGTTCTCGCCACCGGATTCCAGCGTGGCGCGCAGCACCTGCGGGTTGGTCAGCGCGAAATTGGTCGGCGAGAGGGCGTCGATAAACTGGCGGGTATAGAAATCAATTTTTTTTTTGTCTTTCAGGCTGAGCCCGCCGAGATCCTTGATCTGACTCTGCAGCCAGTGGGCGGTGAGCAGGTAGGACTGTTTGATATAATCAAACATCGGGTTTTCCTGCCAGACATCATCCTTGAAGCGCTTGTCCACGGCGGCTGGTTTGGCCACGGGGGCTGTATCCTTTTCACCCAGAAAGCGCATGGTGCTGTGCTGCCAGAGGTCAATATACTGGTGCCAGAGGCGGGTTTGCGCCCGCATCAGCCGTACCGGATCGGCGACCATGCGGCTGGTCAGCTCAATCAGGCTGCCGAGCATGGGGAGGGGGACCGAGGACGAGCCACTTTCCTCCTGCCGCTTGATGAAGTCGGCGATGACTTTCTGGCTCTGTTCGGCAATATGGGCCATGCTGCGGTTCCACTCCACCGGGTCGGGCAGTTTGACCTTGAGGGGGGCGCGCCGCTCGCCATGCTCTTCGGCGGAAGCCGCCGGTTCTGCCTTCTCAGCTTTGGGCGAAACAGCCTTGGGGGAGGGGGGAACGAGGCGGGGCGGGGCCTTGATCGGCTTCCGCAGGGCTGGTGTTGCAGGCTTGCTGGGCCGTCCGAACAGGGTTTTAAGCTGTTTTTCACTCAAAACGGCCTTGGCGCGGGAGACGGAGGCGCCCTGCCTCTTGCTGTGTGTGCGCTTATCGGCCATTGTTCTTCCCCAAATACCTAAACGGATGAAGCAGGAATGAACATAGCAACAGATGGGCCTTTAGCCAAGGCAGGTGCGCTGATTTTACTCGCGGTGTTGTGCGGCTGTACCGCTGCACCATGGGAACGTGATTTCTGGGTGCCTCCTGCCGCTACCGGAGCGGCACCGATTACCGAAGGGCCGATCTATCCCATCCGCCGCGCCGAGGGTAACGCCGAGGAATGGCCCAATCTCGGCGATGTGCCGGAGCGTGAAGCAATGCCCCGAACACTGGCCGACCAGCAAGCTGAGCAACGCGAGCTTGAGGCCATTCGTGCCTCTGCACAGGCTGCCGATGCTGTTTTGCGGACGCCGCTGGATCGGGCTCCGGTCAGGCCAATAGCAGGGAACCCCTCAATTCCCGTTGCACCGCCCACCGCTCCTGCCATATTACCGGAATAACCAGTGGAGAAAAGAAATGGCAAAACCTGATTTCCTGCGCATCAAGCGCCTGCCGCCCTATGTATTTGCAGCGGTCAACCAGATGAAGGCCGCGGCCCGCGCTGAAGGCAAGGACATTATTGACCTCGGCATGGGCAATCCTGACCAGCCGACTCCGCCGCATATTGTCGACAAGCTGATTGAAACCGTGCAGAATCCCCGTACGCATCGCTATTCGATGTCACGCGGCATTCCCGGTCTGCGCAAGGCAATCTGTGGCTATTACAAGCGCCGTTTTGATGTTGATCTGGATTTTGATACCGAAGCCGTAGTAACGCTCGGCTCGAAAGAGGGGCTGGCCAATCTGGCACAGGCCATTACCGCGCCGGGCGATGTCATGCTGTGCCCCAACCCCAGTTACCCCATTCATCCCTTTGGATTCATGCTGGCGGGGGCCTCTTTGCGCTTCCTGCCGGTGCAGGCCGGGCCGGAATTCATGACCGTGCTGGATAAAGCCGTGCGCCACAGCGTGCCGCGCCCGATAGCGCTGATTGTCAGCTATCCGGCCAATCCCACCGGCCTGACCGTGGAACTGCCTTTCTATGAAGAGTTGGTGCGTTATTGTCGCGAGAAGGAAGTCTGGATCATCTCCGATCTGGCCTATTCGGAGCTGTATTTTGACGAGCCGCCGCCTTCGATATTACAGGTGAAGGGCGCCAAGGACATCGCCATCGAGTTTACCTCGATGAGCAAGACCTACAACATGCCGGGCTGGCGCATCGGCTTTGGCTGCGGCAATCCCTATCTGGTCGGCGCGCTGGCCAAGATCAAATCCTATCTTGATTACGGCGCTTTTACGCCCATTCAGGTGGCTGCGGCGGCTGCTCTCAATGGCCCGCAGGACTGCGTGGCCGAAATCCGCCAGATGTATAAAGAGCGCCGCGATGTTATGATTGAAGGGCTGCGGGCGGCGGGGTGGGACGTGCCTTCGCCCAAAGCCTCCATGTTCGTCTGGGCCCCCATTCCCGAGAAATACAAACATCTCGGTTCGCTGGAGTTCGCCAAGCTGCTGCTGGCCGAAGCCGAAGTGGCGGTGGCTCCCGGCATCGGCTTTGGCGAGTATGGCGACGACCATGTCCGCATCGCCCTCATCGAAAACCCCCAGCGCATCCGTCAGGCCTGCCGCAATATCAAGGCCTTCCTGAGCGGTCAGAAGGTGGATAGCAGCAGGGTGGATGCCGTGAAAACAGCCTGATTTCATCCTTGATTTCAGGCCATCGGTTTTGCTAGCTTGGTTCCAGTTCAAACACTTTTTGAAGCGAGGCGCTATAATGGCTACCGATTTAAGCAGAAAATTTGCCGATATTACCAGTCCGGCGGCTTTTTACCGTCTGGTAGATACGGTGCCCAGTGACACCTATCAAAGCACAGCGCAGGCTGAGGAACTTGCACCGCTGGTACACGATTTGGCGGTGGCCATGATCTGTCTTGTTGACCCGGATGAATCCGGAAACAGCTGGAAAGTCTCTTACGACAACCGTTACACCATGCAGCTTTTGCGTGTTGCCGAGAAGGATCGTAACAATTCTGCTGTTGCCGTGCATGGGTACAGCCTTACTGTTGCTGACCGTGCAAACCATTCTATTCTTGAAGCCCGCTACTATGCCCATCAAAACATGAAGGATGGTCACCCCAGCTGTGAGTTCATCGCAACGGCAAGGAATGATGGAGAGGAAGCTGCGGCGCTGCATAGGGATTTCTACAAGCCTCTGAGGCATACTTTTGAAGTTAAAATGCGGCAGAAGCTCGCCGCCGCCGCCCCGGTGGCGGCCTGATCGTCACCCGGTTGCCAGAACCGCTGATCCATAGTTTAATCCGGCTGTTATCACACAGAAGGATGGTTGACGATGTTGGAACCGGTGCGCGTTGGTCTTGCGGGGTTGGGGACGGTTGGGGGCGGGGTGGTGCGTCTGCTGAAAGCGCAGGCTGATCTCATTGAAGCCCGCTGCGGCCAGAAAATCCAGATTGTAGCGGCTTCGGCCCGCAACCTTACCCGGGCGCGCCAATTACCGCTGGAAGGCATCCGGCTGATTGCCGACTCCCGCGAACTGGCAAATGATCCCGGCATTGACGTCGTGGTTGAACTGATCGGCGGTGCTGAGGGGGCTGCGCGTGAGCTGGTAGAAGCCGCGCTGGCCGCTGGCAAGCCGGTTGTCACCGCCAACAAGGCTTTGCTCGCCCGTCACGGGGTTGAGCTTTCCAAGAAAGCCGCGATGGCAGGTGTGCCGTTGTTGTGGGAAGCGGCGGTGGCCGGGGGGATTCCGGTTGTCAAAGGCATCCGCGAGGGGCTGGCGGCCAACCATATCCGCGAAGTGATCGGCATCCTCAACGGTACCTGCAATTACATTCTCTCGACCATGGCCGCGACCGGGCGCGACTTTGCCGATGTGCTGGCCGAAGCGCAAAAGCTTGGTTATGCCGAAGCTGACCCGTCCTTCGATATTGACGGCATCGACACCGCCCACAAAATCGCCCTGCTTTCCGCGCTCGCTTTCGGCATGGCCCCGGATTTTGCAGCGGTGCGGGTGGATGGCATCCGCCATGTCGGCGCACTTGACATCAAGTTTGCCAGCGACCTCGGCTACGCCATCAAGCTGCTGGCGGTGGCGCGGCAGACCGCTACCGGGGTAGAGCAGCGCGTGCAGCCCTGCATGGTGCCCGCTCATTCACCGCTCGGCTCGGTAGGCGGGCCGTTCAACGCGGTGATTGCCCAAGGTGATTTTGCCGATCGCATTACCTGGATCGGGCGCGGGGCCGGGAGTGAGCCCACCGCCTCGGCAGTGGTCGCCGATCTTATTGATCTGGCCCGGGGCCATGCGCCCTTCCTCTTCGGGCTGGCCCCGGATAAGCTGGCGACCCGGCCCGCTTTGCCCGCCTCGGCCTGTATCGGCAGCTATTACGTCCGCCTGATGGTTCTTGACCAGCCCGGCGTCATTGCTGATGTGTCCGCCATTCTGCGCGACCATGAGGTTTCGGTGGAATCCTTCCTCCAGCGCGGCAGAAGCCCCGGCGAAGTGGTGCCGGTGGTCTTTACCACCCATGAAACTTCTGAAGCGGCCATGCAGGATTCCTTGAAGAAAATCACCACTCTGCCAGCGGTTAAGGAACCGCCGCAATTGATGCGGGTGCTGGAGCATATATAACGCGTTCAAAGGGCTGACATTAACCTTGAATTCCGGAAGGGGTTTCTTGTAGGGTTCCTTAGAATTTTAGGGGAGGATTATCGTGAACGGTAACATTGCTGATAACGCGGCTACATTTTTTATGTCAGCTTGCATGGCGTTCAGTCAGCGAAAAGACGGTGATGGAAAAAAGAGTCTGCTGCGGTCGGTCGAACTGGCGCGTCAAGCCATCTCAGATCCTCAGCTTGTGTCGTATAGGACATGTTGGGGCACCCCTCGTGCCATCTTGAACGACTGCATAGGGCTTGCTGTAGAGTATACAACACGGGCCGTGCGTAGCGAAGATTTTAGCGGTTTGGTGAGGGCAGCTGATGTTGCCCAGGAGGTTTTCACTACCGGAAATCTTCAATACCTCCCGCCAAATGACCCCATATACAGGGCGCAGTGTGCGCAGGCGTTTAACGACTACTTTGCTCCGGCTCTGATTGATAATCCGGTTGACCGGCCTTATGGAAGCATCATCCGTGATAGATTCTCTCCGAAGCCCTGTCCCTCCGGCTGTTAAGAAGTTGTCGTAATGGATGCGGGTGCTGGAGCAGACCTGATTTTTGTTGCTTTCGTGCGCTGGGTGGGCTTAGACTCCGCGCGAAAGCATCTTTACAGAAGGTTTAGAGGCATATGACGAACACCCCTGTCAATGATTCCAACTCCCCCTTGTCAAGGGCGAAAGAAATTCTTCGCTCTACGCGCGACCAACGGACAAGAGGAGCGCGCGGTCCAATCGGGTCTGAGCATAACTTGGCCGCAGGTGCCGTGCGTGGCGCTGTAGGGGCAATAGATTTCCGCTTGTTACCTGACAGCATGACAGCTGTGGCCAAAATGGCTTTTGCAACCGCTGTTATCGTTGATCGTGCGGTCAGAAACACGCAAAACGAGATGATGAGAGATGTAGGCGGGAACTTATCGGCCTCAATGGCCGAGTTTGCTCAGACCCTCTCGCCGGAGGGCTCCCGCCTGAGGCAGGCGATTCAACGCCGGTTTCCACTGTCATAACCGGACTCTCGACTCTGTGCGGCGAATCGGGCAGTTTGGGGATGATAACAAGTCCCCGGAGGTCGCCGTGACCATTTCCCAGCATGATCTGACTGCCACCGCCGAACGCAACCTTGCACTGGAGGCGGTGCGGGTGACTGAAGCGGCGGCGCTTTCTGCCTCTGAATGGGTTGGGCGCGGCGACGAGAAGGCGGCGGATCAGGCGGCGGTTGATGCGATGCGCCGGGCTCTTAATGGCCTGTCGATTTCCGGCACGGTGGTGATCGGGGAAGGGGAGCGCGACGAAGCGCCGATGCTGTTTATCGGCGAGAACGTTGGCGCTGGTGGCCCGGCGATGGATATTGCCCTTGATCCGCTGGAAGGGACCACCATCACCGCCAAGGGCGGCACCAATGCGCTGGCCGTGGTTGCTTTTGCCGAGCATGGCGGTTTTCTTAACGCGCCGGATACCTATATGGAGAAAATCGCGGTGGGGCCCGGACTGCCCGCCCAGCTGATTGATCTGGATGCCAGCGTTGAGGACAATCTGAGAAATCTCGCCAAAGCCAAGGGCGGCGAAGTCACTGACCTGCAGGTCTGCATTCTCGACCGTCCCCGTCATGCAGAAATGATTAGCCGGGTTCGCGCTGCCGGGGCCCGCATCATGCTGATTGGTGATGGCGATGTTTCCGGCGTTATCGCCACCGCGACGCCTGACAGCGGGGTGGATATTTATATGGGCATTGGTGGCGCGCCCGAAGGCGTGCTGGCTGCGGCGGCCCTGCAATGCATCGGCGGCCAGATGCAGGGCCGTCTGGTTTTTCGCACTGAGGACGAGAAAGCCCGCGCCACCCGTATCGGCATCACCGACTTTTCCCGCAAATACCAGCTGCACGATCTGGCGCATGGCAATCTGATGTTTGCCGCCACCGGCGTTACCAATGGTACCATGCTGAAGGGCGTGCGCCGCTTTGCCGGAGGGGCGGCCACACATTCCATCATCATGCGCTCGAAAACCGGGACAGTGCGGGTGATTGAAGCTACCCATAATTTCCGGCTGAAACAGGGCTACCGGTGAGTAGCGCCGCCTCTTCTTCCGCTGCCCCGCTTTTCGGTGTCAGCAGTTCGGCTCTGGGCCGACGCTGGCAACTGGTTGGCGCGGCTGAGGAGCAGGTGCGGGTACTCAAGGACAGTCTGGATATTCCCCATACTGCTGCCTATCTGATGGCCGCCCGAGGCTATACGCCGGAAACCGGCCCGGTCTTTCTGCGTCCTTCACTGCGGGATCAGATGCCGGATCCGCTGATCTTTAAGGATATGGGCGTGGCGGTTGAGCGGCTGGTGCGGGCGGCAAAAACCGGCGAGCGTATCGGCGGCATTGTCGATTATGATGTTGACGGGCAGACGGCGGCGGCGGTTTTTATGCGCTATTCACGCCTGCTGTCAGCTCATGCGCCGCAATACAGTCTGCCTTTCCGCTTCACCGCGCCCGACCGGTTGGAAGAAGGCTACGGCCCCAATATCGAACTGGTGCGCCGTCTGAAAGACGAAGGCACCGAGTTGTTGCTTACGGCTGATTGTGGCGTGGTCGCGCATTCCTCGATTGATGAAGCCATTCGCCTTGGCATTGATACGATCGTGACGGATCATCACCTGCAAGCGGGGGAGTTGCCCAAGGCGCTCGCCGTCATCAATCCCAATCGTACCGATGAAGTTGACAATCCGCACAAATATCTGTGCGGGGCAGCATTGGTTTTCATGATGGTAGTCGCGCTCAACCGGGCGCTCGGCAATCCGGTGCCGTCAAAGGACATGCTGGCCCTGACCGATCTGGTGGCGCTGGCGACTGTGGCCGATGTGGTGCCGCTGATCGGCCTCAATCGCGCTTTTGTCACCACCGGCATGAAGCAAATGAGTCTGCGCCAGAATCCCGGCCTTTCTGCCTTGTGCGAGGTGGCCGCCGTGGGCGAGGTGATCGGCGTGCGTGATCTCGGCTTTGCCCTCGGGCCCCGCATCAATGCCAGCGGGCGCATTGGTGATTATACGCTGGGGGCCAAGCTGATGGCCTCGGACAATCCCGAAGAAGCGCTGGCCTTGGCGCAGGAACTCGACCGCTACAATACGCAGCGCAAGGATATGCAGACCGGCATTCTTGAAGCCGCCTTGCCCGAGGCCCGCGCTCAGGCCGAAGCGGGGGCAAAATGTATTGTGGTTGCCCAGGAAGGCTGGCATCCCGGCGTCATCGGCATTGTGGCGGGCAAGATTAAGGAAGAGCTGGAATTACCGGCCTTTGTTATCGGTTCCTATAAGGGCCGCTGGACGGGTTCGGGCCGCTCGATTGCCGGAGTCAATCTCGGTCATCACATCCATCAGGCCGTGGAAGCCGGGCTGCTGCTGAAAGGGGGCGGTCATGCGATGGCGGGCGGCCTCGGTATCGACAGGGCGAGGCTTGAGGATTTTCGTATCTTTATCAACAGCGCGGTGAGCAAAGACATGGCGGCCATCGGCGGACGTCCGGCCTATGACGTTCACGCGCTGGTCAGCGTCGGCGCGGTGACAACGGATTTTATCGACCAGTTGCAGCGTCTGGCCCCCTTCGGGCAGGGCAATGTGACTCCGCGTCTGGCGCTGAACGCGGTGATGGTTTCCGGTCTGCGGCTTGTCGGAAAAAATCAGGACACCATCGCCTGTGATCTGGTCGATGAAGGCCGTAACCGCGTTGGGGCGGTTGCCTTCGGCGCTGCGGCCCAGCCCCACGGTCAGGCCCTGATTCAGGCCAGCCGCACCCAAACCCCGCTCCATATCGTTGGCGAAGCCAAAATCAACACCTATCGCGACCGCCGTCAGGCCAATATTGAAGTCAGGGACGTCGCCTGGCCCGAAGGATCGCTTCAGAAGCCTGCATAAAGCTGAATTTTCAGGAAGTTGGGGCAGGGCTGTTGAAACGTCTTGCATTTCTGCCCGTAACCCCTTAAAACCGCCCCCACTTGCGCTGTCCCCATCGTCTAGAGGCCTAGGACACCCGCCTTTCACGCAGGTAACACGGGTTCGAATCCCGTTGGGGACGCCAAGATACCTTCCAAGACAATCCGAAGCCTTCCAGAAAGCAGCGATA
>CAYSDE010000052.1:0-11400 GCA_964429685.1 uncultured Pseudobdellovibrionaceae bacterium
CAGCTGCTACGGCAAAACCCTTGCAATTCGTAGCGGTTTCGCTTATCAAGCCAGCCCGACCGTGTTTTCAGATCGAGAGTAAGACCATGGCAGTTCCCAAGCGAAAGACGTCCCCTTCCAAGCGCCGCATGCGCCGTTCCCATCTCGGGTTGAAGGCTGTTACCTCTATTGAGTGCCCGAACTGTGGCGAGGTCAAGCGTCCTCACCATGTGTGCGGCGCCTGCGGCCATTATGATGGCCGTGAGGTTGCAGTTGCGAAGCCGGTTGCGGCCTGATCTTTAACTGAAGAAGAATTGGCGAGGTGCCCGTGGGTCGCATCGTCATCGCCGTTGACGGCATGGGGGGCGATCATGCCCCCGCTTCGGTTATTGGCGGCCTGAGTATTTGCGCCGTTAAATACCCGGATACTGATTTTCTCCTTTATGGAGACTCCGGGCGGCTGGTGCCGCTCGTTGAGGCTGAATCTGCGCTCAAGGGCCGCGTCACGGTGTGTCATGCGCCGAGCGCCGTGTCTGCCGACGCCAAACCCTCCATGGCGCTGCGCTCTGGCAAAGATACCTCCATGCGTCTGGCTATTGATGCCGTGGCCGAAGGCAAGGCTGCCGCTGTTGTTTCCGGCGGCAACACCGGAGCGCTGATGGCGATGGCCTTATTTGTGCTGCGGCCACTGCCGGGGATTGACCGTCCTGCCCTCACTTCGATGATGCCGACCCGCAAGGGCGATGCCGTGATGCTGGATCTTGGTGCGAACGTCGAATGTGATTCCGACAATTTAGTACAGTTTGCCATTATGGGCTCGGCCTTTGCGCGGGCGGTGCGCGGTCTGCCCAATCCGTCGGTTGGTCTGCTCAATGTCGGGTCGGAGGAAACCAAGGGCAAGGACAGTCTGCGTGAAGCCGCCCGGGTGCTGCGTGCTGCCGATAAAATGCCGTGGCACTATTACGGTTTTATCGAAGGCGATGACATTGGTGCAGGCACGGTGGATGTGATCGTGACTGACGGTTTTACCGGCAATGTCGCCATCAAGTCGGCGGAAGGCATTGGCCGCCTCTATATCGATTTCCTCAAACGGGTGTTCGAGGGGGGCAATCTGCTGGTCAAGCTGGGGTATTTTCTGGCGCAACCAGCTTTCCGCGCCCTCAAGAACCGGCTCGACGCCCGGCGCTACAATGGTGCGGTGTTTCTTGGGTTGCAGGGCATCTGCGTCAAGAGTCATGGTGGCATGGATGCGGATGGTTTTGCCAACGCTCTCGGCGTCGCGCATGATCTGGTCAAACATGGCTGTATCGAAACCATAAAAACCGAGTTGGCCCAGCTGTCTTCGCTGTTTGCTTCGGGGCTGACACCAGATAAGGCAAAAATATGAACTTGCTTGCAGGCCTTAAATCCAGACTCAATCCATGTCATATTCCGGTGTTGTTTTTGTTGCTCGCACTGTCGGCTTTTTTAGAACAAGTCACATTTTATGTTCCGCAGTTTTCTACCCGTTTTGCAAGCCAGAAGGACATAGAGGAAAAGAGCTTTAATGATTTTATGGTGCATTGGTCAGTTTCTTCCCTGATGCGGGATTCACAAGCCTCTTTGGCATATACGGACGGCCGTATTCTGGCCAACATAATGGATAAGAACTTTGGAGTATTTCCCGATACCAGTGGGACATGGCAGCCCAGCGGAGTGACGTGGCGTTACTTTTATCCTCCTCCCAGTCTCCTTATGATTAAACCTTTGGCCTCATGGGAGTTTCAAACATCCGCCATTCTGTTTTTGGGGCTGACCTTTTTCTCCTTGATATTGATTTCTTATTTTTATGCCGGGGTGATGGGGATAGTGTTGGGTGTCAGCGCGCCAGCAGCATGGATTTGCCTTTGGGAAGGACAAAACGGTCTTCTCACTGCGACTTTTCTGGGGGCGTTTTTATTGTTGTTGCCGAGGTTTAAAGCAGCCTCTGGGGCCACTCTGGCACTTCTGGTCGTCAAACCCCATCTGGCGATAGTTGCGCCTTTTGCTCTATTGGCGGGGCGGGAGAAGAAAGCATTCATAGCGGCGGCTGTGATGGTCTGCATACTGCTCGGTGTAACAACACTGTTGCTGGGGCCAAAGATATGGCTGGACTATTTTGAATATGGCCTGTCTTCCGCCAAAGAAATGCTGACCACTATTTATCATCTCGTGGGACCTCGGCTGGTGAGCCTTTATGGCACGCTGATGATTTCCGGAAAGGTTGGAGTAGAAGAAGCCATGGTGCTGCAGTTACTTCTTGGCTTTGTCGTTGTCGCCTGTACGGCGTGGGTTTTTATGTGCACTACGGATCGTGATTTACGAGCAGCGGCGCTGGCTTTAAGCGCCGTGATGATTTCACCTATGGCCTATGACTATGATCTACCCATTACTCTGCTGGCTGTATTGGCCCTGCTGCGCCTGAATGTGCGTGCGTCCTTGCAGCTGTATGAGTGGATGTTGCTGGGCATGCTCTATTTTCTGCCACTCTTGACCTATCCGGAGGAGGCCCGGCATCTCGGTTTCAATCCGGTACTGGTGATCATGATTGGCCTTTTTGGTGCGATCCTGTTCAGAGTGAGGGGCGGAGCTTTGGCATCTTCATCAGAGAGTCTGGCGGCAGAGGCAAAACTCGTCTAGCTTCCGTCAGTCTATACTGTTGTTTGTCCAGAACCTTCCTAGTTCATCATGCCCCTTCGCTTCCAAATTACCGGTCCTTTTGTGCGAGCGGAGCCTGATCTGCCTGTTCTCTCGGTTGGTCTGATCAATGCCGGGTCGGGTACTCTGCTTAACCGTCTGACTGTGGAGTAGTTATGCCTCGCGCCTTCAACCCGCTGGGTCTTCAACTTGATCTTCTGCTGCCTGCCCTGATTATGGGGCTGTTTCTTGCGGTTGTGGGGCTGCCGCAAATTCACACGATTTATACGCTCTGGCATCTAGGGCGGGCAGTTGTTTTCAATGACTTCATGATTCATTAGGAGGCGGCACGTCTGGTTGCTGCGGGACACGCTGTGGAAGTCTATGATCGCGCAGCTCTGACGGCTGGTCTGGTCGCAGACTTCGGGCTTGGTCAGACCGTCTATCGGGATGGTGCTATGGCTTGGAGCTATTTTTACCCTCCAACCGGATTGTTGCTGATATGGCCGCTTGGCTGGATGGACTATCCTGTGGCAGCGCTTACTATGGTCGGGGGAGGACTGGTCGGGTATCTTCTGCTGGTGTGGCACCTCGGTCGTGGGACAGGTCTTCTGTTTGTTCTCGGGAGCCCGGCCTTATGGATATGTCTGCTGGGCGGGCAGAATTCATTTCTGCTGGCCGCACTTCTTGGTTTCTCGATCCTCTTCAGTTCTTCCCGCAGGATGATTGCGGCGATCCTGATCGCAATATGTTCTTTCAAACCCCCTTTCATCGTGGTGCTGCCTTTTGTGCTTGCCGTATCGCGTCAGTTCCGGGTTCTGGTATGGGCGGGGATAGGGAGCGTGACGTTCGCGTGCTGTGCCTTGGTCGTGTTCGGTTTTCCGGTTTGGCAGGGCTATTGGCAGCATGGTGTGCCGGATGCTGGTGGCATGCTGTGTAATTCACAGGTCTGGCCTGGTATGATCAGCGTCTTTGCGTCCTTGTCCATGCTCGGGTTATCCTGTACATCGGCACTGGTTCTGCATGGCGTGCTTTCTCTGGCGGTTGTCGCCGGGGCCGTCTGGCTGTTCAGGGTGACGGATAATATCAATCTGCGTCTGGGTGGTGTCATGATGGCGGCCATACTCATTCCGCCAATGGTGTATGATTACGATATGCCCATGGCCATGATCGCGGTGCTGTGTGTGTGTTGCGCGATGGTTTGCGGCAGAAATCCGGGCGCATGGAGACAGGGATCATATTGGCAATCTTTTTTCTTCCGCACCTCTTTCATGCAGGCGCAGCAACGGTTCTTGGGTTCAGCATGATACCTTTGGCAAATCTGGGGCTTTTCTTTTGCATTCTCCGGCGTGCGGCTTCCAGAGGAATGGCTTTGTTTGCCCCTGGTCATGCGGTAGGGTAAGTGAGAGATAAGGGTCTGGTTTTGGGAGTTCACGCTTATGGTGGTAAGGTCTCAGATTATCGGTTGTGGCAGTTATCTGCCGTCCAAAGTTGTGACCAATGTTGATCTGGCGAAGACGGTTGATACGTCGGATGAGTGGATCATGCAGCGCACCGGTATTCGCCAGCGCCACATTGCCGCCGAGGGAGAGTTGACCTCCGATCTGGCTTTTGCTGCTGCACAGGATGCTCTGCGTCAGGCCGGGCTGCGGGGTAGTGATATTGATCTGGTGGTGCTGGGGACAACCACACCCGACCATGCTTTCCCGGCAACCGCGACCCGTGTACAGGCCATGCTGGGGATGGCTGGCGGCGCGGCTTTCGATGTGCAGGCGGTCTGCTCGGGCTTTATCTATTCGCTGGCCATGGCCAACAACATGATCCGGCTTGGTCAGGCCAAAAATGCTCTGGTTGTCGGAGCAGAGACTTTCTCCCGCCTGCTCGACTGGAAGGATCGCACCACCTGCGTTCTCTTCGGCGACGGGGCAGGGGCGGTGGTACTGACAGCCGGAGAGGGACGGGGTGACAAATGGGATCGCGGAGTCCTCTCCACTCATCTTCACTCTGACGGCCAGCAGTATGAATTGCTGATGGTTGATCGTGCCAGCGGGTTTGTGAAGATGCAGGGGCAGGAAGTTTTCAAGCATGCGGTGCGCCGCCTTGCTGAAGTCGTGGATGAGGCGCTGACTGCCAACAGCGTGACACCGGAAGAACTGGACTGGCTGGTGCCGCATCAGGCCAACAAGCGCATTATCGACAGTGTTGCTGCCAGGTTGAAGATGGATGAGAAAAAAGTTGTGCTGACCGTCGATAAACACGGCAACACCTCAGCGGCTTCGATTCCACTGGCTTTGGCCGATGCCGTCAACAGCGGACGCCTCAAGCCCGGTCATCTGGTTCTAACGGAAGCGATGGGGGGCGGATTTACATGGGGCTCTGCCCTTATCCGCTGGTAGGAAAAGGGTACGACCCCGCCTTCTACAGCAGGGCCGTACTTCCTTTATTCAGGCTGCTTTCTTGGGGCTTGGGCGGCAGATGTCGCCCAGTGCTGAACCAAGGGCGGTCTGGGTCGCTTTGACGGTGGCGAGATCACCGAGCGAGATAATGCCGACAAGGCGTTTCTTGTCATCCAGCACGACGAGGCGACGCACCAGATTTTTGGCCATGTTCGCCGCCGCTGCATCTACCGTGTCGGTTTCTTTGCAGTAGAGGACACCCTTGGTCATGATGTCTTTCGCTGTAGTCTGCGCCGGGTGTTTGGCGGCGGCAATGGCGCGCAAGGCAATGTCACGATCCGTGACGATGCCAATCAGCTTGTCATTTTCTCCGACCAGAACGCAGCCGACGTCCCGTTCTTTCATCGTCTGAGCAATTTTATCAAGGGATGTGCTGGGCTGCACCCATTCCACTTTGCTGCTCATAATGCTTTTTACACTGGGGGTAGTCATGGATTGCTCTCCTCTGGGTTGTTGACGATAAGTTAAGCTAGGTTGAATAGGCGCGCCGCCAAGTCCCGATTTTCATGAGGGCGAGCAGCTTTTACCGGGTGGTTGGCCACAGGATTTCGAGCAATCCCGCTGATTCTCCTCGAGTCTCGGCGGCAGAATCTGCCCGTGACAACGCAGTAACAGGTTTAAATTTGCCTAACCAACGGGCGGGCAACGATTTTTTTCGATTCGTCAGTTGACTCTTAATTCGGTAGCAGTTAGCGTTTGGGTTATGCCGTAAGCAAAGGGAGGCACCAGATGACGACAGCGGGGACGATCACACGGGCGGATCTCAGCGAAGCCGTTTATACGGAAGTTGGGCTCTCGCGCCATGAATCGGCGCAGTTCGTTGATGTGGTGCTTGAAGAAATTTCCAAAGCGCTCGTTGCGGGCGAGCAGGTGAAACTTTCTTCCTTCGGCAGCTTCAGTGTTCGCCATAAAAAGCAGCGCGTGGGGCGTAATCCCAAGACCGGTGAAGAAGTGCCCATTCTGCCGCGTCGTGTTCTTATGTTCCGGGCATCCCACACCCTCAAGGATCGGATTGCCACGGGCCTAACTGGCAAATCGCTCCCAACTCCAACCCGCATGGAGAGTGACGAATGAGCGATCTGCTCGATATACCTGCACCATCCGCAGCTTCTGAAGTTTCCACCAAGTCGGCGACCGCCTTCAAGACCATCAGTGAAGTGTCGGCTGAGACGGGAGTGCCGCAGCATGTGCTGCGCTTCTGGGAAGCCAAATTCAGCCAGCTTCGCCCGTTGAAGCGGGGCGGGGGGCGTCGCTATTACCGCCCGGAGGATGTTGCGTTACTCATGCGCATCCGTCGTTTGCTGCATGATGAAGGTTACACCATTAAAGGTGTACAGAAAGTTCTGCGTGACAAGGTAGAGGATGCGATGGATGTGGTTGCGGCGACCCCATTGCCGACATCACCAATTCCGCGTCCTTCTTCGACCGTGTTCCCGCGTACGCGCATGGCCATGGCCAGCGGCGAGATTTCGCAAGCGGGGAGCCTTGTTCTTGACGTAGAGCTGCTGGGCTCGCGAGCCGGGCGGGAGCGTCTGTTGCTCGACGTACTCGAGGAACTTCGGCAAATCCGCTCCCATCTTGAAGATCGCTGAAACTTTTTAACAATTAATAACAATAACTTAGCTGATGTTTCAAGACATTTTTAACCCTGTTCGGTCTATGCTGTCTCTATAAAAACGGGATCAGCCGGTTGGGCAGGGAGTTGGGCTATGGGTGAGCAGGTTCAGGATACAGAGACTCGGGCTGCGCTGAGCGCATTCTGCGCACAGAAGGAAAGTCCTTATCACTTCACCCCAATTGGCAGCGGGACAACGCTAGATATTGACTCGACGCCAGCGGCGATTGCCGAGGCGGCTTCTTTTCACTGCGGCGACGGTGTGGCGCTGAGTCTGAACCAGCTTTTGTCTTCAGACAGTATCGAGTTGCCGAAAAATTTTGGTCTTCCTGCCGAAGCGCAGGGCCCCAAGGTTTCCGGCCCGGCCTTTATTCCAAAGCCACAAGGCCCCAAGTAATCAGCATTTTGGACATTACCGCGAGTCTTTGGCTTGACATCGGCGCCTAAAAGTTGTGGAAGTCGCAGTTCCTGTTTCACTTCTCAGGGAAGTCGCCTCGAAGACGATGCCGAATGGAATGGTAAAGCCCCTTGCGCTGGTTGATAACCGTACCGGCCACCTGATGTTGCTGATCGATGCCCGCACACTGGGGGCCGAGATCGACAGCGGCATGCCGTGTCAGTTGAAAGAGGATGACGGGCGATTCATTCTGAATGTTCAAGCCCAGCAGCAAGCCGTTCTGATCGGCCCGTTCAGCAAGGGCGAAGCTGATAAATTGCGGCTGGCGCATCGCCTGACCGTTGCCGCTTTTCGTGACGGCATTGTCACCCGCGCCCGTGAAGTCAACCTGCGTGAGACGGTTGGAATCTGATTTTTTCGGGTATCAACAAAGAATGATTATAAAAGTGCTGGCAATCCGGCGCAGATGCCTTTATACACTCACAACCCGCGGTCGGAATGTAGCTCAGCCCGGTAGAGCACTTGCATGGGGTGCAAGGGGTCGTGGGTTCGAATCCCGCCATTCCGACCAATCTTTCCCCCAATAATTGATATTTGGCCGTTTTTGCCTCGATCAGGAGAAATCCTGTTCGGGCTTTTTCGTGCAGATAAAAGTACGGAGAACGGGCGCGGAATCCGGTTAGGGGCCGTCCATGGGCAAAACATTCAATACTAAACCATGTTCATTAGCGTGCAGCACAGCAAACAAACCCTTTTAAATCGGGCATTTTATGCCTTTAACCATAAACATTGAAAAAAACCTCACTTTGGGCTTGACGCAGCAGGCCGACATCCATAGTATCCGCCCGTCTTTCAGGGGGCTGTAGTGAGTTTTTGCTCAGACAAGTCTTCGGTCAGATAAACGAGTCAAACAAGATCGCGGCGTTTGTAAATTTACAGCATCGCGGCCCGGGGTGACGAGGGACCTGCAGAAGCCAGCACTTCAAGTGGCCTCATGCGGGTCGTTTCTGTCAGCCGGATGTTAAGCGAGTCAACAAGCGGTTTTGGGCATGGGGCCCGAACCCGACTGGAGCAGAGGAAGTAAGGCGCGATGCCGACGATTAATCAGCTGATCCGTAAGCCGCGTGAAGCGGTTGTATTCCGCACCAAGTCCCCGGCGATGAAGAAGTCGCCGCAGAAGCGTGGTGTCTGTACCCGTGTTTATACCACCACCCCGAAGAAGCCGAACTCGGCTCTCCGTAAGGTCGCCCGTGTGCGCCTGACCAACGGCTTCGAAGTGACGAGCTACATTCCTGGCGAAGGCCATAACCTGCAGGAGCACTCGGTCGTCATGATCCGTGGTGGTCGTGTCAAGGATTTGCCGGGTTGCCGTTATCACATCATTCGCGGCACACTGGATTGCCAGGGCGTTAAGGATCGCAAACAACAGCGTTCCAAGTACGGCGCCAAGCGGCCCAAGTAAGGAGAACAGAATATGCGTCGTCGTCGTGCAGAAACCCGTGAGCGTATGCCGGATGCCAAGTTTGGTGATGCGGTCGTTGCCGAGTTCATCAACAAGATCATGTATGCCGGCAAGAAGTCGGTAGCCGAGAAGATCGTCTATGCTGCGCTTGACGTTGTCAGCGCCAAGCTCAAGGCTGATCCGCTCAAGGTGTTTCATGATGCGCTGAGCAATGTTGGTCCTCATGTCGAGGTCAAGTCCCGCCGCGTCGGTGGTGCCAACTATCAGGTGCCGATTGAAGTTCGCCCGATCCGTCGTATTGCGCTGGGTATCCGCTGGATCATCGATTCTTCCCGCAAGCGCGGCGAAAAGAGCATGGTCGCCCGTCTGGCTGCTGAATTGATGGATGCATCGCAGAATCGCGGCACTGCCGTCAAGAAGCGCGAAGACACCCACAAGATGGCCGAAGCCAATCGCGCTTTCTCTCATTTCCGGTTCTAAGGACAGATTATGGCTGTTGCTCTTGATCGTATCCGCAATATCGGTATTACCGCGCATATCGACGCCGGTAAAACCACGACGACGGAACGCATCCTTTACTATACCGGCAAGTCGCACCGGATCGGTGAAGTCCATGATGGTAATACCACCACGGACTATATGGATCAGGAGCGTGAGCGCGGCATTACCATTACCTCGGCTGCTGTTACGGCGACGTGGAATGATTACCGCATCAACATCATCGATACCCCAGGCCATATCGACTTCAACATCGAAGTGAACCGCAGTCTTCGCGTGCTTGATGGCGCCGTGTTTATCATTGAAGGCGTTGCCGGTGTGCAGCCCCAGTCGGAAACCAATTGGCGTCTGGCTGACCGTTATAATGTTCCGCGCATCATCTTTGTTAACAAGCTGGATCGCACGGGCGCTGATTTCTATTATGCAACCAGCACGCTGGTTGACAAGCTGGGCATCACCACGCTGGTTATGCAGCTGCCGATTGGTGTCGAAGAAAACTTCGTCGGCGTTGTTGATCTGGTTGAGATGAAGGCTATCGTTTGGGATGGTTCCGAGCTTGGCGCCGCGTTCCATGACGAGCCGATCCCGGCTGATCTGATGGACAAGGCCAAGGAATATCGTCAGAAGCTGCTTGATACTGCCGCCGGTGTTGATGACAAGGCGATGGAGCAGTTCTTCGAGACGGGTGATCTGGATACCGCCACTCTCAAGCGCTGCATCAAGCGCGGCACCATCGATGGCACCTTCCGTCCGGTGTTCTGTGGCACGGCCTTCAAGAACAAGGGTGTGCAGCCGCTGCTCGACGCCGTGGTTGACTATCTGCCGTCCCCGATTGACGTCCCCGGCATCAAAGTCGCGGCGGAAGAAGGCGAAGAAGAGAATGCCGATCGTCCGCGCATCAAGGCGGATCCGGCGGCCCCCTTTGCCGGTCTGGCTTTCAAGATCATCAACGACAAGTTTGGCACTCTGACTTTCGTTCGTGTTTATGCTGGTACGCTGCGTTCTGGCGATACGGTTATGAATACAACCCGTGGCCAGAAGGAACGTATCGGTCGTATGTTCCAGATGCATGCGGACAAACGTGACGAAATCAAGGAAGTCATCGCTGGGGACATCGTGGCCTTCGTCGGCCTCAAGGATACCCAGACCGGTGATACCCTGTCGGCCAAGGACGGCGTTGTGCTTGAGCGCATGGCCTTCCCGGTTCCGGTTATCGATATCTCGGTTGAGCCGAAGACCAAGGATGCGGTCGAGAAAATGTCTCTCGGCCTGCAGAAGCTGGTTACGGAAGATCCGTCGCTGCGTCTCAAGACCGATCAGGAAAGCGGCCAGACCATTCTCTCGGGTATGGGCGAGTTGCATCTCGAAATCATCGTTGATCGTCTGCGCCGTGAATATGGCGTTGACTGCAGCATTGGCGCCCCGCAGGTAGCCTATCGCGAGACGATTACCCGTGCTCACACCGAAACCTATACCCACAAGAAGCAGTCGGGCGGTTCGGGCCAGTACGCTGAAGTCAAAATCATCTTTGAGCCGATGGAGCGTAATGGCGGCATCGTGTTCGAGAACAAGATTGTCGGTGGTTCGATTCCCAAGGAATTCATTCCGGCGATTGAAAAAGGCATCAAGAACCAGTGCGAAACCGGTGTTCTGGTCGGCTTCCCGACCGTGGACTTCAAGTACACGCTGGTTGATGGCAAGTATCACGATGTTGACTCGTCGGCGATGGCCTTCGAAATCGCCGCCCGCGCCTGTTTCCGCGAAGGGATGAAGAAGGCTGGTGCCATCATCCTTGAACCGGTGATGGATGTGGAAGTCACAACACCGTCTGACCATGTCGGCGACGTTGTGGGTGACATCAGCCGCCGCCGTGGCATGATCCAGTCGCAGGACAGTTCGGGGACAACGGTTATCGTACGTGCGCATGTCCCGCTGAAGGAAATGTTTGGCTATATCTCGGATCTGCGTTCGATGACCAAGGGTCGGGCAAGCTTCACTATGCAGTTCCATCACTATGAGCCGGTGCCGGCGAACATCGCGGAAGAAGTCCGCGACAAGATGGCATCGTAATCGGTTTCTTGAATTAACGAGGGAGTATGAGCTATGGGTAAGGCAAAGTTTGAGCGGAGCAAGCCGCACGCGAATATCGGGACGATTGGTCACGTTGACCACGGCAAGACGTCGCTGACGGCGGCGATCACGAAGGTGCTGTCGAAGACGGGCGGGGCGACGTTTACGGCCTACGACCAGATTGACAAGGCGCCGGAAGAGAAGGCGCGCGGCATCACGATTTCGACGGCGCATGTCGAGTACGAGACGAAGAACCGTCATTATGCCC
>CAYSDE010000053.1:0-11249 GCA_964429685.1 uncultured Pseudobdellovibrionaceae bacterium
CATGTTGTTGGAAACCCGGCAGATCAGCAAAATGGTTTCGTCCTATGTCGGCGAGAACAAGCTGTTTGAACAGATGTTCCTGTCCGGTGAACTCAAGCTCGAATTCAACCCGCAGGGAACGTTGGCCGAGCGGATCCGGGCCGGGGGGGCAGGCATTCCCGCCTTCTTCACCAAAACCGGCTATGGCACTCTGGTTGCCGAAGGCAAGGAGTGCCGGGAATTTGATGGTGAAATGTATGTGATGGAAACCGCCCTCAAGGCCGATCTTGCCATTGTCAAAGCATGGAAGGGCGATAGCGAGGGCAATCTGGTCTATCGCAAGACCGCCCGCAACTTCAACCCGATGATGGCCGCAGCTGCCCGCGTCACCGTGGCCGAGGTGGAAGAGCTGGTGCCGGTCGGCAGTTTCGACCCCGACAACATCCACACGCCCGGCATCTATGTGGATCGCATCATTCAGGGCAAGTCCTACGAAAAGCGCATCGAACAACGTACCACCCGCAAGAAGGCAGCATAAACATGGTCTGGAGCAGGGACGATCTCGCCAGGCGCGCCGCACAGGAGCTGCGCGACGGCTATTACGTCAATCTCGGTATCGGCATCCCGACGCTGGTGGCCAATTTCATTCCCGCCGGGATGGAAGTGACGCTGCAGAGTGAGAACGGTATGCTCGGCATCGGCCCTTTCCCCTATGAAGGTGAGGAAGACCCCGACCTCATCAATGCGGGCAAACAGACCATTACCGCGCTGCCAAAATCGAGCTACTTCTCGAGTGCCGACAGCTTCGCCATGATCCGGGGCGGCCATATCGACCTGTCGATTCTGGGGGCCATGCAGGTGTCAGAGTTTGGCGACCTCGCCAACTGGATGGTGCCGGGCAAAATGGTCAAAGGCATGGGCGGCGCGATGGATCTGGTTGCTGGCGTCAAAAATGTCGTGGTGGTGATGGAACACACCACCAAGGAAGGCGAACCCAAATTCCTCCCCGCCTGCACCCTGCCCCTCACCGGCAAGGGCGTGGTTGACCTGCTGATCACCGACCTTGCCGTCTTCCGCATCGACAGCAAACTGGGCGCCGTCCTGATAGAACTGGCTCCCGGCGTCACTGTGGACGAAATCAAAGCCAAAACCGCCGCGCCTTTCACTGTAAGCCCGGCGCTTAGCTAGCCTCCCTCTCGGCGCCTCCAATCCTTGCTGACGGATACCGGAACCCGGAAAAGCGTTTCGGTTTCTACTTTGCCATCTTTGCTTTCGCATCAGAGAAAAAGGGCCGGAGTTTCCTCCGGCCCTTTCCGTTTGTAGGAAGTGATGTGGACTTAGAAATCCATGTCACCCATGCCGCCGCCGTGACCGGCGGGAGCGGGAGCTTTCTTCTCGGCGCGCTCGGCCACCATCGCTTCGGTGGTGATGAGCAGACCGGCAACCGAGGCGGCGTCCTGCAGGGCAGTGCGCACAACCTTGGTCGGGTCGATAATGCCAGCGGCAAACATGTCGATGATCGAGGCGTCGCCGACAAAGTCCTTCTGGGCGTTGAAGCCGAACTTCGACTCCTTCTTGTCCAGCACCTTGCCAACCACCACCGAGGCATCAACCCCGGCGTTTTCGGCGATCTGGCGGATGGGCGACTGCAGCGCCTTGCGGATGATGTCCACACCGTGCTTCTGGTCGTCGTTGTCCACCTTGATCTTTTCGATGGCGCGGCTGGCGAACAGCAGGGCCGAACCGCCACCGGCGACGATGCCTTCCTGTACTGCAGCGCGGGTGGCGTGAACGGCGTCGTCCACCCGATCCTTGCGCTCCTTGACTTCGACTTCGGTAGCGCCACCGACGCGGATAACCGCAACACCGCCAGCCAGCTTGGCCAGACGTTCCTGCAGCTTCTCGCGGTCATAGTCGGACGAAGTGTCTTCAATCTGCGCCTTGATCTGGCCGATGCGACCTTCGATGTCCTTCTTCTTGCCCGAGCCGTCGATGATGGTGGTGTCATCCTTGGTGATGGTCACCTTCTTGGCGGTGCCAAGCATCTGGATGGTCACGTTCTCCAGCTTGATGCCGAGGTCTTCGCTGACCAGCTGACCACCGGTGAGGATGGCCATGTCTTCCAGCATCGCCTTGCGACGATCGCCGAAGCCGGGAGCCTTGACGGCAGCAACCTTGAGGCCGCCGCGCAGCTTGTTGACCACCAGCGTGGCCAGCGCTTCGCCTTCGACTTCTTCGGCAATGATGAGGAGCGGACGACCGGTCTGCACCACGGCTTCCAGCACCGGCAGCAGCGGCTGCAGGCCCGACAGCTTCTTCTCGTGGAAGAGGATGTAGGGGTTTTCCATGTCGCAAACCATCTTTTCGGCATTGGTGACGAAGTAGGGCGACAGGTAGCCACGGTCAAACTGCATACCTTCAACGGTATCCAGTTCCGTCTCGAGCGACTTCGACTCTTCAACCGTGATGACGCCTTCAGCGCCAACCGTCATCATCGCTTCGGCAATCTTCTCGCCGATTTCCTTTTCGCCATTGGCCGAAATGGTGCCGACCGAAACGATGTCGGCGAGCTTCTTCGGGTTGATGGCTTTGGACTGGGCCTTGAGGTCTTCGACCACGGCGGCAACTGCCTTGTCGATCCCGCGCTTGAGATCCATCGGGTTGCAGCCAGCGGCGACCAGCTTGACACCCTCGCGGATGATCGACTGGGCCAGCACGGTGGCGGTGGTGGTGCCGTCTCCGGCGAGGTCAGCGGTCTTGCTGGCCACTTCCCGCACCATCTGGGCGCCCATATTCTCGAAATGATCGGCCAGTTCGATTTCCTTGGCAACCGTGACACCGTCCTTGGTGATGCGCGGCGCGCCGAAGCTCTTCTGGATCACGACGTTGCGGCCCTTGGGGCCCAGCGTTACCTTGACGGCGTCAGCAAGAATGTCCACACCACGCAGCATGCGGGCGCGAGCGTCACCACTGAATTTTACTTCTTTAGCAGCCATGTTTTTTATCCTTTTCTCGGTTAAGTTCCCTCTCCCGCCCGAAGCGGGCTACCGCTTCGCTATTTGAGCCCTGCGGGGGAGGGTTAGGGTGGGGGTGCTTTGGCTTACGCCGCCTTCTTGGCCTTGGCCGAACCGGCCACGATGCCGAGAATGTCGGATTCCTTCATGATGAGAAGATCCTTGCCGTCAATTCTCACCTCGGTGCCCGACCATTTGCCGAACAGGATGATATCGCCAGCCTTGACATCCAGCGGGACCAGCTTGCCGCTTTCATCACGATTGCCCGAGCCGACGGCAATGACTTTGCCCTGCTGGGGTTTTTCCTGAGCGGTGTCAGGGATGATGATGCCGCCAGCCGATTTGGTTTCGGCTTCGACGCGCTCGACCAGTACGCGATCATGCAAAGGACGGAAGTCCATGTTTTTCCTCCAAAAATTGTTACACCAGTCAGCCGGGAGCCTGCGATTGGCACTCTCCCTGCCCGAGTGCCAGCCGTATGTAGGCCCTTTGCAGGCCGGTTTCAAGGGGGAGTACCGAACGAACCCGTAAATAGTTGGGTTGGTTATAAAACTCAGGCAGTATTCGTCTCGATTTCGCGCATGCCCACCTCATCCTTGCGGCGCTGGGTGTTGGCGCGGATCAGGTTGACCAGCTGGTCGGGTTTGGGCTGGGCGATCATGGTCAGCAGCGGCAGGCTCTCGTCCCGGCTGATAACCCGCACATGGGCAAGCCCCAGAATGGCAAAGTAAAACGGCGCATCAATCATGAAGTCACGGACGCGAAACAACTCGACCTGATCCATGGTGCGCACCATGATTCCGCTGCGAACGGTAATGCGCTGGGTTGAAAGCTCGTAGGTTGTGACAGCCAGATTGATGGTATACCAGAAAACCGGCATCAGCACGATCGCCCACGGCACCATGCGGAACCACAGCGCCAGCTCGCCGCTGCTGGTATAAAGGGCATTGGTAATGCCCGGCACCGGGGGCAACAGCCCGTATTGCAAGAAAGCGTTAAACAGTTTGCCCCAGATCAGGCTGATGAACCAGCCCGCTCCCAGTGAGATCAGCCACATGTAAAGGGTGGAACGCAACGCCGGACTACCTTGCCAGACCGGTTCCTCTGTGCCGGCGGTAAAACCGGGACGGCGGGGCACATCAAGTGTCATGCGCTCTACTCCTGCTGCTTCTTGCGGAACGCATCCAGCGTGACGACTTCAGCCCCACCGGGCGGACGCGGCGGTTTGGTGGAGGACTCTTCGCCGTCCTCGTCCTCATCGTCTCCGTCATCAAATCCGCTTTGGAACTGCAGCGCGAAGCTGACCGCCGGATCGGCAAAGGTGGTGATCGCCGCCAGCGGAATCACCAGCTCTTCCAGCTTGTTGTTGAAGCTGAGCGTGACGTGCAGCACCTCATTCGTGACCTTGAGGTCATAGAACTGGTACTGCAAGACAATGGTCATCTCATCCGGATATTGCTGACGCAGATAGGTCGGGATTTTAACCCCCTCGGCCCCGGTCAGGAAGGTAATGAAAAAATGATGGTCGCCAGGCAGGGCTTTCTGCTCGGCAACGGTTGAAAGAGCTTCGCGCACGACGCCGCGCAGCGCTTTCTCGACCAGACGGTCATATCTCAGTAAATCTTCACTCATGCGCCTAAACTAGCCGGGGAAGTGAAGAAGTGCAAAGAAGAAATCGCACCAGCAGGTTTATCCTGTTGTTTTTATGCCGATAGCGTCTTACGCCGCCGCCGGAGCCGCAACATCAGCATCAGCCCCAGCATCAGCAGGGTCAGTCCGGTCAGCCTGAAAAGCGGAATCATCTGGGCAAACTCCCCGATCTGAAGACGGGTATAGGTCAACCGGGTGCAGGTGAGTTGCGTTGGGTCAAGCACGAAGCAATGCCCGTCATAGCCAAACTGGCTGAGCGCCAGCATCAGGAGCATGGCGATCAGCGGATGAAGCACTATGATCAGAAAAGTCTCGGCCAGCGCCCGCCGTGTCACCACGTGAGCCGGATTCCAGTGCCAGCCCCGGATTACCAAGGTCACAAAAGCCGCCAGCACTACGGCGCCAAGCGTCACCAGCATAATGAAAGGAAGATAAGTCTGCATCAGGGGAGTTTAACGGCTCGGCGTCCGCTAGCCAACCTGTTTATGACAGCACGAAAACGAAAGTGGGGGGCTTCTGTTGCCCGGTGCCCCCCGGACCGCGAACATTCACTTACGCCGCGCGGGCGAAAGCAACTTCAGAGGTAGCAACGTTATCGTTGGCACCTAGGTTTATGGCCCGATACGACGGAACCATCCCGGGTAAAAGCGTCGTCTTTACCGCGCATGTCGATCCTAGTTCAGCCCCATAAAAGAGATGGTGGAGCTGCCGGGTACCGCCCCCGGGTCCATAACGCTTATTCCACGCCGTGTTTATCACCATAGACGGGTTACCCCGACACTCTGAATATGGGGTTTATCACGCAAAAAATCAAGGGAAACCGGCTCAGGCAGCTTTTTAGGCCTGCAGACGGGTCAAAATGGCCTCTCCCATCTCGCGGGTGCCAACACTTCGGCAGCCCTCGGCCATGATGTCCGGCGTGCGGATTCCGGCAGCCAGCACCGCCTTGACCGCCGCTTCAATCTGCCCCGCCTCGGCTTCACGACCAAAACTGGTGCGCAGCATCATGGCGAGGCTGAGCAGGGTAGCGATGGGGTTGGCAATGCCCTTGCCCGCAATATCCGGGGCCGAGCCGTGAATGGGTTCATACAGCGCCCGGCGGCGGCCCTTGACCTCGGCACCCAGTGAAGCAGAGGGCAACATCCCCAGCGAACCGGTCAGCATCGCCGCTTCATCCGACAACACGTCACCGAACAGGTTATCGGTCACGATCACGTCAAACTGGCGAGGGTTTTTGAGCAGCTGCATGGCGCAGTTATCGGCATACATGTGAGATAAGCCGACATCCGCATAGTCAGCCGCATGCAGCTTGGTCACTTCCTCGCGCCAGAGCTTGCCGCTTTCCATCACATTGGCTTTTTCAACCGAACAGACCTTGTTGCCGCGCTGGCGGGCCAGCTCAAAAGCCACCCGGGCGACGCGGATAATCTCGCTGGTGGTATAAACCTGCGTATTAACACCCTGACGCTCGCCATTGGGCAGCGCAAAAATTCCGCGTGGCTCACCAAAATACACCCCGCCGGTCAACTCGCGCACAAACATAATGTCGAGCCCTTTGACCACTTCGGGCTTGAGGGTCGAGGCCTCCAGCAGCGGATCAAACACCACCGCCGGGCGCAGATTGGCGAACAGCCCCAGCTCCTTGCGCAGACGCAGCAACCCCGCCTCGGGCCGGATGGCAAAGTCCACCTTGTCCCATTTGGGCCCGCCCACCGCACCGAGCAGCACCGCATCCGCCGCTTTGGCTTTTTCCAGCGCGCTGTCGGTCAGCGGCACGCCATGCGCGTCGATGCTGCAGCCGCCAACCATATCTTCCTCAATTTCAAACCCGCCCAGCACGGCCAGCACCCGCCGCACCTCCCCCATCACCTCAGGGCCAACGCCGTCACCGGGAAGAAGGAGAAGTTTACTAACAGCCATGATTGCGCCTCATCTTGTTCTGCGTTTTGGTGAGTAGACCCACACCCTTTAAAACCACCTCATCCCGGCGAACGCCGGGATCCAGACCTGTGGAAAATAAAGACTCATAGCGGTGCTGACGCACCCCCTAACTGGATACCGACTTTCGTCGGTATGAGGTAAAAAAGATAGAACGCGAAACTCTACACCCAAGGCCGTTCCGCCTTCAGCTTTTCCTCATAGGCCGTGATGGCCGCCTCGTGAACCAGCGTCAGGCCGATGTCATCAAGACCTTCAACCAGACAGCGTTTGCGGAAAGCGTCGATCTCGAAGGCGATCACGCTGCCGTCGGGGCGAAGGATTTTCTGAGCGGGCAGGTCGATGGTCAGAGTCTGACCGGCCTTTGCATCCGTCATCAGCAGGTCAACCTTGTCCTGCGGCAGCACCAGCGGCAGGATGCCGTTCTTGAAGCAGTTGTTGAAAAAGATGTCGGCAAAGCTGGGGGCAATAACGCAGCGGATGCCGAAATCAAGCAAGGCCCATGGCGCATGTTCCCGCGACGAGCCGCAGCCGAAATTGGCTCCGGTGACCAGAATGCTGGCGGTTGTCCACGGCGCCCGGTTCAGCACGAAATCCGGCTTTGGGTGGTCCGCGCCATCATAGCGCATTTCGTCAAACAGGTTTTTTCCCAATCCCGAGCGCTTGATGGTTTTGAGGAACTGTTTGGGAATAATCATGTCGGTATCGACATTGAGAAGGGGCAGCGGCGCCGCCAACCCCTGATGCAGGCCGAACGGAGTCATGCCGGATCAGCTTTCCTCGTCGATAATGTTGAGGAGATCAGCCGACCCCCCATGACCGCGCATCACAATGGTCCGACGCACATACGACGAATCATCATAGTTGAGCAGGAACCGGGTGATCGGGAGCATTCCGCTTTCCGAGGCATAGAAATAGCTGGCCTTGCCGAAAGGCTTGCCCGCTTCCGCAGTCAGGGCCCAAGCCAGCAGGCCCTGGGTCAGTTCGCTGCGATCAAGCCAGTCATCACCATTGAGATCATAGATGGAGAAAGCCTTGGCGGTACGTACCAGTCTGGTTACTTCAATCTGTTGCGGCAGCTGAAGATGCGGCCCCCTGTCGGCACCCACATGCGGCGGCTGCAAGATAACATCAATCACCCGTACCGGCGCGGCTGCGCCTTCAAACTGCACATAAAGCGAGGTCAGCGGCAGAACCGGCGGCGGAAAAGGCACATGGTAATTATCGAGGAAACTACCAACGCTGTTGGCAAGGCCCTCGGCCTTGGCCGGGCTGATGCCCCCAACACTCAAAACAGCCACCGTGGCACAAACCAGAAGCGTACGGATCATCAAAGCCCCCCGAAATAAAGTCTGCCTCACATATAGCACGCAGAAAGCAAATTGCCAGCCCCGCGTCAGGCAGAAAACTCCCGCACATCAGCCAGATGGCCCCTGACAGCGGCGGCGGCGGCCATGGCCGGACTCATCAGATGGGTGCGGCCGCCGCGCCCCTGCCGTCCTTCAAAATTGCGGTTGGAGGTGGAGGCGCAGCGCTCGCCCGGTTCCAGCCGGTCGGCATTCATGGCCAGACACATTGAACAGCCCGGCTCCCGCCATTCGAACCCGGCGGCAAGAAAGATTTTATCCAGCCCCTCGGCTTCGGCCTGCTGTTTGACGAGGCCGGAGCCCGGCACAATCAGCGCCTGCACATGGGAGGCAACCTTGCGCCCCTTGGCCACATGCGCCGCCGCCCGCAGATCCTCTATCCGGCCATTGGTGCAGGAACCGATAAAGACCTTGTCGATTTTGACATCGGTCAGCTTCATGCCCGCTGTCAGCCCCATATAATCGAGCGCCCTGACAATGGCCGCCCGTTTGCCTGCATCCGCCTCAGCTTCGGGCACCGGCACGGTGGCGGTAATCGGCAACACGGCTTCGGGACTGGTGCCCCAGGTCACCTGCGGAATAATCTCCGCCGCATTGAGGGTTACTTCGCGGTCATAACGCGCGCCCGCATCTGACGGCAGGGTTTTCCACCACGCGACTGCCTTATCCCACTCTGCTCCTGTGGGAGCGAGCGGACGGCCTTTCAGATAGGCAAAAGTAGTTTCATCCGGCGCAATCAGCCCGGCGCGGGCCCCGGCCTCAATCGACATGTTGCAGACCGTCATGCGGCCTTCCATCGACAAGGCCGCAATGGCCGCCCCAGCATATTCGATAACATGACCGGTTCCGCCCGCCGTACCGATTTTGGCGATGATCGCCAGCACCAGATCCTTGGCGGTGATGCCGGGCGAAAGATCCCCCGTCACGGTAATCCGCATATTCTTGGCGCGGCTCTGCTGCAGGGTCTGGGTAGCCAGCACATGCTCGACTTCCGACGTGCCGATCCCGAAAGCCAGCGCGCCGAAGGCGCCGTGGGTGGAGGTGTGGCTGTCCCCGCAGACAATGGTCATACCGGGCAAGGTAAAACCCTGCTCCGGCCCGATGATGTGAACAATGCCCTGCCGCAGATCATTCATGCTGTAATAGGGGACGCCGAAATCGCGGCAGTTTTCAGTCAGCGTATCAACCTGCTGACGTGATTCCGGATCGGTAATGCCGTGGCGGCGGTCTGTGGTCGGCACATTGTGATCGGCCACCGCCAGTGTTGCCTGTGGACGCCGCACGGTGCGCCCGGCCAGCTTCAGCCCTTCAAAGGCCTGCGGACTGGTCACCTCATGAACCAGATGCCGGTCAATATAAAGAATGCTGGCGCCCTCGGGCGGGGTGGTCACAACGTGACTGTCCCAAATTTTATCGTACAGGGTGCGGGGCGCTGCCATTCTATTCTCCGATTCAACAGGATAGGCGGGATGATAGCAAAAATGGCGGAACTTGCCACAAGTATGAGCAAATTGTTAACCAATCCCGTTCATGCTAAAAGGGCGGAAAATTAAGGATCAGGATAATGGCTCAGGAAATCGTACTGGTAGATGATGACCGCAACATCCTGACTTCGGTCAGCATGGCTCTTGAAGCCGAAGGGTTTGCGGTACGCACCTATAGTGACAGCGAAGAAGCCCTGCGCGGCCTGATGACCCGTCCTGCTGATCTGGCTGTGCTGGACGTCAAGATGCCCAAGATTGAAGGATTCGAGTTGCTGCAGCGGCTGCGCCGCGTCAGCGCCATGCCGGTTATTTTCCTGACCTCGAAAGACGGCGAGGAAGACGAGATGATGGGGCTGCGTCTCGGTGCCGATGATTACATCAAAAAACCGTTTTCACAGACCCTGCTGATCGAGCGCATCCGCGCCATTCTGCGCCGGGAACAGATGGTGCGTACTGCCCCTCGCGGCAATGAAAGCATCATCGAGCGCGGCAAGCTCCGCCTTGATGAAACGCGGCATGAGTGCAGCTGGGACGGCGAACGGCTGGTGCTGACCGTGACCGAATTCATGCTGGTTCTGGCGCTTGCTGCCCGCCCCGGCCATATCAAGACGCGGGACGCTTTGATGGCGGCGGCCTATGGAGATACCGTCGGGGTAGATGATCGCACCATCGACAGCCACATCAAGCGCCTGCGCAAGAAGTTCCGTGAGATCGATCCGCAGTTCAACCGGATTGAAACCCTCTATGGTGCGGGCTACCGCTATCGGGAGGACTGATGCCCTCGCGCAAAGCGCTGCTGGCTCCACTGCTTCCGCTGTTCCGGCAATCAACCCGCAAGCGCGGCGTCTCGGTAAGCGGGCGCATTCTCATCATCAACATCATTACGCTGATGCTGGTGGTGTTCGGCCTGTTCACCTTCGGGCATTTCATGGATCGCCTGATTGAAAGTGAGGAGAGTGTGCTGGAACGACAGGCCAGCCTGATTGCCGGAACGCTGGGTGAGGTCGCCGTCGAAAACACGCCCGAAGGCGACATCCTCAAAACCGACCCCACCCGCCAGCTGGTTCGCCGTCTGGTTGACACCACCGACGCCCGCACGCAGGTCTTTGCCCCCAATCTGCTGCTGGTTGCCGATAGCCGCCTGCTGCGCGGCGCGGGTCGCTATGTGCAGATCGAACAGCTGCCCCCGCTTCGCCAGCAACTGCAAACCACATCAGTTGATCGCATCATCAAGGTATTCGACTGGTTGGCCATGCTGTTGCCCTACGAGAAAGATCTGCCGCTCTATGTCGAAAGCGCGCTGCCGACCGCCGAGCAGCTGCCGGACGTAGCCGAAGCGCTGAAAGGCGGGTATCGCCGCACCCTGTGGACTACCAAAGACAACAAACTGATCCTGACCGTGACCGTGCCAATTCAGCGTTTCCGGCAGGTGGTGGGCGCGGTCATGCTCACCCGCGACGGCGACAGCATCGCCGAATCCATCCGCCGCATCCGCTCGGATCTTCTGCAGGTAGTATCGCTGGTACTGGGGGCCAGCGCCCTGCTTTCGCTCTATATGGCGCAAACCATTGCCCGTCCGCTGCGCCGTCTGGCCAAGGCTGCCAATGCCGCCCGCTCGATCACGTCAGGCAAACCGGAAATCCCTGATCTCACCGGACGCGGCGATGAAATCGGCGATCTCTCCGGCACCTTGCGCGGCATGACCGATACCCTTTGGCAGCGCCTTAATGCCACGGAAGGGTTTGCCGCCGATGTTGCCCATGAACTCAAAAACCCGCTTTCTTCCATGCATAGCGCCCTTGAAACCCTGCCCCGCG
>CAYSDE010000054.1:0-11168 GCA_964429685.1 uncultured Pseudobdellovibrionaceae bacterium
CAACAATCAGCTGGTTGGTCGCCTGCATATCGGGCGCCAGAAGGGAAAGCAGCCGTTTTATCAGGTTCGTCCGGTTATTGCCGGTTTTGTCGCTCTATGGCTGGTTGTGTATGTTGCTCTTTCGATGCGGATGGGGCGACGGATTGCCCGCTACGGGGCCAAGCACAGCGATGTTCGGGCCCAGATGACCGGGCGGATAGTGGACAGTATTACCAACATTCGTAACGTCGTTTATTTTGCTGCTGAAACAACGGAAGACCGCATTGTTACCCAGTCGGTACGCGATACCATGAAGGCCCAGCGCCGTCAGTACCGCGAATACGTCCGCATGAGGATTGTGCTGCAGCAGATAATGCAGATGCTGGTTTATGTGGGAATTTTCCCGCTCGCCATCACTGTCGTTGTTAATGGACAGATGACCTCGGGCGAGTTTGTGATGGTCAGCGTTCTGATTCTCAATCTTCTGCGGAGTCTGATGAATATCGCAAACGGCCTGCCGGAAACCTACGATATCATCGGTAGCATCAATGACAGTCTCGATATGCTGGTAGTCCCGCGTGCGATGAAGGATGTGCCCGATGCCAAGCCACTGGCAGTGAGCAAGGCTGAGGTGCGGCTGGAGAATGTCTCCTTTGCCTATAACCAATGGAAGAAAGTCTTTGAGGGCCTCACCCTGACCATTCCTGCCGGACAGCGAGTTGGATTGATTGGCACCAGCGGGGCGGGCAAAACCACCCTGTCGGCTTTGCTGATGCGTCTTTACGATGTGCAGGGCGGACAAATAATTATCGACGGGCAGGACATTGCCAAGGTCACGCAGGAAAGTCTGCGCCGCGCCATTGGTCTGATTCCGCAGGACAGTATCCTGTTCCACCGGACATTGGCCGACAATATCCGCTATGGCCGTCCCGACGCCTCGGATGACGAGGTGAGGGAAGCGGCCAAGCGTGCCCATGCTCACGAGTTCATCACGCTGCTGCCCAAAGGCTATGAAACACTGGTTGGCGAGCGCGGGATTAAGCTGTCCGGCGGTCAGCGCCAGCGTATTGCGGTCGCCCGGGCCATTCTCAAGAACGCCCCGATACTGATTCTTGATGAGGCGACATCGGCCCTCGACAGTGAGTCAGAAGCCGCCGTGCAGGAAGCTATGGCCGACGTGATGGCGGGCAAGACCGTCATTGCCATTGCGCACCGTCTTTCGACGATTGCCCATCTCGACCGCCTGATTGTGCTGGAACAGGGCCGGATTGTTGAAGACGGCTCCCACGCTGAATTACTGGCCAAAGACGGGCTTTATGCCCAGCTTTGGGCCCGTCAGAGCGGTGGCTTTTTGACCGAAGATTAACCTTTTCAGGAATGTTGTGGTTAATGCTTTTAACGCTCTTGCAGTCTGGCGATGTAGGGGGTATAACCCCGCACCGTCTCTTGCTTTCGGGTTGGGGACACCGGTTCGGAGTGTAGCTCAGCCCGGTAGAGCACTTGCTTCGGGAGCAAGGGGTCGTGGGTTCGAATCCCGCCACTCCGACCATAGACTAGGTAGGCTGCTGCTGTAGCTCAGTGGTAGAGCACTCCCTTGGTAAGGGAGAGGTCGTCAGTTCAATCCTGACCAGCAGCACCAGCCCTTCCGGTTTCTGTTTCAAGAGAATGAAAGTTCACATACAGTCACCCCAGCGAATGCTGGGGTCTTGACGCTGTTTCCGTATCAAGCGGTGCCGAGATGCCAGCTTGCGCTGGCATGACGGTGGAGGAAGTGGGCTTTATTCCCTGCACCCAGCCGCGACCGAGCGGATGGCGCGGCCTGAGCCGCGCAGCGGGAAGGTGAGCGGATCCATGAAGGCAGTGCCGCTGGAGCTGTCAATCAGGGCGATTGTGACCCGGCTGGAGCCCTTGAGACGGCGGATAAGCGTCTGAATGTCGCTTTGGGTGGGGGCATTCATGCCTTCAATGCTGGCAAAGCCGTTGCGGTTTTCGCTTCTCAGGGTGAGCGGAGCATGGCCGGGGAAGCGGAAAACCATATCCAGCTGTGGCCCGGCATCGCTGAGACCGAGTGCATCCACCCGCACCAGCCATTTGGGGACATCGCCAGTGTTGCTGTTGGTGTCGCAGCGCAGGGAAAGGGCTGAACTGCCGTCATTTTCGATCAGGGCGGCACCGTCCGGCGAAACCTTCCAGTCGGCAAAAGCCGCGTGCGGCAGAACAAGGGCGGCGGCAAGTAACAGCATAAAACGGCGCATGGATGGTTCTCCTTTGTATTCGCCTTGATTAGAGTCTATCTTGGGCGCGGCTTCAATTTGGCTAGATGTCACATGCGGATGAGGGAATAAAAATGACGGTACTTGTCACCGGGGTTGCCGGGTTTATCGGCTTTCATGTCGCCAAGGCCTTGCGGGCACGCGGGGAGTCCGTCCTCGGGATTGATAATGTTAATGACTATTATGACGTCCGGCTGAAACAGGCGCGGTTGGCGCAGCTGGAGGGTGATAGCGGCTTTTCCTTCCATCAGGTCAATATTGCCGATCGGCAGGCGATGAATGACCTGCTGACCTCTCGTACCGATATTACCGGGGTCGTGCATCTGGCGGCACAGGCCGGGGTGCGCTATTCGCTGGTTAATCCTTTCGCCTATATAGAATCCAATGTGACCGGACAGGTGGTGCTGCTGGAGTTGGCGCGCCACTGGCCGCAGCTGAAGCATTTCGTTTATGCCAGCTCCTCCTCGGTCTACGGAGCCAACACCAAGATTCCTTTCAGTATTGATGATCCGGTCGATCATCCGGTTTCGCTTTACGCGGCGACCAAGCGTACGGATGAGCTGTTTGGCCATACCTACGCCCATCTCTACAAGCTGCCGCTGACCGGGCTGCGCTTCTTTACGGTTTACGGGCCGTGGGGCAGGCCGGATATGGCGCCTTTCATTTTCACCAAAGCGATTATTGAAGGCAAGCCGATCCAGCTTTTTAACCAGGGGCAGATGAAGCGCGACTTTACCTTTGTTGACGATATTGTGTCCGGCGTGCTTGCCGCGCTTGACCATCCGCCGGTGGGAGAGGGTGTGCCACACCGGATCTATAATCTCGGCAATAATCAGGTTGAAGAACTGGGCCGCTTTGTTGCGGTTCTGGAAGAGGCCATCGGCAAGAAAGCCATCATCGACTATGCCCCCATGCAGAAGGGCGATGTGGTGATAACCTCGGCTGATATTGAAGCCTCACAGCGGGATATTGGCTACCAGCCAACCACACCGATTACGGAAGGATTACCCCGCTTTGTCGAATGGTATCGCAGCTTTTACTGCACCAATTGAACAGTAAATGTCCGGAGAGAGGCCCAGTTAAGTCTTGATGTTAAGAATTGCTTTCTATATTATGAAGAAATTATGAATGAAATATTATGAGCGAAATTGAAGACAAAGGAGGGTAATTATGGACTTTACCAATATTCTGAGCATTCAGGCTGTGCAGAATGTTGCAATGACAGTCGGCGGGTTGGCTGCGGCCTATATGTTCAATCGTCTATCGGGAGCAACGGACATTGGCCGGTATGTCGGCAGCATTCATCGTGTGGCGGGGAGTTATGCCTCAGGTATCGGGCTCAATTCAGAGCAGATCAGAACTAACTCGCTTCAACTGGGCTCACTCAACAGTCTTTTCATCGCCGATGCTGAAACCGCCGCAGTGACGCTGGTGAAAGATGGGCAGCCGCAGTGGCAGGCAGTAAGTCTTAATAATGAGGCCGGACGGATTGCCCTGTTGCGGGCACGCGGACAGCTTGACCATCCACAGGAGATATTCTCGATTCTGAGCCGTCAAATCGACACCCAAACTGTTTCCGATGAACTGTGCCGGGAAAGCCGGAAAGATCAGAGAATTTGGGCCCAGCCAAAAGGTCTGAAAGCGGTATGGGCCTTTTTTGCCCCTAGCACTGCCTATGACAACCGCGCCAGCAGTATTCGTCAGCCACTCGACTATCTTGCTAAAGTTCTGGCCGCCAGTCCTGAGCCTTCAGTCGATTTGTCAGGCCCATGTCATATTGCCCTGAAGGTGCCGAATCCTGAGAACGGTCGGGCCGATATTGTCGTGATGCCGACCACGCGTCAGGAATGGAAATTGTTTGAGCGGATTCAATCCGGAGCACTCGCTCTGCAGGGCGACATACGAACGGCAGAAGCCGTCCGGGCCGCTCTGGTGCTTTCCAATGCCCCAAAACCTGCACAACCCTAATGGTACAACCAGACCCCGCTGGAGGATAACCACGCTTGTTGACTGGTGCCACAGCTTTTACAACTGAGGATGACCTGCTGGGCGGGGCGGTGCGTATCCGCCAGCCCGAGCGCGGTTATCGCGTCACCAGCGATGCGGTCATTCTGGCGGCGCTGACTCCGGTTACAGCGGGGCAGCGTGTGCTGGAACTGGGCACCGGTTATGGTCAGGTGGCGATCTGTCTGCTGGCACGGGAGCCGTCTTTGCAGGTTACCGGGCTGGAGCTGATGGAAGAGGCCGCCACTCTGGCCCGTAGCAATGCCGCCCTGAACCATATGGAAGACCGCTTTGCTGTGGTGACAGGCAGCGTGGTTGATTTTGACGGCGCGGGTGGCTTTGACGTGGTGGTGAGCAACCCGCCCTATCGCACCGCCCACACCCACACCGCTTCGCCCGATCTGCTCAAGGCGGCGGCGACGGTGCTGCAACAGCCGCTGGCGCTGTGGGTGACCTGCGCTCGCCGTGCCCTCAAGCCCGAGGGCAGGCTGGTGATGATACTTGATGCCCGGCAGGAGGCCGAAGCGCTGGACGCCTGCACCCGCAATGCCATATCCATTGTCCAGATTCTGCCGCTGCTGTCATTTGATGCTGCCCCCGCAAAACGAATTGTGCTGCACGCCAGCACCGGCACAACAGCCAGCGTCACCAAATTACCGGGGCTGGTTCTGCACCACTCCGACGGTAGCTGGCGCCCGGAGTTGGTTGCTGTTCTGGCAAAGGTTGGCGCTCTTCATGAATTATCGCTATCGGCATGAAGCGGTCTAGTCCGGCGGTGGGTTTTCACCTATAAGTCACAGTCATGAATCTGCTTCGTTTCATTTTGCTGGCCCTACTGGTGGCTTTTTTGGCCCGGCGGGTGGTTATTTTTCTGCGGCGCTTTCAGCGTCCGGCGGCGCCTGACACTCAGGTTCCCCCGCAGGGTGAGGCTTTGCAGCAATGTCCGCTCTGCAAGGAATATCTGACGGCTGTTGCCAAGGCCTGTGGGCGGGTAGGGTGCCCGCGTAGCTTTGTGCTGATTTTTCTGGCAGCGCTGCTGGTGGCGCTGCCTGCTGCGGCTGAGGATGGCGGGCGCTATCTGGTCGAAATCTCCGGGCGCAATCTCAAGGCCGGGTTGGAAGTCAACGGAGTGGCGGTTGACCAGTGGCAGTTTGAGGATTCATCTTCAGCTGGGGCTTCTCTCAATCACTGGTTGCGTCGGGGCGCTAACCGGATTCGCTTTACGGCCTCGGCTTTGCGTGGGGGCCATCCGGTTGCTTTTCAGGCGCGGGTTTATTTTCTTGGGCTGACGGCGGCAGGCGGCATGAATACCGTCAATCTGCTCAATTTTACCAAGCTTGATGAGGTCGGGCAGGGGAAGAGTGTCAGCTTTAATGTGCCGAGCGCGCCGCTGCTGGCGCTCTGGCAGACGGAGGCGGTGCAGCTTGACGAGGGGACCCGGCGCGGGGTTGTGGTTTTGCTGGAGAGTTTCCAGACCCAGATGATTGCGGCAGTTCGGGCGGGGGGCAGTCTTCCGGATATTCCCCTGCTACAGTGGGAGCGGCAGGATGTCGCCGCTGCTTATGGCGGCAATGTTCCATCCGCGACATCACAGGGGCTTGCTCCGTCCGCCAATGTGGCACAAGATAAAGTCGAAATTGCCTCCTTGCCGGAGGGAGATCAGCTGGAGCTGACCAGTCTGGCCGAGGGACGGTTGGTGCGGGTGGCGCGGCATCAGGCCGGGCCACTGCTCGGTGTGCGGAAGGGTGCAGCCGAACTGGTGGTGCCCGCCTTGCTGGTGGGGCGGTCAGAGGGCGAGTGGCGGATTCTCCGCCGTCTGGATTGAGGGAGAGCGTAGAAGATGCACAAGTCTTTTCTGCAGGTCATACTGGTAGCCGGGGCCCTGTTGATGGGAGGAAGCTATCCGGCTTCTGCTACGGATGCGCCGACTACGGTCGACCTTTCCCAAGAGCCGACCGGGGTAACTCGTCAGCAAGTCAGGGTGGTTGATACCCAGCAGCGCTACGCCATCTGGGTACGGGCAAGCAACACGCGGGTCACCGTTCGCGTCAACGATATTCCGGTTGCTTACAAGATTCTTCGCAATAACGAGCTGTTTGACGTCAGTTTCAACGAATGGCTGAAGCGCGATCTCAATGTGGTCGACGTCAACATGGAGCGCTTCAATAACGAAGATCCCTATGATCTGCGCTATCAGGTTTACTACCAGTCGCCGATTCAAGTGGTGAATGGGGAGAAACTGGTTCTTTATAACAGCCCGGATGAAGTCAGTTTGCCGCTGCGCCAGCCAGTCGGTATCCGTATCAACACCATTCCGGCCTTGCGCATCTGGCAGGCGGATGAAGTGACCATGAACGCTGAGGAGCAGCAGCGCCTGCTTGAAACCATCAACGGATTCCGCAGTCGCTTGAGCGATGCTCTGGTTAAGGCGGACAACGCGTTTCTTGCCAGCTATGACAAGGCGTCCCGTAATGAAGTCGCCCGGGCTTATGGGCGCAACTCCGAAAGCGATGAGGAAACCCTCAAGCGTCGCCGTGAGCTGGCGCTTACTCTCAGCAAGTTGGTGAACGCGCCCTTTAGCGTCACGCCGATTCTGAGGATTGAGGATGTGGCGTTTGAGTCGATTGCCAATGGTCACCTGATCATGGTGTCCCGTAATGACGGTTCCCCCTTGATTCAGGTAAAGCGCGGCGATCTGGTCTACACCATCGACAAGCCGATTTTCGGCAATGTTGGTGGAGTGTGGGAGCTGCTGCGCTGAAAAAGAAAAACCCGCAACGCAAAGGCGGCGCGGGTTTTCTGGTTTTTATCTGTATCAGGCTTCGACGCTGCGCCCGGCGGCTTTGGTTACAGCTTCAACCAGCTGACCTGCCAGCACCGGCTTGCCGAGGGTGACGAATACGCCAAGCTCTTTAAGCTCTTTGATGGCGGCTTCGTCATCGGTGTAAGAGGAGACAACAACAATGGCGGGACGTTTGTCGCCAAAGCGCTTGTTCACTTCGGCAATAACCTCCAGTCCGGTCATGCCTTCCATATTGAGATCGCAGACAACCACGCCAAAGGCAGGAGCGCTGTCGCGACCGATCAGTTCAAGCGCCTCTTCGCCATTGGCGGCTTCGCCGACCATATGGGCACCGCCAACGCGGCCCAGCATATTGACGAGCGCACGTCGCACATAGGCGGCATCCTCGACGACCAGAACGGACAAACCTTGAAGTGGGCCGGTTCCCTGCATGCTGATAGCTCCTGCACCGAAAAAGATAACGTACTGCGAACATGTTAACCTATTGGAGGAAAAGCTCCAAGAGGCTAACTACCATAAGCAGCTTAGTTATGGACCGTTAACAAATTACTAGCACTTTACACATAAGGATAGTTCGGCGCTATGATTCTTGGGGGGATAGAGGAAAATGACAGAGCAGTTACTGATGACTGCGCCCGTTGGGGTCATGGTTACCGATATTTCAGATTTTGCCGTTGTTTCGATGGTAAATCAGGCGGCTGGCGCCATTTTTGGCCTGATGCCGGATGCCCTGATTGGCCAGCCGGCGACCGTTCTGGGGACAGACGGGACTCTGGAAGAGCTTCTGGTTCAAGTTCTCGTCACAGAAAAAAATGTCAGTGGTGAAATTGTTCTGGGTGATGCCGGTTTGCCGCAACGGCACATCCATACCAACATCACCCGGGCAGTGTTTGACGGCAAACCGAGTCTGCTTTGGTGGTTAAGCGACGTTACAGAAATCCGCCGAACAGAAGAGGAATGGAAACGCCGCGAGCGCCAGCTTCATGCGGTTATCGATGCGGCGCAGGACGCGGTTTTCGAATTTCATCTGAACACGGGAGGTGCTGTTGTCTCGCCGCGTTTCTGGCAATTCCTCGGCTTCAGCCTGCACGACTCGGTGGAACGGCAGAATACTTCCAGCGAGGCGCTTTATCACTATGTGGTCGAGAGTCAGCAATTGTCGTTTGCAGCGAGTTTGGGAATTCCTGACAGCGACAAGGATTATGAATGGACGGGCGCTTTTAGGGATATAAATGGCCGCGAAGTCTGGCTGTATATGCGTGGCCGCATTACCGATGTGGCAACCGAGCCGCGCATTATCGGTGTTGCGACCGACATTTCGGCTCAGAAGGCTGTTGAAGAGACCTTACGTAAAGCCAAGGAAAGCGCGGAAGAAGCCAACCGGGCCAAGTCGGCTTTTCTGGCGACCATGAGCCATGAAATCCGCACGCCGATGACTGCCATTCTCGGCAGTCTTGAGTACATTCTCGAGACGCCATTGGCGAAAGAACAGCATCGCATGGTGTCGATTGCCCGGGATAGCGGTGTCTCGCTGCTGGAAATTCTCAACGATATTCTTGACCTTTCGAAGATTGAAGCGGGCAAGCTGACTCTTGAAGACGTGGCAACTTCACCGCGCAATCTGGTGCAGGGGGCCTGCGACGCGGCACAGATCGTTGCCCGTCAGAAAGGGTTGTATCTGCGCTGCAGGTTTGCCGGAGATCCGCCGCCGCTGATTATTGCTGACCCTACCCGCTTGCGGCAGATCCTGATGAATCTGGTCAATAATGCGGTCAAGTTTACCGATCAGGGTGGGGTAACCGTGACGGCTGAAGTCACGGATGAGGGCAATGGCAGCGGTGTTTTTCGCGTGACCGTGGAAGATACTGGTATCGGTCTTACCGAGGCCCAGCGCGAGCGCCTGTTCCGTCCTTTCAGTCAGGCCGATGATACTACCACCCGAAAATTCGGGGGAACCGGTCTGGGGCTTTCCATCTGTCAGCGTCTGGTTGAGCGGATGGGGGGGCAGGTCGGAGTTTATTCCAGGCCGGGACATGGGGCAACTTTCTGGTTCTGGACCCGCATCAAGACAACAGATGAGAAACCGAACGAAGCCCAGCTGATTGATCTCAAGGGTCTTCCCATTCTTCTGGTTGATCCCGATCCTGAAAATGCCGAGAAGACAGCCAAGGAACTGGCTGAAGTTGATGGTTTGGTCACCACCGTTCATGATGGCCGTGAAGCCCTGCTGCGCTTGACCCAGAGTTCCTTCGGGGTAGTGCTGCTTGAGCAGAACCTGCCCGAAGCTAAAGGGCTGGAACTGGTGCCAGCCATGCGCACCCTGTCGCCGGAACTCAATATCATCCTTTATACGGCGGATGAGCAGGACACGATCAGTTGGGCCGCTCAAGAGGCTGGAATCCATTATCTTTCCCGTTCCACCCCCTATCTGCAGTTTATGGAAACCATCAAGTCTTTTGCCATCGGGGCTCCGCTGCTGGATCACAAGCGGACCGGGCGCCTCAATGGTCGCGTACTGATTGCCGAAGATACAGCTGCGGTGCGTCAGATTCTGGAAGTGCAGGTGCGCGGCATTGGTGTTGAAGTGGACTTTGTCGAAAACGGCAAGCAGGCTCTCGAAAAGCTGCAGCGCGGTCGCTATGCTCTGGTGATCTCGGATCTTCACATGCCGGAGATGGACGGCTACGGTTTGGTTCATGAATGGCGCGACCGGGAGGCGCGGCGCGGCAAGGGGGATCGACTTCCTATTGTGGCATTAACTGCCGACGTGTTGATTGGCGATCAAAGCAAGTTTATTGCTGAAGGCTTCGACGACTATATGCCCAAGCCAGTCAGTCGGGATGCTCTGCGTAATCTGATTGCCAAGTGGCTGGGCCGGGTTGCTGACGCCAAAGAACAGAAGGAGGAGGCGGCAGCACAATTGGCCGGGGTTCCTGAGCAGGAAGCGGTACCGGTAGCCAAAGCCGTTCTTGATGTGGTGCCGCCCTCATCGGCTCCAGACTCGCCGGTTATCCATACTCGGCTGGTTGAAATTCTCGGTCTTGATGATGCGGATATTGTTGCGGAGGCCATGTCGGTTTTTGTCAGCACGGCGGTTGAAACTTTTGCGGCACTTGAGTCAGCTTATGCTGAAAGCAGTGCCGACAAGGCCAAAGGTCCGGCTCATTCCCTGAAGGGCTCGGCCAGAATGGCCGGAGCAGTCGTTCTGGGTGACATTGCGGCAGAACTGGATGCCGCTGCCAAGAAAGGCGAATTGATTCCTGATCGGCTGGAGGCTTGCCGGGTTGAACTGGATCGTGTGCTGGATTATGTGCGCAAGGTTTATATCCATGAAGCCGCCGCCTAATTCCGGTTTATTTTTGGTATGGAAACGAGCAATTAACCTCTTGTGAGTCACTCTGTTTGGGGCATATTCAAACCGAGCCCCGTGGGCATCGTTTTTTAAGGAGAATTAGGTTTGGCTGGCCAGCAACAAACAGACCCGATGATGACCTGGATGGTCGTGATTATAATGTTAATCGCGGTCATATACACGCTGTGGCTTGCCCAGTACGGCTGGATGGGGCCTGCACTTATCTATGCAAAAATGGCCGAACTTTACCCGCTGACTTTTTTCAGTGATGAAGCCAATGCCACCTATCAGCGTATGCAGGCCACTCTGCCGGGCAGAATGCGTGCGTTGTCTTCGGGGGGCGGTGGTGCCGGAAATATGTGGGATCTGGTTATGGTGGCGGGTAAAATCAGCGGCGCTTTTTACGGCAAAGCCGTAGGTGTTCTGGCTATAGTCCTGATGTTCTATTCCATGTTTGCTTTTCCGGCCAGCCGTTTCAAGAATAAATTCAACCTCGAGTCGATGATATTCATCCAGGCTAAAACCTGGCCGGTGATCTCGCCGTTTATCAAGTTCAATCCCACGAAACAGAAGAGTCGTTCGCCGGGATCCCGTGTGCCGAGTGAGTTGCCGATTTTTGCCGAGGCGCTCTATCCTGAAGAGTGGATGGCGTATAATCGTATCCGTGTTGTCAACGGTGTCCCGGATCGTGACCAGATGCGGCGGGCCCTGATGTCCCAGTTGGGGGATCGGTTTGAGGGCATTGATACCTTGCCGG
>CAYSDE010000055.1:0-4644 GCA_964429685.1 uncultured Pseudobdellovibrionaceae bacterium
CTGAGAGCTGGATTGACAGACCCGGCCAGCTGCGCGGCATCAGCGAGGCCTTTGCCCTCCGCGTCGTCGGCAGCAGCATGTACCCCAAATATAATAACGGCGATATTGTTCTGGTTAATCCAAATAAAAAGCCCGCCGCAGGAAACTACGTTGTGGTATCGCTGCGCGGAGCATCGGGAGAGATCGGCTATATCAAACAGCTTGTTAAAATCGACAAAGAAAAACTGACACTTAAGCAGTTCAATCCAGAAAAAACCCTCAGCTTCGCAGCAAGCGAAATTACGGCCATCTGCAAAGTTGTCGGGTCAATGGAAGGAAATTAAGCATCAGCAAGTTCAGCCTCGGCAACGGCATCAGCTTTAACCAAACGCATCTTCAGTGCCTCTACCGCAGCTGATTCTTCCGGTGTCATGGCGTCTATATCAGCCAGATTTATGCACGCATCAATAAGACCGGTTTTAACTAAGGAACTTGCCGACACCAGATCAGAACAGCCCCGCTTAAATGACAGCTCGCTTCCAGCCAGACCCTTAAAATAGTCATCAAACAGCTCGGGCGTTTTGAGCAGTTCAGGGCACCGCCCCTCAGCATAACCACGAACTGCCGCCAACTCGCTATTTTCCAGCCTGTTATCACGCGCTGCCACATAGGCCAATACCGCCAACTCCGGACGGATGTGAGTTAACAGTTTGGATGATACCCGCCGGGCTTCCTTCATCTCTGTTCGCGCCTGCTTGCGGGCCGCTACTTCTTCACGGTAAATCCTCTGCTCTTCTTCCCACTGCCGCACATACTGTTCAGAAATAGCATCCTGCTTCTTCTGATTGTCAGTTCTGGTATCGGGACGCGGGGTAACCTCGGATGGCGGGTCAAAAAATTCCCCGCAAAATTTAGCCCCATCGTCAAAAACCTCCCCTGTGCCCAGATCGGTTAACTCTTGAACTCTGTCACTTCTGAATTTTCTCGGCCCTTTCCGCATATGGCAATAAGCATCAATCCAATATGCGTGTTTACTTTCCGTGATGCGGTCAATCGTAATTTCCCGCTCAGTCTCATTATCGCTATTGTCTACATAAACGACACGAACTCGCCGTGACAGGGCCTTGACTGATCTGTAATCAGAAGGTGCATCCTCCGGATCTGTGTAGGTGCCAAGCCCTATATCACAAATCTTTTTTGCCAAGTCAGCCGGAATATTCACAACCAGTTCTGTTTGGGGTGAGCTACCCCAGTTTCCCTTTTCATCCTTCAGCAGCCGAACAACTTCATCCTCTGCGGATGTTTTTCTATTCAGTCGAATGAAAATCACAACCGCCAAGGCAGGGAGAACTAAAAAAATCACCAGAGACGCCAACATCACGCCCTCCTTGCTCAGAAATAAGGTCTTTAGCTTAAGTAAAAACGCAAATCTTGCACAAAGGATTTTTCCTGTTGCGCGTAAAGGAATTATCCTTTATATCTTCCTTCACAGAAATGCCCCGCCAAGGAAGACTGAATGCCCCGCCGCTGCACCGTTATCACAGGCACCATCGATAAAACAGCCTCGCTGTCCGTCGAACTGGTGCTGAGTGGTGACATGGCCCTGTGCCTTGGTCGCCGCATCCTCTGGGTACCCCGCCAGTCGATTGAGGGCGGTGCCCTCATCCGCACCGGCGACACCGACCCTGCCATCAGCAACTGGTGGCTCAAGGCGCGGGGCATCATCGACCTCGTTAAAAAACCAACCACTCCCAACGCCACGCCAGCAACCGGTGCGGAGGTGCAGCCATGAGCGCACGCATTACCGCCAGCTGCTGGCAACCCCGCTGCTGCGTCTCCGCGCCGGACTGGTTCCCGGTGCTGCAGCAGCGGGGGGCCTCGACCCGCTTACGCCGTAACCACCCCGATTACCACTTCACCACCAACCAGAGGAACCCGGACATGAAACCTACCCTGTTCACCACTCTCATCGAGTTCTTCGCGCTCGCAGGACTCTTCGGCCTCATCTTCTTCGGCTGGGTGTTGCTGGCCCCGCTCGACCCCACCTCCTTTACCCGCTGAACCGGAGAACATCATGACTGCAACCATTACACATTTGTCATTTTATCGCCAAGAAACATGCACCGGCGCTAACTACGATAATAATGTGCGCCGATATTTTTCCCTCCCCTTCGACGCAGCCCTTGGCGTTGTAGGCGCCATAGCACAGATGCCGGACGTCCCTCGCGAGCGCCCCGATGATGACGGCATCACCATCCCGGCCCGTCCCGCCCGACCGGAGGCCATTCCCGCGCCCGCTGCGCCCCGCCAGTGCCGGTTCTATCTGCGGCTGCGGCTGCTGATCCTTAAAGCTCTGCGCCGCGCCCTCTTTGGCAGTCCGCCCCGCGATAATCTCCGGATCTGCTGGCTGGTCTGGGGCGGCAGCATCACCGGGTCAAAGTCATGATTTTAACTGACCCCAAAGCCGCCGTGCGCGCTGCCGATGCCAAACGCTACAGCAGCACCTACGCCACCAAGCGCGTCACCGCTAGTGGCCAGCTGCTTGACTATCTCAATCCGCGACCCGAGGACATCCGCATCACCGACATTGCCGAGGCGCTGGCCAAGCAGTGCCGTTTCTCCGGCCATACCATCAAGTTTTATTCCGTCGCCCAGCACAGCTGCATGGTGCATGATCTCTGCCCGCTCGAGGCCAGACCGTGGGCCCTACTGCATGATGCGCACGAGGCCTATATCGGCGATATCCCCACCCCATTGCAGACCGCGCTGCATGCGCTGGGCGGCGGAATTGCCCTCGGCGTTATCACCCAGCGCCTCGACCGCGCTATCGCCAAAGCGTTCGGCCTCGCGCTGCCCGATGAACCAACCCGGCTGGAGGTCAGGCACTGGGACAGGGTGGCGCTGAATACCGAGCGTTATGTTCTGCTCGACCAGCGCGCCGCCCATCACAATATCTGGGCCAAAGACCTGCCCCATCCCAACATCAGCGCCCTTAAATCCAGCTGGAGCTGGGACCGCGCTGTTGAGCAGTTTCTGCAGCGGTTTGACGCCCTCAATCTTTCTGTCACCTGACAGATTACAGCGCCTGCGCCGCTGATCCCCCGCGCAGAAAAAGGAGCAACATGACCATCGGAATCACGATTACTCATAACGAGCCGGACAATGCGCGCCCGGTTGAAATCGCGGTTTATAGCGGCCAGCCGCACAGCGAAACCCCGCCCGTGCTGAACGAGCGCCGCAAACTCTGGCAGGGCGACAGCACCATCATCTATATCCACGGCACCCAGTTTTTCACGGTGTCCGAACTGCCCAGCGAAGCCAAGCCCGCGCCCGAACTCAGCGATGAGGGAGAGGCAGCATGAATCCCACTCCCATCCCGCTGCTGCAGTTCTTCGAGTACGCCCACCTGCCGGAGCATTTACAGGCGGTCAGCAAGCCATTTAGCCAACTCGCTGATCTCATGAACAGCATCCTGCCGCATAACGCCGAGAAAGTAACGGCACTCCGCAAACTTCTTGAAGCCAAGGACTGCGCGGTGCGGGCGGTGCTGTTCAAACAGCCGGACGCAGAAGGATAACCGTTCATGAGCGGACTTCTCGACAGCGCCTTTGCCGAGGCCGACCTGATAGGTCGCCCTACCATCTGGCGTAGCAGCAACGGCAGCGTAGCCAGCTATGTCTGCAATATCGAGCTGCCCTGCCCGATTGCGGGAGGCAAAGTTGAGGTGTCTCACCGCGATAATTCGGTGGTTTCCGCCACGCTTGGTGCTGTCGAGAAAGCCCGCCTCATGATCGGACAAGACAAAACCCCTGCCAGCGAAAGACTGACCCATGCCAAAAGCTGAAACAACCCTGATCCGCAATGCGTTCAAACCCACCGACCAACAGCCTGAACCCGATGCGATGATCTTGCTGCCGCCACGCCGCTATACACACATCGACACCCTGATCGACCTGTTGACCCTGTTCATGTTTCCGCGCCTCCAGCCCGGCGTCTATCGTGGCCAGAACAATGTCTGGCGGTCGTGCCCTGATCAGCAGCGGGTTAACCGCAAAACAGCCAGACACCTGCAACAGATATGGAGCGGGCGCATCCCCAATGTCACCACCATCACACTCAAGAGGGCCGAGTCATGACCGGCAGCATCCGCATTGACCTCGCCGCCCGTGAACTCATTGCCCGCGCTCTTTTCGTCAAAGATCAGAGCCGACGTGGCCTGTCAACCACCTGGGAGTTGGCGACCCCTAAGGTGAGAAACTTTCACCGCGCCGATGCCACCCAGATTCTGGTTGAGCTGGATAAGTCAAATTTCCAGATCATCAAGAAACCCAGCTCCCCCAACCATAACTCACCGGAGACCACACAGCCATGACCACTACCACCACCGACATTCCGCTCACCAGCCTCGCCACATGGTCAGGCAATGTCCGCCAGACCATCGACCCGGCCAAACTTGATGAGTTAAAGGCCAGCATCCTCGCCCACGGTCTGCTGCAATCTCTCGTGGTGCAGCCGGATCTCGACGGTTATGAAGTTGTCGCGGGTAGGCGCCGCCTCGAAGCCCTGCGTCTACTTGCAAAAGATACCCTTATTTCATGGGACTTTCTTGTGCCATGCCGCGTGCTGGAAGCTGGCGCCAGCGCCGAAGAAGTCAGCCTTGCCGAA
>CAYSDE010000055.1:4654-10232 GCA_964429685.1 uncultured Pseudobdellovibrionaceae bacterium
CCCCGCCGACCAGTTTGAAGCCTTCGCAGCGCTGGTCAAAAAAGGAGCCACAATTTCCGACATCGCTCTGCGCTTTGGCGTTACGCCCGGCGTGGTGCAGCAGCGCCTCAAGCTGGCCAATGTCTCACCCAAAATCATCGCCGCCTATCGCGCCAGCGAGTTGACCCTCGAGCAGGTGCAGGCCTTCGCCGTGAGCAACGATCACAAACGGCAAGACAAATACCTCAAGGACAACCGGGAAACCCGGTACATGCTGACTGAGTCCAGTATCCGCCGCGCCATGACTGAGGGCGAGGTGCGCGGCAGTGATTGCCGGGTGCTGTTTATCGGCCTCGAGAGTTACGAACAGGCGGGCGGTGCTCTGCACCGCGACCTCTTTGATGACAGCGCCGATGGTGCCTATCTGACTGATCCGCAGCTGCTGGATACTCTGGTCAACGCCAAACTCAGCGCCGAGGCCGACCGCCTGATGCAGGATGGTTGGTCATGGGCAAAGTTCGCCGTTGATATTGACTGGGGCGAACTGAACAAATTCAGCCGCCGCCAGCCCGACAAGGTCAAGCTCGACAAAGTCGAAGAAACCGAACTCACCAAACTCCGCAAGGAAGCGGAAAAGATCGAAGATAAAGACTCCGAGGATATCACTGATTTTGATGAACAGCGCCTCGCCCTCATCGAGGCCCGCACCGAAGAGCTGGAGCGCAAGATGGATGTCTGGCCGGATAAGGTCAAGGCCAGCAGCGGCGTCATCGTCCATATCAGCGAGAGCGGGCGGTTTGACTACGAATTCGGCCTTTACAACGCAAAGGCCGAACAGAAATCTTCCGATGCGGCGCGGGGAAAGAAAACCGCCCCCTCTGCAAAATCAGGCCCGGTCACGCCCGAGCCCCCCGAGCCGGTTGCCACCTCGCAGGCCCTCAGCGATGAGTTGATCGGGCACAAAACCGCCGCCATCGCCGCCAGTCTAATGATCAACCCGGACGTTGCGCTGGCCAGCGTGGTCTATACCCTGCTGCAGGATGTGCTGGTGCGTTCGCAGGTCAGCAGCCTCAACATCCAGTCCATGCCAGACGCCCTCAAGCACCTGCCCGCCAGCATCACCAAAGATAAAACCTGCCGGGGCTACGCCGAATTGGTGGATGAACAGCAAACGATCAAGGAAGAACTGCCGCGTCAAGACGCCGAGCTGTTCCCGTGGTTGCTGAAGCAGTCTCAGCCCACGCTCTTGCGCCTGCTGGCCTTCTGTGCTGCGGCCACGCTCAGTGCCAGTGCCAGAAATGACGATCACGCCGGGCAAATCGCACAGGCCTGTAAGGTTGATATGGCGCAGTGGTTCACACCGACGCTCGACAACTACTTTTCGCGGCTTAGCAAGCAGCAGCTGCTGGCCCACCTGCAGGAAGTTGCGGGCGACCACCTCGACAAATCAGTCGAGAAAATGAAGCAAAGCGACCTTGCCGAATTGGCCGCCCGCGACATCCCCAAAGCCCGCCCCAACTGGCTCCCACTGGTGCTGCGCATCCCGCAGCCTCTGCCGGCAGCAGAAAAGAAGACCGCCGCCAAAAAACCGGCAGCCAAAGCCAGCAAGAAAAAAGAGGGTGAGGTGCAGTCATGACCGTTGGAACTCCATTGAAGCAGGTCGACTTAAGCCCATGCATCGGCTGCAACAAGAACGTTGCTCATGCAAACGGCCTCTTGTTCTACCGCCTGTCATTCGAGCGTCTGGCATTTAACGTCCCGGCAATCAGGCGGCAACATGGCCTCGAGATGATGCTGGGTAATGCTGCCATTGCGCGAGTCATGGGCCCCAATGAGGACATCTCCGTGGCCGTAGATGTACCCGTGCATGCATTACTCTGCGATGATTGTGCCTGTAGCAAACCCATCGCCGTTCTGCACGAAATCTACAGTGATCGTACTAATGCTGTGACAGAACAAAGTGGAGACGCCGCATGATCGAACACATCGCCGCATTCCTTATTGGGGTAATCATCGGCAAATTCCTCATTTGGTTGGTGATATCATGAGCATCACCCGCAAAGACCTTGCCGCCTGTGCCAATCGCGAACTCGCGCTGCGCCGAAAAGTTTATCCCCGATTCATCGAACAGGGAAAGATGAAACGCGCCGAGGCCGACCGCGAGATCGCCTTGATGCAGGCCATCTACCGCATCCTCATCAGTCTGCCCAATGATGTGACCGACAAGCTGAGCGCGGAGACTGCATCATGACAACACCATCCGAAAAGATGTCCGCCTCCACCAAAAAACTATGGCAGCTCTTCTTCCTGTTTTCTGTCGGACTTTCCTATAACGCCTATTTCGGCTGGAACTGGTGGCCCTCCAGCGATGCCGAGATGATCTGCGATCTGCTCTACAGCATCTTGGCGGTGCAGGTTTGGAATGCCCATGTCTAAAGCCGTAAAAACAGATCATCCCGTGCAAGGGCTGTTCTTGGCCGCGCAGAAAAAGCCGGGCTGGGAGTTCGATCCGCAGAAGTTCAACCTGCCGAATTTTCCGATTCACTCCGGCAGCATCGACCAGCACAGCAAGGCTACGGCCATCAGGCAACATCTGATGATCGGCGCCATGCTTGGCCACATCACGTTCACCCCCAGCACGCAGCAATGGCAGCGGGTCGAACCCCGTTACCAACGGCAGGAAGGAAAGCTGAAATGATCGACGGCGAACTGATGAACGAAATACGGGAAGCCGCAGCGCAGGGCAAGACCTCGCTGCATGATGAGAAGGTGTGCGAGGCATGCGCTGGTCAGAAGGTTCTGCCCGACTGCGATGATGGGTGCTGCACAACACCATGCACATATTGCAACGGCACCGGGAAGGAGAAAGCGAAATGACAGACCGCCCCATACTCTTCAGCGCGCCGATGGTGCGTGCTATCCTTGAAGGACGAAAAACCCAGACGCGCAGGGTAGTAAAAGGCGGAGAAATGGCCGCAGTGCCGTTTGATCGCATCCCATCAGAGGAAATTGAAAGCCTTGAACTCAGGGGATGGCGCGAATGGATTCCGTTACACCTTGGGCCGCCATGCCCCTACGGCCAGCCCGGAGACCGGCTTTGGGTGCGGGAAACATACCGGATAGGCGCATGGAAAAAAAACAAGCTAGGTGCTCTCGTCAGCGTTGCTTGTGATTATAGGGCTTCACCTGAGTTAAAGAAGACTCCTTGGGTTAGCCCCAGCGCCTTGCAGTGTGCTCTCATAGTTCCCAAGCTCATGGATGAACTTGAAGAATGCTACTTTTTTGAGGAAGGACTCAATACTACTTGGCCACCGGGGGATAGCCCCTTACCTTGGAAACCCAGCATCCACATGCCGCGCTGGGCCAGCCGCATCACGCTTGAGATCACCAACGTGCGGGTTGAACGGCTGCAGGATATTAGCAACGCCGACGCTTTAGCCGAAGGAATAGTTGATAATGCGCATCCAGACTACGGATTTGGTCCAAGACAGGAATTTAAAGAGCTGTGGACGTCCATCAACGGCCCCGAGAGCTGGGCCGCCAACCCTTGGGTATGGGTCATCGAGTTTAAGCGGATAGGCGTATGACTTCCCTCCCGCTGCTCCGCATTGTCTCTGCCACCGCTGCACCAATCTGCGGCGCTCTGGCGGTTGACCCTGCGCCCCTGCGGCGGGCGAGTGAGGACGAATTAACCCCGGAAATAAAGCAGTTTATCGAACTGCTTGCCAAAAGTCTTGCCCGTGAGCATCATGCAGCAACCTGCCAAGGAGTCCTATCATGAGCAATACTGATCTAATTCACAAAGCCGTCACCGAATTCCTCGAGAAAATAACGGCAACTTACGGCGTGAAGGTCACAGAAATTTCTGCCGACTATGAGACAGCTTTTAACCCGGAATGGGATAAGCATTATGTTCTGACCAATATTTCTGTAACAATAAAAACCTGATACCTGAGATGCGCTCCGCCATTTACGCCCGCTACAGTTCTGACCTTCAATCCGCCAACTCTATCGAGGATCAGGTGCGGCTTTGCCGTGAGCGGATAGAGCAGACCGGCGGCGCCGTAGCCGAGGTCTACACCGACGCCGCCATCAGCGGCAGCTCGATCATCAACCGTCCAGCTATTCGCGCCCTGATGGAGGATGCCCGCGCCGGGCGCTTTGATGTGGTGATGGCCGAGGCGCTCGACCGTCTCAGCCGTGACCAAGAGGACATCGCCGCCATTTTCAAACGCCTGACCCATCTTGGCATCCGCATCCTCACACTCTCCGAGGGCGAGGTCAGCGAGCTGCACATCGGCCTCAAGGGCACCATGAATGCCATATTCCTGAAAGACCTCGCCGCCAAGGTGCGGCGTGGCCAGCGCGGGCGGCTGGAGGCGGGCAAAGCGCCCGGCGGCCTCTGCTATGGCTACCGCGCCGCCGTCAAACTGGATGAGCGCGGCAACGTGCTGCGCGGCGACCGCGAGATCATCCCCGAGCAGGCCGAGGTGGTACAGCGCATATTCAGCGAGTTTGCAGCCGGGGCCAGCGCCCGCGCCATTGCCTCCGGCCTCAACCGCGATGGCATCAAGAGCCCGCGTGGCGGCCACTGGATGGCCTCGGCCATCAATGGTAGCCGCAAACGCAAAAGCGGAATCCTTTATAACGATCTCTATGTCGGCAAGCTGGTTTACAACCGGCAGACGTTCCGCAAAGACCCCGACACCGGCAAGCGAATCCCCCGCCTCAACCAGCCGTCAGAGTGGCGCATCGCCGATCGCCCGGAACTCCGCATCATCAGTGATGATCTGTGGCAGCGGGTGCAGGGCATCAAATCCGAGTACAAGGATCAGCCGCTCAACACCACCCACCGCCCCAAACATATCCTCTCCGGTATCGTCAAATGCGGGTGCTGCGGGGGCGGCTATACCAACTACAGCGCGGGCCGGATGAAATGCTCCCGCGCCAGAGAGGCCGGGCCCACGGTCTGCACCAATCAGCACACGATCTACCTCGCTCAGATCGAGGCGCGAATCTTGGTGGCGCTCGAGGAAAAACTTTTGTCCGAAACCGCGTTCAGCCATTTTGTCAAAACCTACCGGGCCGAGCGGGCCCGGCTTCGCGCCGCCGAACTCGGCCAGCGAGGGGCGCAGGAAAAAGAGCTGAAAAACGCCGAGGCCAAAATCCGCCGCATCATCACCGCCATTGGCGACGGCACCGACAACCAGTCGATGCGGGCAGAGTTGATGGATCTGGACAGCCGGGCAGAGCGGCTGCGGGCCGAGTTGGCCCAGAGCGGCACTCAGGGCCGCACCAACGTAATCGACCTCACGCCCAATCTGGAGGCTGCCTACAGGGTCAGGGTCGCTGGCCTACGCGAATCCCTACAGGGAGACGATACGGCCCGCCTGAGCGCCACTGCGGCCCTGCGGAGCATTATCAGCGAGATCAGGGTGTGGCCGGGCGAACAACGCGGCCAGACCCGCCTCGAGCTGGTCGGGTCAATTATCAGTGTTTTGGCCTTTGCCTCGGGCCAACCCACCGGGACACTGTCTGTCTCGGTGGTAGCAGCGGAGGGATACCACCGAGACAGACAGTTGGAGTTCCGGATCGCCGC
>CAYSDE010000056.1:0-10158 GCA_964429685.1 uncultured Pseudobdellovibrionaceae bacterium
GTTGCTATTTTCCTGCCGGAGGCAGGCAACCAGAAAGGCTGGAACCTGCCCTCCCTGAATTGATAGATAGCCTCACGCGTTACGGCAAAAAGACCCTGCCCGTCAGGTGTAGCAACAAACCGCGTAAAGAGGGGCATCTCATGCGGTGGCAAATTCACTGCCACCATTGCGAAAGTGTCTCCATCCCTCACAAGTTCGTACTCTCCTTCATGTGTCGTGATGAACAGGCGCTTAACGGATGGAATGTCATGCAGGATTGCACTCCCCCCCGGAGCCGCCCCCTTGGCAATACGAACATCATTGCCAGCTTTCAGATAAATACGGCCCGCACCATCCCTGAATACCGTCAGGCCATAGCTCTCGGCATATCCCAGATCTCTTGCTGCCTCTGGAATGGGCGACGGTTGCTGAAGGCGCGAGAAGTTTGAACAGGAAGCACCCTCCATGATTCGCGAGAGACGATCCCGTCCCATCTGCTTGTTATCCATATCCAGGAGCCAGCTGATGAAACCTTCAAAAAGTCCTGTCTTTGGACGCAGGCGTACGATCTCGATTACGCGCCACTGACCGCTCACCTGCTCAACATGAACGGCATTGGCATATTGCGCGCCCTCAGCACATATCCAGCCATCACCAAGATCAGACAGACGATCCCAGCCATGGTAGTCATCTCCGGAATTCAAATATGCAACCGGACTCACAGTGCCATCTGACGCCATAAAACGAAGAGCATCCCAACCGAGAAGAGCTGTAACTTTGAGGCTGGGAATGTCCGCCGCTACTTCGGTATCATTCTCATCCAGAATCTGCATCTGCCCTGCCTTGAAGGCATAGGTGTGACTTCTCTGGTTCTGTGCGGGCCGAATGCTCATCACGATGGAGTCAGCAATACGGCTGTAAAAAATACCATTCGGTGCGCCATATGAGAGAAACTTCTGCCCCGAATCCCCTTGGGGGTTATCAGGATCTCTCACAAAAATGCGGACATCAAGACCTTCGCCCTTATTGCCACCAAAGTTGATGTTGCCACTCCCGTCGTGAACGCGGCGCTCGCCTATCCAATAGATATTTCCCGCCCCATCAACAGCCATGGAGCGGCTTCCCACTGTAGTGGACATCAAGACATAACCGTTATCAACCGAGCCAGTACCAGTGATGGTGTAGTCAGGTAAAAAACTCCAGAAAACAGTATGACGGACTCCGGCGCCATCAGCCCCTCTGACTACGTAACGATTATCAAAGAAAACTGAGGAGTCCGCATCCTGGAGTTTTTGCAGGTGGCCGGAATAAAGCTGCTGATCTGTTGGCGCCACAACATGCGAGTCCTGACTGGGCGCTACATCCTCCTGTCCAGAGATATGCACCGGGACATTCTGGACACAATACTCTCCAGCCCCAGCAGGCCATGCCAGCGTCAAGGTAATACAAAAAGAGAGTACGAACGGAATTCTCATTCTTTCTTGATTATCCCGCATTGTCCCGAAGATGAAGTGGTGACTGCGGTGGGATTCGAACCCACGACCGGCGGATTAAAAGTCCGATGCTCTACCAGCTGAGCTACGCAGTCACTGCGGGGTGAACATAATGAGAGTAAGCGGCGAGGTCAATCAGTGCTTTACTTGATAGACCAGAAAACCGCCGAAATCCTTACCTGACAGCGGGGAAAGCCAGCCCGGATGCTCGCCTGAGGCCAGTTTGGCCATAAAAACGGCGTCTGGCTCGGCAGCGACATCCCCCGGACAGGCCAGAACATAGGCCACCCGCCGCTTATCCAGAATGCGACGGTCGCCACTGATAAAGAAGTCGAAGCTGTCCAGAATACCGGCGCGGTTGCGGTGATAGGGGCCGGACACCACGCTGTGTTTTGTCCGGTACAGCAACTCTGGCCCGTGATTGATATAGGCCATGAGGATACCGCGAGGCAGGGTATCCAGAGCAGCGGCGGCTTGATGAATAGAACAGGAGGCCTCTTTGGCTTCCGCTTTTTCATTGACCAGCGCCAACCCGATAAAGAGCGGGCCGATCAGCAGGAACATCCTGACGGCAACCGACACCAGCAGACGCGGTGAAGTAAAAGCAAAAAACTCGACCGTCAGCAGCACTGCGCCCAACGGAGCCGCGAATTGGGCAAAGCGGGCATGCATCAACCCCATGACGGTAAAACCGGCCACCAACGCCAGCAGCACGCCATAGTCTTTCCGGTGCAGCAACGGCCAGAGCAGCAAAGCGAGCAGCGGGGTACCAAGCCAAACCAGCATCAGCCCGGCATGGCTCAAATCAACCGGCCAGAGCGGGCGCATTTCACGATTGGCCAGCAGAAACTCCTGCAGCACGCGGGGATCAATATCGCCTGCAGGGCCACGCAGCAGCTCCGGCGCGAAGAAGAGGATGAACCCGGCCCCCAGCCCCCCCATCACCAGCAGCCCGATATAACGCTTCAGCCGTCCACCATAATTGAAGGCAGGCATGAAGCCCCACACCCCGCAATTAATCGCTGCCGCCAGCGCGTGCGGGAGAGATATTTTGTCCAGCTCGCGCACCGTGTTCCACTCGCCGCCGCGCTCGGCCAAAACACCGATGGCTACCACGACAAAAAATCCCAGCCCCAGCCCTTCTACCGCATGAAGCACCTCACGTTCACCCCGCAGCGCCCATAATATTCCCAGCGTGGCCGTGACCATGATAAAGGCGAACTGGAATTCGGGGCTGATCCAGAGGCCGAACCCGGCGCAGAAACCGGCCCAGACGCTCCAACTCATCGGCGCTGCGCCCAGACATTTGATCTCGCGCACCAGCCCGCCCAGCATCAGAACCAGACAGATCAGCAGCAAAGTCTGCTGATCGGGTCGCCCGGCCATATTATAGGCCAGCATCACCGGCTGCAGGGTGGCGAGCAGAAACAGCAGCGGCCCCGCTGCTTTGGGTAGCAGCGGCGAGAAAGCCCAGACAATCGCAATACCCAGCAGCACATGCAGCGCCACCGGCAGCAGCGCCCCGCTCCAGAAAATCGCCTCAGGCATGGAAAAGTCATAATAAACATGGAGCGGATAAGCCCCGGCCAGAATCAGCACATCCAGCGGGCGCGTCCAGTTGAGGGTATCACCATAAGGCGCGTTCATCCGCAGCACCAGACTGTCAAGCCAGCCCTGCCCGTCGGCAAAAGCCTCCACCCGCACCAGCCGCATATACGTATCGCTGTCCGGCATGTCCCCGCTGAGAATGGGCGAAATGCCGGAATGAATCATCGCGGCATGAGCAGCAAGCAGCAGGATGAGGGCAAAAAACGTAAACAGCCCCGCAACCATTCCCCCTCCTGAATCAAGAGAAGGGGGAGGAAGCGAAGAGGCTGGCAAAACAGATGGCATAAAGACTCGCTTGTCACTACGGCGCAAAACAGGTGCCTGACTTTAACCTATTTTACGTCGAATGACAGCCTCAGCCCGTGCAGGCAGGTTGTTGATTACGGAGGGCACTCGGCGTGAGACGGATGCCGGGCGAAGAGAAAAAACTGCCCTGTTGAATTTGTATTTCCTCCACCTGCCCGTTTTGAGCCAGACTAGCAAAGGCTGCGGCAAGACGCGCCGGCCCAAGTCCGCGTGTCTCAAGCAGGCTGGCGGTTGTGAGGCCATTCGGCTTACCCTCGAGCCTCCGAAGGATGGTAGCGACGGCATGCCGTTCATACTCCGCTGAATCCCGGCCTGTAAGAACATCCACCGCACGCTCTCCCGCCACGGTAAGTTGGTAGGCCGCGTGGGAAAAGAATCCCTGAGTGATACGCTGAGGGGTCAGAAGACCTTCTGATTCCATCTTCCCCAATAAGAAACCCAGACGTTTCGGGCCAACCTCTTTTGTTGTAATGCTGGCCCGGGCAAGCGTTCTATCGGCTGCGTCGCTCACGGCCAGAAGCACGTGGTTAATAGTCACTTGCTCAATCTCGGCGCTATCCCTTCCCTGCAGAGTATCTGCCACACGTTCACCTTTGGTGGCCAGACGATAGACTTCTGTCCCTACGCGGAAAAAGCCCTGCTGCTGGACAACAGTTTCGCTCACAAGATGGCCTGACCGGACGAGAGCAGCGATGTCAGCCGACTTGCCGCCCGGAACAGCCATTTCTATCGCCTGAACAGACTTCTGCTGCCAACCGTTTGCCAAATCGTTAATAATGGCCTTCTGAGTATTCGTCAGCTCTGTAGCAGTCATTTTAAAATCTCCTTGAATTTATAAGAACGTACTGCATCCGATCGGGCGATGTCAAAATGAATCGTGGTTAACGAAGTTCCGCCTCACGGCGGGTCAGTCCCAGCCAGCCGTGGTTCGATGTTGGGCACCACGCCCTCGGCCAGTTTGTCCTGCAGGTGGCGGAGTACGGCGGGGGACACGAAGGGGGCGACGTCGCCGCCCAGCCGGGCGATTTCCTTGACGAAGCGGGAGGAGACGAACTGGTGCCGCTCGGAACACATCAGGAAGAGGGTTTCAATGTCCGGGCGCAAATTACGATTCATCCCGGCCATCTGGAATTCATACTCGAAATCCGAAATGGCCCGCAGACCGCGAAAGATGGTCAGTGCGCCGTGGTCAGCGGCAAAATTTATCAGCAGTTTGTCAAAGGTAACAACCTCGACCCGGCCTGACAATTGCAGCGCCGGAGATTCATCATGAATGCGGGTGATTTCTTCACGCACCATGGCGGCACGTTCAGGCGGGGAAAACATCGGCCCCTTCCCCGCATTGCTCGCCACTCCCACCACCAGCTTGTCCACCAGCTTCGCCGCCCGGATGATAATATCCAGATGCCCCTTGGTGATGGGATCAAAAGTGCCGGGATAGACGCCGATACGATGAGTCATGTTTCCTGCTTCCTTGCATCCTGAAAACGATGAACAATGCGGCCAAGAACATAGGCCACAGGCAGAATAACCAGCAAATCAACCAGCCAGTAAGAAACCATAACGGCCGCACCACCTATGGCAGGAGAACCAGCCGCTTTGACGGCTTCCATGTAATCCCTCATCCAGAAATACGTATCAAGTCGTAAAAGCCAGATTGCAATAATGGCGATCAGGCCTGCCCAGTAAAAGCGGCTACGAAACACCCACACCAGTATAAAAAGCGGGCCCAGCGCATACAAAACCACGAAGAACGAAGTATCGACCAAATAAACTGTCTGGCAACCCAACAGCACCACAACCAGACCCAACGTCAGTCCTCTAATCACAAGAGGAAGAGACCACGGCCCCTTGCTACCCCCTACCTGCGGCCCGGCAATTCTGCCACCCAAGAGCGGCCCTTGTTGTGGTCCTTTTTGGTTCACCACGCCCCCTCCCTAACCCTCCCCCGCTACGCGGGAGAGGGGATTATCATGCCTTGATATACCAGTCATCCCACAGCGAAAACTCGGTAAACTTGCGGGTGTAGCCGAATTTTTCAAGGTACTGGCGGATGAGGTCGCGCTGGGGGGCGTAGTTGTGTTCCACCGTCAGGCAGGTAATGTCATAAGCGGCGAAGTCAAAACCCTGAATGATGTCCCACTCGCTGCCTTCGGTGTCGATGCTCATATAGTCGATATGCTGTGGGGCATTATGCGCCTTCAGCATGTCGGACAGCGTGACGGTGGTGACCTTGATGCTCTCGGCTTTCTGGCGGGCATTCGCGTGACCATCGGCGAAGGCGGTTGCCTTGAGGCCGCCCAGTTCGGGCTCTTCCGTCGCCAGAAATTCCAGCGTGTCGCCAGTGGTTTTGAAGACGCAGCGGGTTTCAATCGTGCAGTTGCGGTTGCCACGCAGACGCTCATGCCAGACCGGGTTGGGCTCGGCCAAAATGCCGCTCCAGCCGTAATCCTTCTCCAGCGCGAAGGTATTGCTGAGGCCCTTGCCGTCGGTGGCGCCGAATTCGACAAAATAGCCGCCGCGCTTCTCGCCCAGTTCATACAGCACCCACGCATCCTGCAGCAGCTGCGACATCACACTGCCGCGCTTGCAGAGGCCATAGGCCAGAAACTTCACCTCATCCGACAACAGCAACTCGTTTGCACCCGGGATGGAAGAACGCCAGATAATCGCATGGTGCAGATGCTTCTTGAACACCGACAGGAAATCCGCCACGTCCATTTCTGTTTTCTGTGTCTGAATCACTGACTGCACCTTGTGCAGAATCCGCTGTGGCAGTCCCATTATATTTCTCCTTGTCGTTTTAACCTAGGCTGCAGCCAAGGCAGCAGACGGCTTAATCCGGTTGGCAATCTGCGCCATAATCCGACCCTCCTCGCCAGCATCCCTTGCTGACAAGGTCAGAAAGACAGACTGCAGCGGGGAGCCTGAAGGCCTGACCAGAGCAGCCACAAAAGTCTGTCCGGGACGATCCCCCCCGAAAGCAAAATAAACCACCCGATCACGGCTGTTGATGTGTCCCGAAGAGAAACCGGCTTTTAGCTCATCCTGAAGTTGGGGCAATTCGTGACTATCTGCTACGAGATCAAGATTCAGTCCCTGCCTATCAGCTTCATCAAACTGCCCCGAGTTATGCAGAAAGTTGAAAGTCTGTGTACAATTCCCTTGCCGCAGGCCCTCTACAAAACCCCAAGCTGCCTGAATGGGTGTTATTGTCTCGTCCTCGTCTACATCAATCATTTTACCTCCCCTCCCTACCGTCCCATCTCTCCATACGGACTATGGTTCATGACTTGCTGCACTGCACTTTTTCCCAGCGTGGGCCCCGGCCTTCGCCGGGGTGACGATGGATGAGTGAAATCCAAGTGTAGTTAAACGCTCTAATGACATGTCATATCTACAGTCGGCTTCTTCGCAGCGGCCAGAACCTGCACGGCAACCCAACCGTTATCCAGCACATCATTATAAGAAATTCTTGTAAAGACCGTCTGCAATCTGAAGTTCCGTACGACCGCCGCCGCCACGCTGACGGAATCACTGGGCTCCGGTTCCTGCAGGAGAAAGAACACCGCTTTTTCCGACAACGTTTCTCCAGGAACCCTCACGCTACCGCTGTGAAAGTTACGTTTCACCTCTATGGGCAGTAGCGGCTGACCTAAGTCGGCGCTGACAGCATCAACCGCACGTATCTTGGCATCAGTATCGGACAGGGATCCTGCCCGAACAAGCGCATTGAAAGCCCGACGACTACTTCCGCACTCCGCATTCTGCAGGGCAGAAATAAAAGCATTGGCTGCATCAAGTCTATCCTCGAAAGCATCGCCAACCTCGCACTGCGGATCGTGCGGATCGATAATGCCGTCGATAGACCTATCAATTCTCTTCAGCATCTCACGAAAAGCACCAAACATCTTTCCCCTCCCTTACTCTGTTTCCTGTTCACCATTTTCAGTTTCAACAATTGCTGCCACCGAGACGACTTCTTCGCCCTCGCCGACCCGGAACAGGGTGACGCCGAGCGAGGAGCGCGAGCAGACCCGTACCCCATCCACCGGGCAGCGGATGATTTGGCCGGCATTGGTGACCAGCATGATCTGGTGCTGGGCGGTAACCGGGAAGGCGGCTACCACGCTGCCATTGCGGCCAGTGTCCTTGTTGTTGACAATCCCCTGCCCGCCCCGACCAGTAATACGGTAGTCATAAGCGGAAGCGCGTTTGCCGAAGCCTTTGCTGGTGACGGTCAAAATCATCTGCTCCGCTGCCTGCAACGCGGCATAGCGCTCGTCCGAGAGGGTCAGGGTCGTTGACGCTGTTTCTTCATCACCTGCGCCCTCTTCCGTATCTTCACCGGCGCGGGAGCGTTTGATATAGGCCGCCCGCTCATCCGGCGTGGCTTCCATATGGTTGAGGATGGAGAGCGACACCACTTCATCCCCTTCGGCCAGACGGATGCCGCGCACGCCGGTAGAATTGCGGCTGGCAAACACGCGCACATCATCCACCGCAAAGCGGATAATCTTGCCGCCCTTGGCCGCCAGCAGCACATTCTGGGTTTCATCGCAGACGGCGACACCGATCAGGCGCTCGCCCTCCTCTTCCAGCTTCATGGCAATCTTGCCGTTGGCGCGTACATCGGTGAAGTCGGACAACAGATTGCGGCGGACATTGCCGGTGCTGGTGGCAAACATCAGATGCAGCGTGTTCCAGTTGGCCTCATCCTCCGGCAGCGCCAGCACGGTGGAGATGGTTTCGCCTTCCTGCAGCGGCAGGATATTGACCAGCGCCTTGCCCTTGCTCTGCGGATTGCCCAGCGGCAGCCGCCAGACTTTGAGCTTGTAAGCAATGCCACGGCTCGAGAAGAACAGGATCGGCGTGTGCGTATTGGCAACAAAGATGTCATGAATGGCATCTTCGTCCTTCATCGCCATGCCGCTACGGCCCTTGCCGCCGCGCTTTTGCGCCCGGTAGGTGACCAGCGGGGTGCGTTTGATATAGCCGGAAGCCGTAACAGTGACGACCATCTCTTCCCGCGCAATCAGGTCTTCAATGTCTTCCTCGAACTCGCTTTCCACCAGTTCGGTGCGGCGGGGATTGGCGAAGCGGTCGCGCACGTCGTTAAGCTCGGCGCGCATGATCTCCAGCATTTTCTCCCGCGAGTTCAGGATAAAGATCAGCTCTTCAATCGTCCCGGCAATCATCTTGAGGTCTTCAATGATTTTGTCGCGTTCCAGACCGGTCAGGCGATGCAGGCGCAGATCAAGAATGGCCTTGGCCTGCAACTCGGAGAAGCGGTATTTGCCGTTGTCGGACAACTCGCTGCCCGGCTCGTTGATAAGCTTGATGAGCGGGGCGATGTCCCCCGACTCCCACTCCTGTGCCATCAGCAGTTCACGGGCGGTGTTGGGATCCGGCGCATTGCGGATCAGCTTGATGACAGGATCCAGATTGGTAACGGCGACGCCAAGACCGATCAAAATATGGGCGCGCTCACGGGCGCGGGCCAGATCATAGATGGTGCGCTTGGTAATGACCTCTTCGCGGAAAGCGATGAAAGCGGCGATCATGTCGCGCAGGGTCATGGTTTCCGGGCGACCATGATTGAGCGCCAGCATGTTGACGCCAAAGCTGGTCTGCAGCGGCGTATGCTTGTAAAGCTGGCTCAACACCACATCAGCAATGGCGTCGCGCTTCAGCTCCATTACAATGCGCATGCCGTCGCGATCCGACTCGTCGCGCAGATCAGCAATGCCTTCAATGGTCTTTTCGTTGACCAGTTCGGCAATGCGTTCAATCAGGCGCAGCTTGTTGACCTGATAGGGAATCTCGGTGACGACAATGGCTTCACGGTTGCGGATTTCTTCGGTGTGGGTGCGGGCCCGCATCATCACGCTGCCACGCCCGGTGTGATAGGCCTGACGAATGCCGCCCTTGCCGAGAATCAGACCGGCAGTCGGGAAATCTGGGCCCGGAATATATTCCATCAGCGCATCAATCCCGATCTCGGGATTGTCGATATAGGCCAGACAGGCCGATACCACTTCGCCGAGATTGTGCGGCGGAATATTGGTGGCCATACCAACCGCAATGCCCCCGGCGCCGTTGACCAGCAGATTGGGAATGCGGGCAGGCAAAACCGTTGGTTCCATTTCCTGCCCGTCATAATTGGGCTGGAACAGAACAGTATCCTTATCGATGTCTTCCAGCAGGGCTTCCGCCGCCTTGGCCAGACGCGCTTCGGTATATCGCATGGCCGCCGGAGGATCGCCGTCAATTGATCCGAAGTTTCCCTGCCCGTCCACCAGCGGCAGCCGCATGGAAAAGCTTTGCGTCATGCGCACCATGGCATCATAAGCCGCTGCGTCGCCATGCGGATGGAATTTACCCAGCACTTCACCGACGATGCGGGCGGATTTGCGGGTGGGCTTGGTGCTGTCGTAGCCGCCTTCCTTCATCGCGAACAGGATACGGCGATGCACCGGCTTCAGCCCGTCGCGCACATCCGGCAGGGCGCGGGAAACGATCACGCTCATCGCATAATCGAGATAGGATTTCCGCATCTCGTCTTCGATGGTGACTTGCGGCGCGGGCGGCAAAACAGTGCTGGCTTCGGACATGTGACTCAAATCCTTGAAATGTGACGCCGTTAAGTAGCATCTACCGCCGCTTCAAGCAAGAAAATCAGGCCCCTATCAGCTCTTGATAGCATCGCACCTGCACAAACGCCCGCGCTGCCATCCTCGTGATGCTGGTACGCAACAATGATGAAGAGTCA
>CAYSDE010000057.1:0-10072 GCA_964429685.1 uncultured Pseudobdellovibrionaceae bacterium
GCCCTGAACAAAAAAGCGGCCATGTCCAGAGGACATGGCCGCAAAGGCAACTCACCAGTCGGGGCAGACTGGGCCGAGCGATGGGGGACAACCATCAACCCGGACAACAGGAACCGGAATACGTCAGTCGGGGGTGCATCCCGGGTTCAGTTTCAGATGTACCAGCCAATTGTGGCGGAATTACGGATGACGTGAAAATAATTTTGCAAAATCAACAACTTACAACAAAGTTGTGCTAAATTTTCAGCAAATTATTGAGGATGGGCTGCGAAAGATCGGAGCCGTCCAAGATGCCAGCGTTCGCTGGCATGACGATCTCTATAAAGTTATCGTTTTATGCTGCCAACGGAGGGAGATAACACTGTTCCTCTGAGACAGAGTGGCACTCGCTTGCGGAGCAATAATCTGGTAGGGAAAAGGTCATGTCCCGTAAAGCCGCACCGAAGAAAATGTCCCATAGCCGTCTGTCCCTGCCGGGACTGCGCGGAATTGTCCGCTTTTTCTTTCTGCTGGGAATATGGGGTTTCATTGGCGGAGTTGGAATTCTGATCTGGTATGGCTCGGAGCTGCCGCGCCTGATTGATACGGCGGCGATGACCCGCAAGCCCTCCATCACCATTCTGGCCGAAGATGGCAGCATCGTGGCCCGCTATGGCGACATTACCGGGGCCATTATCAATGCCGCCCAGTTGCCGCCGCATGTGTTGCAGGCCGTGATGGCGGTTGAGGATCGTCGTTTTTACAGCCATTTCGGGGTTGATCCGGTTGGATTGCTGCGCGCTATCGTGACCAATCTGCGGGCTGGGCGGGTGGTGCAGGGAGGGTCAACCATCACTCAGCAGTTGGCCAAAAACCTCTTTCTGACCCCCGAGCGCACGCTGGGCCGCAAGATTCAGGAAGCCATGCTGGCGGTGTGGCTGGAGATCAAGTTCAGTAAAGACGAGATCATGACGGCCTATCTCAATCGCGTTTATCTGGGCGCGGGGGCTTATGGCATTGATGCGGCGTCACGGGTTTATTTCAACAAATCAGCCCGGGAGCTGAGCCTCTACGAATCAGCGATTATTGCCGGTCTGCTCAAGGCGCCCTCCCGCTACTCCCCCGCCACCAATCCGGCGCTGGCCGAAGACCGCGCCAAGACTGTGCTGCAGACCATGGTAGATGCCGGGTTCATCAGCGAAACGCAGTACCGGTCACTGCAGGCGCGCCCCTCGGCCGCCACGCGCCGCTCCGGCGGCAACAATTACGGGCGCTATTTTGCCGACTGGGTGATGGATCAGGTGGAAGATTTCATCGGCGGCGACCACGGGGATATTGTGGTGCAGACCACCCTGCGTCCGGTGCTGCAACGGGGGGCCGAAGCAGCCCTGACCGCACAGCTGGCGGCAGCGGCTGAAAAGAAAGTGACCGAAGGCGCGGCGGTCATCCTCTCCCCCGATGGCGCGGTGCGGGCGATGGTCGGCGGCAAGGATTATGACGACAGCCAGTTCAACCGCGCTGTGCAGGCCCTGCGCCAACCCGGCTCTTCCTTCAAGCCGGTGATCTATCTGACTGCGCTTGAAAGCGCCGGATATACCCCGGACTCCATGGTGGAAGATGCGCCGCTGGCGATTGGCAATTACAGCCCTGACAACTACACCGAGAGTTATGCAGGCTGGATTCCGATGAAGGAAGCCTTGGCCAAATCGCTCAACACGGTTGCTGTCCGCCTGTTGCAGGAAGAAGGGTTATCCGCTGCACAGGCTACCGCCCGCCGCCTCGGCCTGCCTACCCCCAACAATGTCGGCCTGTCCTATGCGCTGGGCACGGCAGAAGTCAGTCTGCTGCAACTCACCTCGGCCTATGCCAGCTTTGCCAATGGCGGAGAGGCAGTGCGTCCCTATGGCATCCTCATGATTCGCGGGGAGACAGGTCAGCTGTTGTGGCGCCGCCAGTCCACCGGTCTGGGCAATGTAGCCTCGCCGCAAAGCGTGGCCATGCTGGTCGAGATGATGAAGGGGGTGCTGAGTTTTGGCACCGGTACTGCCGCCGCGCTGCCCGACCATGTGGCCGCCGGAAAAACCGGCACCAGCCAGAATTTCCGCGACGCCTGGTTCATGGGCTTCACCGCTGACTATGTGGGCGGGGTCTGGATGGGCAATGACGATAACAGCTCGATGCGCCGGGTGACCGGGGGCTCCTTTCCGGCGCGGACATGGAAGGCAATGATGAGCGTGGCCGAAACCGGGCTCCCTCCCCGTGGCCTCGTCACCGACGGGGTCAGCTGGAGCGCCACCGACAGCCGCCACGGCCCGGCTGACCCGCTGGTAGAATCCGGGCTGGTTCCTGCGGATAACAGCCCCGAGGCAGCACAGACAACAGGCGCAGACCGTGGTTTTCTCGGCGTTATCAGCAATCTGACCGGGCGGAATGATGTCGAATACACCTATCCCGGCGATGACGACAGGCGCTCCGGCCATTAACTTTTTCAGCGAATTTTTGCCTAAAAGCCTTGCATAGCCTGCAAGTTTTGGCTAGTGTCCGCGAACTCCAGCGCACCCGTAGCTCAACTGGATAGAGCAACGGACTACGAATCCGTAGGTTAGGAGTTCGAATCTCTTCGGGTGCGCCATTTCTTCAAAGAAGTTTTTGGTAATGTTTTACGAGACCTCTTCAGCAATTCTGATTACCTCGGATCAAGGCGTTACTCTGCGCAGCCTTGATCCTCTCGACGCAGCCGAACTGTTTCTGGTCACTCGTCCCAACAAGGACTGGTTGCCACAATTTCCCCTCGGCGCCCTGACCATCGAGCAGGTAGAGGATTTTTGCTATTACGCCCAACACAGCAGCCTGCTGGGTGACGGGTTGATGGCGGGAATATGGGTAGACAACCAGATGGTCGGTCATGTCGGCACCCATGCCCGGGATCATGAGCGCACCACTGGCGAGCTTACCTGCTGGATGGCCCCCGGTTATCAGGGCCGCGGCATTAATTGTATTGCCGCCGAACTGGCGCTGGATCACGCGTTCAACCGGGTGGGAATGCGTGAGATGGTGGCGGTGACCGTCCCGCACAACCACCATTTCCAAAACCTGCTGAGGGCCTTCGACTTTCAATCCGGCGATACCGTTAATTACAGGCGACCCGGCGGTACTTCTATGGTTTGTACCCGCTACCGTCTTCAACCGGCCTGATCAGGGTTGGGGCCCTTGCGGTCCACCCAGTTTGCGCCACAACCATTCCCGCATTTTGGTTGAAAGCAGCTGCCCCGGTGCGGCAACCCGGAAGCCGTCCTGCCGCTGGACAAAGACCCAGCCCCGGTTGGCAAACCAGCCGCGCAGCCAGTAAGTCGTCCATATCCCCAATCCACTTCCGGCAATGATGTCAGACAGGTAATGGCGGGTGGTTGCGACCCGGCTGAAGGCTACCAGCGCCGCACAAACCAACAGCGGCGTACGCAAACGGGGCAGGAAGAAAGAAACTGCGATTGCCAGCGCAAACACCGTATTGGAATGACCGGAGGGAAAGGAGTGGTAAGCAGAATCCGACAGGGTAAAGGGCGCAAAGCCGTACTCTCCGTATCTCTCGTCCAGCACCGGACGGGTGCGGCCAACGATCATCTTGATGACGTTTACCAGCAGGCCTGATCCCGCCACCGCGACAAAGATAAAAGTCAGAGCCCCGGCCAACCAGCCGACAATACGATGCAGTGAAGACGCTTCGATGGCCCGCAGGGTGGCAAACAGGAAGGGCAGCACCAGCGCAATCGGAATCAGGGTGTATTTGGAATCGCCAATATCCGTAATGGCGGCAAAAAAGCTGCGCAGGCCGGGATCCATCTGGCGCATGGTTTCAGCCAGCGGACGATCAACATAGGACACCAGAATATCGGCCAGCAGGATGAAAGCGACCACCATCGACTGGCGCCGGTAGCGGCCAGCTACCAGTTCCGTCCAGCGCGGCAGACTGAAAGTCAGGCTGCGTGTGGTGGGGTCCCATTTGATCATGTCACCGCTCGGAGTCGATCCGTAGCAAGCCCAGCACTACCGGATCCCCCTTGGAATAGTTGAAACCGGCGGCGGTGCCAAGCTCTTTGGCGAGGGGACGGAGATTTTCCGGCAGGGTGCCCTGAAAATTCCGCTCAATCAGCAGTAATTGGCAGCTTTCCGGATGCCGCGTCACTTCGTCCCAGCTGTCGGCCAGAACGGTATTGGTGCCGAGCAGAAAGACCAAACTGGGCTCCGCATAGCCGAGTGAGGTGACGGCACCGGGGCAGTCGGCCCGGTAGGGAGCCACCAGTTCGGCAGCGCTGCGGCTGACCCAGAGTGGCGTGGTGGAGGGCAGTACCTCGGCAAAGGCGGCGGCATAGAAATTAACCAGCCCGGCCAGCATGAGGGCGGCGGCATACAGGGGACGGCGCTCGCGCAGTTGCAGCATGACGACGCTAGCCGCCACCAGTATCAGGCCGCCGGAGAGGCCAAGAGCTGAAAAGGGAGCGGTCTTGAGCATCGCCCAGTCAAACGAATGATCGGGAGACAGGGCCATAAAGGCAGCGGTTGGCGCCAACGGCACCCCAAAGGCCACCAGTCCCAGCAGCAGACCGGCCAGCGCCAGCGTGACCGCCCAGAGTTTTCTGGAGATGGTTGCTCCCCCCTCCAGCAGCAGCAAGGCGACCAGCCCGGCCAGCGCGGGAAAAACCGGCAGAGTGTAATGAAGGAGCTTGGTCGGCATCACCTCGAACACCAGCCAGACCGGCAGCAGCCAGGCCAACAGAAACTGCACTGACTTGTCGCGGCGACGCTGCCACGCCAGCACGCCAGCCGGAAGCAGCAACGGTGCCCACGGCCAGAAGGTCAGAAAAACAGTACCGAGGTAAAAACCCGGCGGAGCCCCGTGCGATTCCTGCCCGCCCGCCGCCTTGGCCAGCAGGTCTTTCCCCACCGATTCAACCCAGAACTGGCCGCCGGATTTAAGGGTAATGGCAATCAGCCACGGCAAAACAATCAGCGCAAACAGCGCCAGCCCCGCCCAGCTGAGTAACGGTTTCAGCCACGCTACCTCCCGCCGGATCACCGACAGAACCAGCGCCGTCAAGCCGCACACCATCAGGATAATCGGCCCTTTTATCAAAACAGCGAGGCCGAGCGCAAAAAAGAACACCACAGATTCCCTCTCCCGCTTGCGGGGGAGGGTTAGGGAGGGGGCCGTTTCCCTCATCCACACCCGCGCCAGCGCCCACTGCGCCAGCACAATACACGCCAGCTGCACCGCATCGGTTTTGGCCATACGGGCTTCCACGCCGAGCAGCAGACAGCTGGCCAGCAGCAGCGCCGCCAGCAGGCCGGTTTGCGGGGTGAACAGGCCGCCGATTAAAACCGCCGTTAACAGTACCGCGCTGGTGGCACCCAGCCATGAGGGCACCCGGTAAGCCCAAATCTGATCCGCCGCGCCGGTGAGTTTGGCGCTGGCCACCTGCAACCAGTAAATCCCCACCGGCTTTTTATAGCGGACTTCCTCCTGAAAGCGGATATCGACATAATTGCCGCTTTCAATCATCTGATGACTGGCCTGCGCAAAACGGGCCTCGTCGCGGTCAAACGGCGGCAGCGCCACCTGACCGGGCAGATAGAGGGCCAGACAGAGCAGGACCAGCCCGGGCAGCCAGAGTTTTCTCACGCCGAAGCGCCTTTTTTCCGGTCCCGCAATACAAAGTAGAGGTTGCGGAAATAGATGAAGAGGCCGAGGGCCTGACCGAAGATGAAAACGGGGTCGCCGCGATAGAGGGCATAGATCAGCAGCACCGCGCCGCCCCCAATCGAGAACAGCCAGAAGAGGTCAGGAATCACGCTCTTTTTGGCTTTTTCCGACGCAATCCACTGCACGATAAAGCGCATCATGAAAAAGAACTGGCCGAAAAAGCCGACCAAAATCCACAGTGCATCGGGACGATCCCAGAAATGAACCGCCATGTCTCCCATTCCCGCCAGCCGCTCGGCTATAAATCCACCCATGCTGATGCTCCTTCTTTATCAGGCTTCGTGCGCGTTTGGCATCCGGCTGCGGGTACGGAGCCAGACAATCCCGGCCAGATCGACCAGACCGATCAGGCCGCGCTGCAGATTGCCGTATTTGGAAACGCCGCGCTGGCGGGGCCGGTGGCCGACCGGCACAAAATCGGTTTTATAGCCGCGCATCTGGAACAAAGCAGGCAGAAAGCGATGCATGGCGGCAAAACTGGGAATATCCAAAAAGGCAGCGCGGCGGAAAACCTTGAGGCCGCAGCCGGTATCGGGGCAGCCGTCACGCAAAATGAACTGACGCACGCCATTGCCGATTTTGGTGGAAATGCGCTTGCCCAGATTGTCCTGTCGCTTCAGGCGCAGGCCGCCGACCAGATCAACGCCGCCTTGCTGCGCCCGTTCAAACAGCTTCATGATGTCGGCAGGGTCATTCTGGCCGTCGCCGTCCAGCGTGGCAATCCACTCGCCCTTAGCTGCCTGCACGGCGCTGCGCACGGCAAAACTCTGCCCGCTGCGGGTTTGTGTCACCACCCGCAATTGCGGATATTTGGCCCTGAGCGCCACCAGCGCCGCCAGCGTGCCATCGGTGCTGCCGTCATTGGCATAAACGATTTCATAGGCCAACCGGCCTTCCAGCGCGGCTACGATTTCGCGGATCAGCGGTTCCAGATTCTCGGTTTCGTTAAAAACCGGAACGCAGACAGAAAGAACGGGACTGGTCATCGATCACCTCACATTTTCCCCTCTATAGAGGAATCGCCACTCCAGCAAAAGCCGGAATGGCGATTGAGGGCAATAAACCGCAGGCGGCGGCTCAGTATGGCAGGATTTTATCCGCTGGCACATGGAGGTAAACCGTGCCTATCTCCACTCCCGGATTGCTCGTCGCCAGGTCAGCGTTGGAGATATGGCTGATGGCGGCGGTCAGGCGCCAGTCATTGTCGAAACGGTAGCCGGCTTCAACCTGACTGCGGAACTGGATGGTTGAACCAAGTTTCTTGCCGCCACCATCGGCCCACAGACCGGCTGCGAGGCTGGGAGCAACTACAAAATGTTCACCAATCACCCAGTCAGCAACCAGACCGGCAAAGGCACCGCCAGCGCCATCCGTTGTGGCCTGCAAGGCAATCAGCGGCTTGACGACGTAGAAAAAGGGATTGCCGAAGCGGTATTCAACCCGCAGATCTGTTGCCCAATCCTGATCGGTGTTGTTGATGCCGTCAAACACGCCGACGCCAAAGCTGGCCAAGGGATTGGTGGTGGTGGGATTTTCACGATCATCGAAAATGGCCATGACTCCGACGGTCGCCGCTGCCGCGCCTACTACAGCAATCATGGTAGTTGACGTCTGGTTGGCTTGGGCAGGCTGCGGAAGGGACACTGCCAGCGCCGCAAGCGCGGCAAAAAGGACTTTACCTGACGTCATGAATCTACCCCTCTGGAAAAACAATTCCCCCTTTAAGCCAAATTTCTTACGAGAGGGCAAGGGGTTAGAGATAGATCAGGGACGTTTCAACTACCAGCGTGGCGCGCATGCCGCACTGGCAACTACTTCGGCAATGCGGCGAGCGGCCCCGGCCTCGGTTTTTTCCGGGAGCGCGGCCGGGTCGGCCCATAGTACCTGGAGGATTTCAACTCCGTCTGCCTTTGGCTGCCCGTCAAAGCCCTCCACCACATAGACCAGCAGCTGAATGCTGGCTCCGAACAGATTCTGCAGGCAAATACCATGCAGACGGGGGGCGTGAGGGGTCAGATTCACCTCTTCTTGAAGTTCCCGGATCAGGGCTTCAGCAGCGGTTTCGTGGGCCTCGACGCCGCCGCCCGGCAACCGCCAGCCAGAGCAATAGCTGTTCTCGACCAGCAGCACATGCCCCTCCCGGTTACGGATAATCGCCGCCGCTGCCAGTCGCTTGGGCCGGATGACGCGCCAGAGCAGACTGCGGGCAAAGTGAGCCAATCGCCAGCCGGTCGGGCCGAAAAAATCGAGGATGATCTTGTGGTCGGGCAGCATGCTTCCCATATGCCTCTTGTGAGCTTGCCGCATGGGAGTATCACAAGTGGGAGCGAATGTCTGCTTTCGGGGAGCTGCCAAATGGATTTCAATAATTATACCGAACGTGCGCGTGGTCTTCTGCAAGCCGCCCAGACCGGGGCGCTGGCCAAAGGGCATCAACGGCTGACCCCCGAGCATGTCGCCAAAGCCCTGCTGGAAGATGAAAGCGGCCTTGCCCGCAACCTGATCGCTGCCGCTGGCGGCACCCCCCAACTGGCTTTGCAGAAAATTCAGGCCGAACTGGACAGACTGCCCAAGGTGGAAGGAGCGGGGGCGGGTCAGCTTTACCCCAGCCCGGAACTGGCCCGCTTCTTTGAAAGTGTGCAGCAGATTGCCAAGAAAGCGGGAGATAAATATGTCACCGCCGAGCGTATGTTGCTGGCGCTTGCCATGCTCGAGGGCACACCTTCTGCAGAGGCATTGAAGGGCGCGGGTGTCACCGCTGCCAGTCTTAACGAAGCCATCAACACCGTACGCAAAGGCCGTGTCGCCGATAATGAAACGGCGGAGGAGTCCTATGAAGCCTTGAAGAAATATGCCCGGGATCTGACCGAAGCCGCCCGAAGCGGCAAGCTTGATCCGGTCATCGGGCGGGATGAGGAAATTCGCCGCGCCATTCAGGTGCTGTCCCGCCGCACCAAGAATAATCCGGTTCTGATCGGTGAGCCCGGCGTCGGCAAAACCGCCATCGTTGAGGGTCTGGCCCTGCGTATTGTCAATGGCGATGTGCCTGACAGTCTCAAGAACAAGAAACTGCTGTCGCTGGATCTCGGCTCCATGGTGGCCGGGGCCAAGTTCCGTGGTGAATTTGAAGAGCGGCTCAAGGGCGTGCTGCAGGAAGTGGCCTCCACCAATGGCGAGATCATCCTGTTCATTGACGAATTGCACACCCTGATGGGCGCGGGCAAGGCTGACGGGTCGCTGGATGCCGCCAATATGCTGAAACCGGCACTGGCCCGGGGCGAGTTGCACTGCGTTGGCGCCACCACGCTGGATGAATACCGCAAGCATATTGAAAAAGATGCCGCGCTAGCCCGGCGTTTCCAACCGGTCTTTGTCGGAGAGCCGACGGTGGAGGATACGATTTCAATCCTGCGCGGCCTCAAGGAGAAGTATGAGCTGCATCACGGCGTGCGTATTACCGACGGCGCGATTGTCGCCGCCGCCACGCTTTCCAACCGCTATATCGCGGATCGGTTCCTGCCCGACAAGGCGATTGACCTGATTGACGAATCTGCCGCCCGTCTGCGTATGGCTGTTGATTCGAAGCCGGAAGCGCTGGACGAACTGGACCGGCGCATCATGCAGCTCAAGATCGAGCGGGAAGCCCTGAAGAAAGAAAGCGATAAGGCCAGCATCGAGCGGCTGGGCAAGCTGGAGCGGGAACTGGCCGATCTGACTTCGGAATCAGCCGCCATGAGCAAACGCTGGCAGGCCGAGCGCGAGAAGCTGGCCAGTGCCCAGAAGCTCAAGGAGCAACTGGATCAGGCCCGCATCGAGCTTGAAAAAGCCCAGCGCGATGGCGAATGGAGCCGGGCTGGTGAGCTGACCTATGGCATCATCCCCGATCTTACCAAGAAGCTGGAAGATGAGCAGGGCAAGGGTGAGGCCATGCTGAATGAAGAAGTGCGCGACAGCGATATTGCCGGGGTCGTCAGCCGCTGGACGGGCATCCCGGTTGATAAGATGATGGAAGGCGAGCGCGACAAGCTGATGAAGATGGAAGACCATCTGGAAGGCCGCGTGGTTGGCCAGCATCCGGCGGTGGTCGCGGTCAGCAATGCCATTCGCCGCGCCCGCGCCGGATTGCAGGATCCGAACAAGCCGATTGGCTCTTTCCTCTTTCTCGGCCCTACTGGCGTTGGCAAAACCGAACTGACCAAGGCGCTGGCTGCTTTTCTGTTTGACGATGAAGCTGCCCTGCTGCGCATCGACATGTCGGAATATATGGAGAAGCATAGCGTTTCCCGGCTTATCGGTGCCCCGCCCGGCTATGTCGGTTATGACGAGGGGGGCGCT
>CAYSDE010000058.1:0-10046 GCA_964429685.1 uncultured Pseudobdellovibrionaceae bacterium
ATATGTGTCCTCTTTGATTGATTGCACAAAGTTCACAACATGTCATGGAAGTGTAACTGTAAGAATGAGATACATCCCTGATAGGGTGCAACGCAGACAGGATGTCTGTCGTGGAGTGAACTGAAGGAAAACAAAGCATGCCCGCAGCCGGTTTATTAGCTGTTCTTGATGACCTCGCCATTGGGGCCCAGAAGATTGCCGCGATGGCCGCCGCTACCTCGGCGGATGATATTGCGGCGATGGCCGCCACTGGCACCACCAAGGCAACCGGTGTGGTTATTGATGATATGGCCGTCACCGCTGGCGGTATGACCGGCATTCACAACGACCGGGAGACAGACTTTGTCTGGCAGGTAGCCAAGGGTTCGCTCAAGAACAAGATGTATTATCTGGTGCCCGGCGCGCTGGTTCTCAATTTCACAGTGCCAGCGGTGATGCCGTGGCTGCTGATGGCGGGCGGGGCTTTTCTTGCTTATGAAGGCACCGAGAAAGTCCTTCATGCGGTCAAACACCAGAAGCACCATGATCCGGCCCATGACATTCCGGTTGAAAAGGCCAGAACGCCTGACGAGGTTCTGGCCTTTGAAAAAACGCTGGTTGCCAATGCCATTAAAACCGACTTTGTGCTGTCAGCCGAGATTGTGGCCATCAGTCTGGCCGCGATGACCTCTTTTTCCACCCCGCTGGGACAGGCGGCGGCCCTGAGCGTAGCAGCTGTCGGCATGACGGCGGGTGTTTACGGGGTCGTCTGGGGGTTGGTCAAAATTGACGACCTTGGAGAATGGATGAAGAAAAGAGGGCAGGCGCTGGGCAATCAGGCCTTGCAGCGCAGCGGCCAGAAGGTCATTACCTCGGCCCCCGGTTTGTTCAGGGGAATCGGCGTTGTCGGCACGGCGGCCATGCTGGCGGTAGGCGGCGGTCTTATCATGCACGGATTGCATGCTCTTCCCGGCGTGGAGTCAGCCATGCACGGGCTTACCCATGCCATTGAACATGCCGTGCCGGTTGTTGGCGGCGCACTGGCGACGGTTGCCGAATATACGGTCTTCGGCGTTCTAGCCCTCGCCACGGGCGCGGCAACGATTGCGGGCAAACTGCCGGAACGGCTGGGGCGGGTGGTTGAGGCCGGACAGACTCTGACCATTAAACTGCGCCGGCGTTTCTTCCCCGCGTCTGTGGCTCCGGTGGCGACAGCTCCGTCGCCCGAGGCTGCCCCAACCCCTCAGTCTGATGTCGCCCCGAGCCGTAGCCTGAATAACATAAGCGGTCCGCCTGCGCTTCAAGTCGGGCCACAGCAGAAGCCGGTAATCGTTGCACCGAGATCCAGTGAGGGACCTGGTCCCAGTTGACCGCTAGTAAAGAACCCCGGCGGTGAGGCCGGGGTTTTTTCTCGCCATTCAAGATGGATCAGGCGAGTTTTAGTCCTTGCTTGAGAGCTGCCAACCTGTGTGCAGGTGCAACGAAGCTCAAGGTGGCAAGGCCATTAGCGAAAGATCCGGGAGCCATGTTCTGATCATTTTTCGGGTCAAAAACCAAAGCAACACCGAGCGGTTGTTGTTCAAAAGCGGCAAGAATCTGGCTGCGTTCCTCTGCGTTAACAGTACCGAAGTTAACATTCCTGGCAATATCCCTGTAATCATCATATGGAGATGGGGGGGCATAGTGAGTTATCACTGCGGCAAGAAGATTAAACTTGCCAGGGCCAGCAGGTATGAACGCAATGCGGGTTGCCTCGAAGGAACCAATTCCGTCGCCTCCCCAATTATCGCGCATAGGAAGCTCTGCGGAGGACTGGCCTCCTCCCACCATTGTTCTTAGGGAGAACAGACTGTTACTAAGAATGCGACCAATATTAGGAATTTCCATGATGCTGCGTCTCCCGTCTATTTAGTTAAACAAATTTCTGCAAAAAGCATTAATGAAAACATAACTATTTTCGAATCTGGAATCAATGTTCTTGTATGGTTAACAGGATTACATTGAAATTTACTATTATAGCCGTAGTAAAAAACCCCGGCGGTGAGGCCGGGGTTTGATGGGTGGATGGCTTAAGCACTCTCCGCCTGCCGCGACGCCCGTTTGCGGGCGTTGGGGTCGAGGTGGCGTTTGCGGAGGCGGATGCATTTGGGGGTGACTTCCACCAGTTCGTCGTCCTGAATATAGGCGATGGCTTTTTCCAGCGGCATCAGGATCGGCGGGGTGAGGCGGACGGCTTCGTCCTTGCCGGCGGCGCGGATGTTGGTCAGCTTCTTGCCTTCCAGCAGGTTGACTTCAAGGTCGTTTTCCTTGCTGTGTTCGCCGATAATCATGCCCTGATAGATTTTGTCGCCGGGGTTAATCAGCATCGGGCCGCGATCTTCCAGCTTCCAGATGGCATAGGTGATGGCTTCGCCCTGACCATTGCTGATGAGTGCGCCCGTGCGGCGACCGCCCATCGGGCCTTTATAGGGGCCGTAGCTGTGATAAATGCGGTTCATGACGCCGGTGCCCCGTGTGTCGGTCAGGAACTCGCCGTGATAGCCGATCATGCCGCGTGAGGGGGCGATGAAGGTGAGGCGGGTTTTGCCAGCGCCGGAGGGACGCATATCCTGCAGTTCGCCCTTGCGGGTGGACATCTTGTTGACGACAATGCCCGAAAATTCCTCATCAACGTCGATGAAGACTTCTTCATAGGGCTCGGTGCGGTTGCCGTTCTCATCGGTGCGGAACAGCACGCGGGGACGGCTGATTGACAGCTCAAAGCCTTCCCGGCGCATGGTTTCAATCAGGATGCCGAGCTGCAATTCGCCACGACCGGCCACTTCAAAAGCGTCGGTGGTGCCGCCAGCTTCGGTGACGCGAATGGCGACATTGCCTTCCGCTTCCCGCAGCAGACGCTCACGGATCATGCGGCTGGTGACTTTGTCGCCTTCAGTACCGGCATAGGGACTGTCATTGATGCCGAAGGTCATGGCGAGGGTGGGGGGATCAATGGCCTGAGCCGACAGCGGTGCAGTGACGCTGAGGTCACACAGGGTATCGGCCACGGTGGCCTTGCTGAGGCCGGCAATGGCGACAATGTCGCCCGCTTCGGCTTCGTCAATGGCGACGCGCTCCAGACCCCGGAAGGCCAGAACCTTGGTGATGCGGCCTTGTTCAACCAGCGTACCGTCCGGGCTGAGTGCCTTGAACGGCATGTTGGCCTTGATGGTGCCCGAAGCAATGCGGCCGGTCAGCACGCGGCCCAGATAGGGGTTGGCCTCCAGCGTGGTGGCCAGAATGCGGGCCGGGCCTTCGTCCACGGTGGGGGCGGGGACGTGGTTGATGATGAGTTCGAACAGCGGTGCCAGATTCTTCTTTTCGTCATCCTGATTGACAATCGCCCAGCCCTGACGGCCCGAGGCGAAGAGGGTGGGGAAATCAAGCTGCTCTTCATTGGCATCAAGCGCCGAGAAAAGATCAAAAACTTCATTGTGGACTTCATCCGGGCGGGCATCCGAACGGTCGATCTTGTTGACCACCACCATCGGCTTGAGGCCGAGGCGCAGCGCCTTGCCGACCACAAACTTGGTCTGCGGCAGCGGGCCTTCGGCAGCGTCTACCAGCACCACCACACCATCTACCATCGACAGGATGCGCTCCACCTCGCCGCCGAAATCCGCGTGGCCGGGGGTGTCGACGATGTTGATACGCACATCGCCGTCTTTACCGTGCCACAGCACCGAGGTGCATTTGGCCAGAATGGTAATCCCGCGCTCGCGCTCAAGGTCGTTGCTGTCCATGGCGCGCTCGGCCACGTGCTGATTCTCACGGAAAGATCCGGACTGCTTCAACATCTGGTCAACCAGCGTGGTTTTGCCGTGGTCGACATGGGCGATGATGGCGATATTTCTCAGATTGGTCTTCTTCATCTTCGGGTCTTTCTGCGGGGCAGAGGGGAAACGCGGAATCCCCCCAACACCAGAGGCCGCTCTTTTGCGGCGCAACCTACCCGCAACCGGCATCAAAAAGCAAGCAGAATCAGGCCTCAGGCCGGGGCCGATCCGGCTTTATGGCGGATAATGGCGGCCTGGGTACGCAAAACGCTGTTGGGAGTAGGCGGAATGGTCAGGCAATCCACCCCCATTTCCAATACGGCGAGCTGTGAGGGCAGGTCATGGTCGCCAATCTGGTAGCCACAAACATTGATCTGTACTGCAGGATTAACCGCCCGGGCCGTCCTGATGGCTTGGGCCATGGGACCGCTATACTGATGGTTTTGCTATGGTTTGTTGTCAGACAGAAATTGGCCTTGACATGGTGAACATTGTTCAACTATGCTGAACATAGTTCATATTGTGAGGATGAAATGGTGCAGCAACTTGACAAAACTGTTTGTAACATGTGGTCGAAAGCCCCCCGCATAACGGTGGGTGAGGCTGTGGCTACGGCTTATATTGTTATAGTGAATTGGCTACTGATTCTCTGGGAAGGATCGATCATGTTGTATTTACTGGTCAGGCCAGAGAATACTGCCAATCTGGGAGGGATAGTTCTTCTTGCACTTCTTTTTGTAGGAGGGCCGGCAGCTTGCATTCTTTGTTTTATTGGAGCGATAGTCGCGCATAAATCGAGGTGTGGGGTAGGGGCTTTCAGGTTTCTGAGTGCACTCGCCGTTGTTCTAGTTTCTTTCTCTTTTTACGTAATCTCTGGCTAACCGACGGAGGCATCATGTCCAGTTACATCAAGAAACTCTCCGCTGACCTTCCCCGCTGGGTGGGGATGGGGTTGGTGACCGATAGCAACGCGCAGGCCATTCTGAAGGATGCCGAGGCGCAGCAGGGGCAGGGGTGGTTCCGGCTGCCGCTCATCCTGTCCATGCTGGGCGGGGTTCTGGTGTTTGCGGGGGTGATCTCGCTGGTGGCTTCCAACTGGGATTTCATGCCGCGTCTGCTCCGGGTGGCGGTGCTGCTGGGCGGGATGGGGCTGGCTTTTCTGTCGGCCTATTATGCCAGAACCAAACAGGCCGACGGAGTGGCACACGGGCTGGCTTTCCTCGGCACCCTGATCTTCGGAGCCAATCTGATGCTGATCGGTCAGATCTACCATCTGCCGCCCAATCCGCCGGGAGGAACTTTGCTCTGGGCGCTGGCGGCTTCGGCGGTGGCGTTGCTGTGGCCGTCCCAACTGGTCGGTGCGCTGGCAATCTTCCTGACCGGTTTATGGAGCTGGTTTGCCATGACGGTGGGGTCGCGGGACATGTTTTTTGCCCTGTTCGATTTCCATCGCAGCACGCCGCATCTGCCGTTTCTGCTGCTGTGGGGCGCTTTGACGGTGATGGCGGTCAAACGGGACTGGACCAAGGCGCTGCATATGTCCGGCCTTGTGCTGGTGGTGTGGTGCGCGTTCTCTACCTTCGGTCTGTGGGAAGAGGCGTCGCTGCGTCTGGGCGGGCTGGTGCTGGCGGTTCTGCTGCTGGCGCTGTATGGCGCGGGCCGTTTCCTGAAGATAGCGCGGCCCGGCTGTGGCATCATCAGCCACTATCTGTGGATGGGGCTGGCGCTGTGGCTGCTGTTTGTGTCCATTCCCTATATGCAGTCCGAACTTCTGGTGAAATCGACCTTCACCTATCTGCCGATGATGGTGGCGCTGGCGACGGGCGTCTCTGTCCTCGCGCTGTGGGCAGTGGCGACGGATCGCGCCCGCCCGGTGGCGGCGGCCTTTCTGATCGGGGCGCTGGTGCTGCTGGTTTCACTGCTGCCGGTGCTGACGGGTACGGTCGGTCCCGCAGACTACCGCAATTACTATCTGTGGCGGGAAGCCTTTATGGGCGGCTGGAACGTCATCGCGCTGGCAGTACTCGCCCTGCTGGCCGGACTGGGCGGCATCCTCCACGGCTATCGCAGCAATGACCGCTTCTTCATCAATCTGGGCTTCACGGTCTTTACCCTCAAACTGCTCTGGATCTATTTTGATACGGTGTGGCGACTGGATGCCCGGGCCATGTTCCTGATGCTGGGCGGGTTGCTGGTGATTGGTCTTGGCATCTTCTTCGACCGCCAGCGCCGCAAACTGATTGCCCGTATGAATGAAAAAGGAGGTGCCTCATGATGACGATTGATCGCTTCAGCTTCGGGCAGCGTGTGCTGGCACTGGTGATCGGCCTTGTCGGCCTTCTGCTGGCGCTGATCGGCAATATCGAGTTGACCCGCGCTGACTCAACGCCGGTCGTGCTGGAAACTGCACCGGTTGATCCGCGTTCCATGTTTCAGGGTGACTATGTGACCCTGAGCTACAAGATCAGCCGGGTGGATACGGCCCAGTCTTTCAGCAACGGGCAGACTATCTACGTCGTGCTGCGGCAGAATATCGAGAGTGGCCTGTGGGAAGTGGCGCGGGCCTCGGCCACCCTGCCGGAATTGTCGGCGGATGAGAAAGTCATTCGCGGGGTTTCTGAGGGCTATAACCGGGTGCGCTACGGCATTGAAGCCTTCTTCGTTCCCGAAGATGAGGGCCACTGGATTGAACGGGTCACCGATCGCTCCCGCATCACGGTACGGGTTCTGCTTTCCGCCGACGGCACTGCCAGCATGGACGCTCTGCTGCTTGACGGGCAGGAGGTCTTTGCTCAGGCCGGGCTGGGCCGCTGAGGTGATAACGTCTGACCGGGCGGGATTCGGCAGAGTCCTTTCAGCTTGCCGGTAAACCGGCGCTGAACGGAGGGAATAGGGACATGAGCTGCGAAGTGATCCATATACGCGCCAAGCCGTTCGGCACGGGTGTTGACGGGAACCGTTGTTTCCAGGCTTTCGAGCAGACGTAAATGCAAGTATGTTTGATTGAACAGCGACGAGGGGTTAATGGCGATGGGGAGGCCCTTTTGGAGGACAGAGAAGAACAGGACGCGGGTTTCTCTTTGGCCGTGAAACCGGGCCAGACGTGGGTCATGGATTAGTCTGATGTCAGCATCATGGAAAGAAGGATAACAACCATATCCGGGCACGTTCGACCACAGACCAGAGCTGCCTCGTGCCATAAAGTGAAAGTCCCTCCCGTTCTTCTCGGAATTACGAATGATCCCTGCAATCAGCCTTTCGCCCGGGTTGCTTTCGGGGAGGGGCGCATCAGTTCTTACATGTACCGGGCGGGCTCCATCCATCTGCACCAGTCGCCAGATATTGGGCAGGGAGATGTTTCTGGCAGAAGACATGAATGTTGAAATGCCAGAGCTGTCGCCGGGCTGGCCTGCGTGTTTCTTTGCTCCCTTATAGTCTTCAAAGATATTGTCGAAATGCACATCAAGATCGAAAGCACTCCAGATATAACAGTTCAGGCACTCGACCATCGCCATCTGATCCGGGACGCTACAGCGGGTGAAACGGGCCATAAGGTCATCTTCAACAGCAAGGTCACGTCCGGCAGACTCGCTGGCGCGTTTCAGGTCAGCTTTGAACATAAAATGGTCCATCATCTTTTCGTAGTCACCCCAGAAACCGCTCATGACTTTTGCCTTTTGAAATTAAGAATGGCCGGAGCCTATCAAAAAGCAGGCGGCGAGATCAACAGGTAAAGCCAGATTTCTAGCGCCTTAACCATTCCAGCAACGGCTGCCAGCACAGGGTGGGGGCTTCCCGGCTGACGATCATGCCGACATGGCCGAGGGGGAGGTTAATCAAACTGCGTGAGGGCAGGGCATTGGCCAGCGCCAGCGCCGAGGCGGGGGGGACGATGCGGTCTTGCTGGGGCACCATGACCAGCGCGGGAATGGTCAGATTGGCGGGGCATACCGGCTCACCTTCTACCCTCCAGTTCAGGGTGGCGGGGTCGTTGCGCTCGTACCAGCTGCCAAGGCAGGTGTCGGCGACCGGCAACGGCATCACCATGCCGTCATTTAGCCAGTCTTCCAGCGCGACAAAACTTTCAAGCTCGTGGCCGTCGTCCATGTCGGCCAGCTTCATGAATTTTTTCTGCGGGCCGAGCGGGTCGAGCAGGGTGAAAAGGCTTTGCAGCAGGTCAACCGGCAAGCCGCCGTTCAGGGCGCACCAAGGCCGCCAGCTCTGATAGAGCAGGGCAGCGCGCAAAGCTTCGGCCTTGCCATCGGCATGGAAGTCCCACGGGGTAGCGAGCAGAGCGAGGCTGCGGATTTTGTCCGGGTTGCGCAGGGCGCTGGCCAGCGCCAGATTGCCGCCCATACAATAGCCGACCAGATGCGGCGGTTTCTTGAGGTGGGCCAGTATGGCATCAAGCCGGATGATATAGTCATCAGGGCTGAAGTTGCGTTCAGCCTGTTCCGGCGCACCCCAGTCAACCAGATAGGGATGAAGCCCCCGCGCCGACAGCCAGCGCAGCAGACTGCGCTTTTCGTCAAGGTCGAGAATATAGGCCCGGTTGACCAGTGAGGGGACGAAGAGGACGGGCGGCCCGCTGCCGCCGTAGTCAAGTAGACGGGTAGAGCCATCGTTCCAGATGCTTCCGGGTTCCTCAAGCTGGCGCTGATAGGGGTGGGTGCGGTAGCGCTCGATCCCCCGGGTCAGTTTAGCGAGATTTTCTCCGACCACGCGGCTGAGGCTTGGCCCGAGTTCGTGCGGGTTTTGCTGGAGCAGGCTTTGCGCGAGGCTTGCGAGGGGCTCGGGCAGGGCTTTCGAGCGTGTTGAGGCGTGCATCGATAGCATCAAGCCGATGGGCGAGGACAGCCAGCTGCCGAGCGACAGGCTCAAATGCAGCGGCAAGGGACGCGGCCCCTGACGGAGCAGAGGGGGCTGCTTCTGCTGCTGCGGGGGCGGGGGCGCGGGGTGGGGCTTTGCTCGGCTCACGGCTGGCTGTCTCCGGGGCGAAGAATTTGCCCATCATCTGTTGGGCCGGGGCCATCATTTCCATCATCTTGCCCATGTTGGCCGCTGTTTCCGGGCTGCTGACAAGATGCAACCATTGCTCCTGCCACAGGTCAATGAAGCGACGGGACAACTGGTCAAGGTCGGTTTGGTTCATGCTCATGCGTCTACCTTTAAACCTCCACAGACGGGCTGTCAGCCCAGAAAAGACAAAACCGGGGCGCGACAAAAGCCGCCGGACATGTTAATAGTTAACATGTCTTGAGGAGGAAACAAATGGTTGAACATGTGCATCCTACCCGTCGTACCGGCCCGGTAACCATCAAGAAATACGCCAATCGCCGCCTTTATAATACCGCCACCAGCACCTATGTGACGCTGGAGAATCTTTTGGCCATGGTCAAGGAAGGCACCGAGTTCAACGTTTATGATGCCAAGAGCGGGGAGGACATCACCCGTTCGGTGCTAACCCAGATCATCATGGAAGCCGAAAACAAGGGCCAAAGCCTGCTGCCAACCTCGTTCCTGCGCCAGCTGATCGGCTTTTATGGCGGTAATATGGACTGGGTGCTGGGGCGCTACCTCGACCAGTCGATGCAGACCTTCACCGGCAATCAGGGCAAAATGCGCGAGATGCTGGGCACCATGACCGGGGGTATTTTTCCGGTCGACAAGCTCGAGGAAGTCGGCAAGCAGAATCTGGCCATGCTGGAGCGCACCGTGAAGATGTTTTCCCCCTTCACCGCTGCTGCTGGCGAGAGCGCGGATGCCCAGTCAGCTGGCAAACGCATGAAAGCCGAAAGCGAGCGCTCGCTTGAAGAACTGCAAGACCAACTCAATCGTTTGCAGAAGCAGATTGGCGATATTACCAAGGGCAGGAAGTAGCGTTGGGCAAGACAGCGGGTTAGCCTTTTCCGCGAAAGCAGGAATCTGGTTCTTGGTGCGCCAGCACTTCGGTGAGGCAGGGGAGAAGGTTCTGTTCGCCGCGATTTCATCGCGGCAACCTTACCGTGGCCCGCAATCCGCCGAGGGGGCTGGTATCGAGGAGGAGTTCGCCGCCGTGGCCACGGGCGACGTCGCGGGCGATGGTGAGGCCGAGGCCGACGCCGCCAGTGTCGAGGTTGCGGGATTCATCAAGGCGGACGAAGGGGCGCAATACGTCTTCGCGCTTGTCGGCGGGGATGCCGGGGCCGTCATCATCGATATGGACGAAGACTGCCGTATCTGCCTCTTCCAGCTTCACCTGCACGGTTTTGC
>CAYSDE010000059.1:0-2263 GCA_964429685.1 uncultured Pseudobdellovibrionaceae bacterium
GCTGCTGACATTGATGCGCTCGGCCACAGCCGGACTGGCGGTCATGACCAGAAAGCCGCCGAAGAGGACGAGCAGGCCCAGTGCGGCGAGCAGCCAGCGGTCAACTGTCCACCACCAGCGGCCAAAGATGGAGGTATCAGTGCGACTAAAGAGAAGCATGAGCTACCTCCTGCGGCGGGGAACAGATGGCGCGGGCCAGTGCAGCAAAAGTTACGCCGCGCTCTTCAAAACTGCGGAACTGGTCAAAGGAGGCACAGGCAGGGGAGAGCAGCACAACGGCGTCCTTATGGCCTTCGGCCAGCGCGGTGGCAAAGGCGCAGGCGGTGGCTGTGGCCAGCTCGCCGCAACGCTCATAGGTTATTTTTCCGTTCAGCCAAGCAGCGAATTCTTCGGTGGCCTCGCCGATTAGAAAAGCGTGGCGGATGCGCGGCATGAACTCTTCAAGACCGGCAAGGCCGCCCGGTTTGGGTTTGCCGCCGATAATCCAGTAAATGTTGTTATAACAGCCCAGCGCTTTGGCGGTGGCGTCGGCGTTGGTGGCTTTGCTGTCGTTGACGAAGTGGATGTCCTGTGTGGTTCCCACCAGTTGCTGACGGTGATCCAGACCCGGATAGCTGTTCAGCCCGGCCAGAATCTGCGCCTCGTCAAGACCGAGAGTGTGGCAGGCCAGACGGGCCGCTTCCGCATTCTGCCAGTTGTGGGAGCCGGGCAGGGTTTTTATCTCGGTCAGGGGGCCGGTCCGGGGAACCGAGATAACCTGAAAGTGGAAACCGTTGGCGGCAGCCTTCTCGCCGATGGCCCGGCTCCATTCGTCGTCGGCTCCGCAGATGGCCGTGGCAAGGCCACGAGGGCGGGCAAACAGATTGGCCTTGGCTTCGGCATACCCGGCCATATCCCCATGACGGTCGAGATGATCCGAGGTAAGGTTAAGCATGATGCCAACATCAACCGCCAGCGACGGGCAGCGCTCCAGCTGGTAGGACGAGAGTTCAAGCACATAAACGCCAGAGGCAGGCAACACCGGCAGATCAAGCACGCCAATGCCGAAATTGCCGCCAACGGCAACTTCAACTCCGGCTGATTGCAGGATATGGGTAATGAGCGCGGTGGTGGTTGATTTGCCATTGGTGCCGGTAATGCCGACGATTCTGGCGGCGGGATGGCTTTGGGCAAAAAGTTCAATGTCGCCGATAACCGGAATGTTGGCGGCGATGAAGCGTGCCGCGACCGAATGGGGTCTGGGCAGGCGATGGGGAATGCCGGGGGTCAGCACCAGCGCCGTGACTCCTTCAAGCGGAACTTCAGAAAGTTTGGCGGCGATGGCTCCGGCGGCCACAGCCTTTTCGACTTGTCCGGGCTTGTCATCATCAGCCAGAACGCGGGCCCCGGCGGCGCACAAGGCCCGGACACTGGCCAGGCCCGAACGGTCGAGCCCCATTACCGCATAGGTTTTCCCGGTCATGTCTGCCAATGCAATCATGGTGTTATCTCAGTTTCAGGGTGGAGAGGCCGATCAGGGCGAGGACGATGGCGACGATCCAGAAGCGGATCACGATCTTGGTTTCAGCCCAGCCATGTTTCTCGAAATGATGATGCAGCGGGGCCATCTTGAAGACGCGCTTGCCAGTCAGCTTGAACGACGCCACCTGAATGATGACTGACAGGGTTTCTGCCACAAACAGGCCGCCGACAATCGCCAGCACGATTTCATGTTTGGTGATAACCGCAGTGACGCCGAGCGCGCCGCCGAGTGACAGCGACCCGGTATCCCCCATGAACACTTCAGCGGGCGGCGCGTTGAACCACAGGAAGCCCAGCGTCGCGCCGACAATCGCGCCGCAGAACACCGCCAGTTCAGCGGCATTCTCGACATAATGAACCTGCAGGTAATCGGCAAACTTTTCACTGCCGACCAGATAGGTAAACACCATGAAACAGCAGGCGGCAATTGTCACCGGCACTGTGGCCAACCCGTCGAGCCCGTCGGTGATGTTGACGGCATTGCCCGCCCCGACAATCACCAGCGCTCCGATGACGACGTAAAAAATGCCGAAGTCGATCAGGAGGTCTTTGAAAAAGGGAAAGGCCAGCTGGGTGCCGAGCGGGCTGCCCATGACCTGACTGATGGCCCAGAGAGCGGTGCCGGATATGACAAACTCGGCCAGCAGGCGGGTGCGGCCGGTCAGCCCGGCGGTGTTCTTCTTGTGGGTCAGCTTGTTGTAATCATCAACCGCGCCGATCAGGCCAAAACCCACAGTCACAA
>CAYSDE010000059.1:2363-9974 GCA_964429685.1 uncultured Pseudobdellovibrionaceae bacterium
ATTTGAAGAGGTTGAACAGCTGGAAATGGTCGGCCAGCGGATAGAGGAGATTATGTCAGCTTGTTGTAATCATCAACCGCGCCGATCAGGCCAAAACCCACAGTCACAAAAAGCGCAATCCAGCCATAGGGATTTGTGAGATCAATCCACAGCAGGGTTGAAACCACAATGGCAATCAGCATCATCAGGCCGCCCATGGTCGGGGTGCCTTTTTTCTTGCCGTGGGTTTCTTCAAGATAGGAGAGGATGGGCTGTCCCTCGGCCTGCTTGGTTTTAAGCCAGCGGATAAGGCTGGGGCCGGACAGCCAGCAGATCAGCAAAGCCGTCAGCATCGCGCCGCCGGTGCGGAAGGTAATGTATTTGAAGAGGTTGAACAGCTGGAAATGGTCGGCCAGCGGATAGAGGAGATTATGCAGCATGCGTATTCTCCTGTTCAATCGCATAGATAACCTGTGCCATGGTCGGGCTGGGAACACCCTTGATGGCCACCTGTTCGCCGCGAGAGCCTTTGACCAGTACCACATCATGCGCTTTAACCGCCGCCACGACGGCGGGGGCGAGGCTGGCAGCGTCTTCCGCCCATTGCCCCTGCATGGAGGCCGGCAGGGCATTCCACAGATGCTTCATGGGGGCACCGCAGCAGAAAACCTGATCTATCTTCTGTGCCTTCAGTTCAATCGAGAGCAGGGCGTGGGCTTCGGCCGCCGTGGCGCCGAGTTCCAGCATCTCGCCGAGGACGGCAATGCGGCGCCCGCCGTTTTCCGGGTGGCTCTGGCCCAGAACGCGCAGGGCCGCCACCATCGAGAGCGGGCTGGCGTTGTAGCTTTCATCAATCACGGTGATCTGTCCGAACTGTTTGCGCTGGCCGCGTCCCTTGAGTGGTTCGAATTTGGCCAGCGTGGCAATGGCTTTGGTGACGTCAAGCCGCGACACCTCGGCGGCCATCAGCACGGCGATGCTGTTAAGGGCCATATGCTCACCGGGAACCGGCAGCACATAATCAACATTGCGGCCAAGAATGCGCGCCTGCACCCGGGTTTTCTCGCCGATAACCTTGGCCGAGATCAGATGGGCGTCGGCGTGGATGTCATAACCGAAGCTGAGAATGCCCTCGATCCCCTGATTTTTTGCTTCTTCCAGCAACAGACCATGGAAGGGCGTATCCTTGGGCAGAATGGCCACGCCGCTTTTGCCACCGGCAAAAATCTCGGCTTTGGCGCGGGCAATCCCGGCATGACCTTCGCCGAAATTCTCAATATGGGCGGTGCCGATATTGGTAATGAGGCAAAGGCCGGGTTGCAGCAAGGCGGACAGTTTTGCAATCTCGCCGGGGTGGTTCATGCCGATTTCGAAAATGCCGTAGCGGGCGAACAGCGGGAGACGGGCGAGACTGAGCGGCAGACCGATATGATTATTGAGGTTTCCCACCGAAGCATGGGTAGGAAACTGCGCGGAGGCTACCTGCTCCAGCATTGCCCTTGTGGTGGTCTTGCCGACCGAACCGGTGATGGCCATGATGGCGGCACTTGAGCGCGCCCGGGCCGCCGCCGCCAGTGCGCTCAGGCCGGTCAGCGTGTCGGGAACCAGCAGGGTGGGCGCATCCGCAGACAGACCGGCAGGCCGGTGGTCGATCATGACGGCAGCAGCACCTTTGGCCAGCGCGGCGGCGACGTGATCGTGGCCGTCATGGTTTTCCCCCTTGAGGGCAATGAACAGATCGCCAGGTTGCAGGGTGCGGCTGTCGATGGAAAGATCAGTCACGTTCCATGTACCGGTGGCTTGACCGGCGGTAGCGGTGACACAGTCTGCACTGGTCCAGAGAACCGACATTACGACTTCAACTCCTGAAGGGCGGTGCGGGCAATCCGGACATCGTCGAAGGGACGAATGGTTGTCCCGACAATCTGTCCCTGTTCATGACCCTTACCGGCGATGACCAAAGTATCTCCGCCTTGTAGCGCGGCAATGGCGGTCTGAATAGCCTCTGCGCGGTCTGCGACCTCCTGTCCGCGCCCGCAGGCGTTAAGGGTTTGGCGGCGAATCGCGGCGGCGTCTTCGGTACGCGGGTTATCATCGGTAACGTAAACCTTTTCGGCCAGCCTTTCGGCCAGAGCGCCCATCAGCGGGCGCTTGCCGGGGTCGCGGTCGCCTCCGCAGCCAAAAACCACATGCAGCCGGTTGCGGGTGTGCAGGCGGAGCGCCGTCAGGATGGTTTCAAATGCATCGGGAGTATGGGCGTAATCGACGTAAACACCGGCTCCCTGGGGAGTTATCCCCACCAGTTGCATCCGTCCGCGCACGCTTTCAATGTTGCCAAGCTGTTCGCAGGCCGTCTTCGGCGAGGTTCCCGACCCGATCACCAGTCCCAGCGCGCAGAGCAGGTTCCCCGCCTGAAATTCGCCAATAACCGGCAGGGTGCATTCATAGGGGGTGCCGAGAATCTCAAGTTTAAGTGCCAGCCCTTCCGGCAAGGGGGTGGTCTTGACCAGACGCAGATCGGCTTTCTTGTCCTGTCCGTAAGTCAGCAGGTTAAGGGAGCGGCTCCGGACAATTTTGGCCAGCGCATTGTAATGGTCAGCGTCGAGGTTGAGAACAGCAGTGCCGGTCGGGCTGAGCAGACGGTTGAAAAGTCCGGTCTTGGCTCCGAAATAACGATCCAGAGTACCGTGATAATCAAGATGATCCCGGCCCAGATAGGTAAAGCCTGCGGCTTTGAAGCTGAGGCCATCAAGGCGCTTCTGGTCGATCCCGTGCGAGGAGGCTTCGAGCGCGACATGGTGGATCCCGGCATTCCCCAGCATGTTGAGGTTTTTCGCCAGCGCAGAGGCGTCGGGGGTAGTCAGGCTACCGTCAATCTCGATGCCGCCGCCATGAATACCCAGCGTGCCGATGCTGGCCGCCTTGGTTCCGGTTGCATTCCAGAACTGGCTGGCGAAGTTGACAGTGGATGTTTTACCATTGGTGCCAGTGACCGCCACCAGCGTTTCCGGCAGGGGAGCATAGAAAGCGGCAGCCAGTTTGGCATGGGCGAGGCGCGGGTGACTGGTCATCAGATGGACAACCTGCTCCCGGACCGAAAGGGCGCCAGCAGCATCAGTCAGGATGGCAACCGCGCCCCTTGCGACGGCGTCATGTACGAAAGTATGACCATCCTGTTTGCTGCCTGCCACGGCGACAAAGATGAAGCCCGGCTCTATCTTGCGGGAGTCGGATTCAATGCCGCAAATTTCGGCTTCTTTCAGATGGGGAAAGGTCAGGCCAGCTCTGGCGCAAAGTTCAGTAAGACGCACTCTCGGCCCTCCGCGTACGCACCTCCAGTGACAGGGCGCGCACGGCGTCGGCATCATCCGGTGCAAGGGGTTTCATACCATAAAGCGGGCCCATCTGGGCAATGACCCGGCTGATCATCGGCGCGGCGACCCAGCCGCCAGTCGCAAAGCCGTGGGTGCTGGCAGTGCCTCGCGGTTCGTCAATCATGGCATAGACGATATAACGCGGGTTATAGGCGGGGAAGGCGGCTACAAAGGAGGACAGGCGGGCATCCTGACTGTAGCGGCGACCGACGGTTTTCTCGGCAGTTCCGGTTTTGCCGCCGACAAAATAGCCCGGCACATCGGCTTTACCGCCGCTGCCTTCAGGCGAGGTCACATTGGCCCGCATGATCCGGCGCATCAGATCAACCGTATGGGCGCTTACCACCACCGGGCCCTGCGGCGCAACCGGCGCTGGCTGGGCGAGGAAGGTGGGAGCAACCAGATGACCGCCATTCATGATGGTAGCGGTAGCGCGTACCAGATGCAGCGGCGTGAGCGAAATACCATGACCGAAAGCCACTGTGGCCACGGTCACATCGGGCCAGCGGGCCGGCAGCAGCGGGCGGCCCACTTCACCCAGTTCCAGCGGCAGGGCGGTGCAGAGGCCAACCCGGCAGAGGAACTCATGCTGGAAAGCCCCGCCCATTTCCAGCGCCATGCGGGCCGCGCCGATATTGGACGAGTAGAGGAAAACTTCCGGCACCGACAGCCAGCGTCCCTCACGATGGTAGTCATTGATGGTGAAGCGCCCGATCTGCAGGGGACGGCTGGCATCGAAGAAATCGTTGACGTTGGCCCGGCCGCTTTCCAGCGCGGCGGCGGTGTTGATAACCTTCATCACCGATCCCAGTTCGTAGACACCCAGCGCATAGCGATTGAAGCGGGCTTCGTCTCCGGCGGTGTTAATATCGGCGGGAGCAAAATCCGGCAGCGACACTGCTGCAAGGATTTCGCCAGTCCAGGCGTCCATCACCACCCCGGCGCCACCGACAGCACGGAATTCCTCAATGGTATTGGCAAGCTCGCGTTCCATGATGTGCTGCAGCCGGAGATCCAGCGAAGTGGCGACCGCCCCGCCACCCTGCTTGAGGCGTGTATCCAGCCCGCGCTCCAGTCCGCTCAGTCCGTTGCCGTCCACATCGGTATAACCGACAGCATGAACGACTGAAGCCCCCGCCGGATAGATGCGGGTCATTTCGGTCTGGAAGACAAAGCCGGGGACGCCCAGTGCGTTGACGCGGTAAACCTCGTCCGGAGTCAGGCTGCGGGCAATACGGATGGACTGGCGGGCGCTGGTCATTTTTTCCAGCACTTCTTCATATTTCAATGAAGGCAGCACATCGATAAGGGCGCGGGCCGCTGCCACTACATCCAGAATGCGTTTGGGCTCGGCATAGAGGGACTGGGTGGGGAGCGAGGTTGCCAGCAATTCGCCATTGCGGTCGGTGATGTCGGCCCGGTTGGCAGTGGTGACGGCTTCTCCGGCACTGTTGAGGGTGATCTGGGGGCTGGCGGCATTGAGAAGCGTCGCATCAACCAGCCGCACCGTGACCATCAGAAAAGCCATGGCGAACAAGCTCGAAACCAGCAGCATCCGGTTCCGGGCGACTGCCATTGGCGTGGTGCCGGTGGGCAGGCCGATCTGCGGACGGCCCTGTCGCGGCGCCGTTGACAACGGTATTTCGAGCGGCAGCTGCAGCTCGATGCCGGTATCATCGCCAGCGACAGGAGGCAGGTTGTAACTCACTCACGACCTCCGGCACTGGCCCACAACACACCTTCGGCGGGTTGACGTTCAATCAGTTCGGAGAGTTCGTCATTGACGCGGCGCGGCTCCCGACGCTCTGCGGAAACTGCTGCATGAAAGGGATTCTCGGTCTGCGCGATAATGGCTTCGATGCTGTCCGGGGTTTTGTGGGCGGTCTGTCGGGCCGGGGCCGTCCGCGCTGTTGCCTGTCGCACTGGACGGCTGGAGACAGTGGCGCGCACCGGCGCGGCGGGTTTGGGCTCAACAACGGCGGCAGGTTCGGGCGCGACTTCAGCAGGGGTCAGCGTGGGCGGCGCTGCCGCAACTTCAACCGGTTTTTCTTCCGCCGGAGTGACAGCCTCTGCCACAGGAGCCGGGGCAGCAGCAGCGGGGAGAGGATCAAGCAGACTGGCAAGGGTCGCAACCTGTTTGGGGGTGGCAGGCTGCAGATCGTTCAGGTGGCGCTGGGTCAGGGTTTCCAGCCGTTCCGGCGTTTTCAGAGTGTGCCATTCGGCGGTCAGAACGCGGATGCGTTCCTGTTCGCTGGAGATGTCCCGGTTGATCCGGGCCAACTGGTCTTCCTGATTTTTCACGTTGTTGCTGCTGGTTAAAGCCATACCGGCGGCCATTGCCAGCAAACCGACGCAGAGCAGGATATTACGGGTCATGACAACGGACCTCCCTCAGACAGGCGCTCGGCAACCCGAAGTCGGGCCGAACGGGCACGCGGATTTCTGGCACATTCGGCGTCACTGGGGGTGACGGGCTGTTTGCCAACCAGAGTAAAACGGACGGTCTGCGGTGCTGCATCGGGCAGATGGCGCGACGGCGCGGGGACGCGGCCCGCGGCCTCCCGCATGAAATTCTTGACGATACGATCTTCCAGCGAATGAAAGCTGACCACCGCCAGACGTCCACCCGGCTTGAGCATTTTTTCAGCGGCGACCAGCCCGCGCTCCAGCTCGCCGAGTTCATCATTGACGGCAATGCGTAGCGCCTGAAAAGTGCGGGTCGCGGGGTCAATATCGTTGGGCTTGCGGCGAATGACGGAGCGAATGGCATTGGCCAGCTGGGTGGTGCGGGTGAGGGGACGGTTTTCAACAATCGCCTTGGCAATGCGGCGCGACTGGCGCTCTTCGCCATATTTATAGATCAGGTCGGCGAGGTCGCCTTCCTTCAGGGTGTTGACCAGATCGGCGGCACTTTTGCCCTGCGTCTGATCCATCCGCATATCCAGCGGGCCGTCTTTGCTGAAAGAAAAACCGCGTTCGGCTTCGTCCAGCTGCGGCGAAGAAACCCCGATGTCAAAGGCAATACCATCCACGCTGTCTATCGCCGCATCGGCCAGATGCTGATCAAGATCACCGAACGCGCCTTTCAGCATGGTGAAACGCGGATTTTCGGCAGCGAGTTTTTTGCCTTCAGCGACAGCGGCTTCATCACGATCCAGCCCGATGACCTGCGCCACATTCTTTGCCAGCAGCGCTCGGCTGTAGCCGCCCCGGCCAAAGGTGGCATCGAGATAAACGCCGTCCGTACGCGGGGCCAGTGCCTCAATCACTTCATCACGCAGAACCGGAAGATGGGCTGTTGTCATGAGCCCCCTCCAACCGGTTTGACCGGCAGGCTGAGTCCCTGCAGAGCGACCCGCTCCCGTGCTTCGGCCATATATCTGGTCAGTGCTTTGGGCTCCCAGATCTGGAAAGAGTCGCCTTTGCCCAGAAACGAAGCTTCTTCAGCAATACCGGCATGATCGGCGAGGTGTTTGGGCAGCAGGATGCGGCCTTCCGTATCAAAAGGCAGCGGCACCGAAGCGCCGAACAGCGCGGTGGCAAGGGCATCCCGTTCCGGCGAGAATTCAGGCAGGGCGGAGATGGCATCGGTCATCCGGTCCATCTGCTCATAGCTGCGGCATTCAAGAGCGGGGGAGCGGAAGGCGGGGAAAATCACCACGCCTTGAAAAGAGGGGCCGATTAAATGGGTGCGGAAGGCCGCCGGGATGGAAACCCGCCCCTTCTTGTCCACCTTGTTGGTGTATGTTGACCAGAAAGCGGCCATGCCACGCACCTATCCCCACGTAAGTTAAGCCCCAACCCTCAGAATTTCGCTTAACCCACTGATTTACAAGTATATGGGTTTTCGCTCCACCGTCTGGTTATGTATGGGATAACATGGGAATTCATGGGCCGTCAAACCGATTCGCCACAGCGACTCGAAAAAAAAGCAGATGGGGCGACGTGGTGTATTGCGTGTGCTTCTGTGGGTACAGTGTTGTGAAAATAATGCAAAAACAAAAACCCCCCGCAGCTTATCCTGCGAGGGGTTTCTTTTGACCGTAAACGATCAGGTAGCTTAAGCGGCAGTCTTGAGATTGCCAGCCGAAGTCTTGCCCTTTTCGGTGATCAGCTCGTAGCTGATGCTCTGACCTTCATTGAGGCCCTTGAGACCGGCCTTTTCAACGGCGGTGATGTGCACGAAGACATCCTTGCTGCCGTCATCAGGCTGAATGAAACCAAAACCCTTGGTGGCGTTGAACCACTTCACTTTACC
>CAYSDE010000060.1:0-9972 GCA_964429685.1 uncultured Pseudobdellovibrionaceae bacterium
GCGCCTTCTTGTCGTGCTGCATATGAGCCAGCAGGGTCTCGGGACGAACGTTGGCACAAGGGGTGTCGCTGATGGTCGCGGGCAGGCCCAGAGTCTTGAAATGACGAGCCAGTTCATCGGCCAACAGCGGCGAACAGAGGCCGAGTTGAGCCGAAAAACGGCAGGCCAGCACCAGACCGACGGCAACGGCTTCTCCATGCAGAAGCCCGGCGCCATACCCGGCTTCGGCTTCCAGCGCATGAGCGAAAGTGTGGCCGAGATTGAGAAGGGCTCGCGCTCCGGTTTCGGTTTCATCAGCAGCGACGATGCGGGCTTTGTTGCGGCAGCTGGTGGCAATCGCTGTTTCCCGCAGGGCTGGGTTGCCGTTGGTCAGAGCCCCGCCATTTTCAAGGCACCAGCGATAGAAAGGGGCGTCGTCAATCAGCCCGTATTTGATGATCTCGGCATACCCGGCCAGCATCTCGCGCCGGGGCAGGGTATCAAGAACGGTGGGGTCAATGATGACGGCGCGGGGCTGATGGAAAGCCCCGATCAGGTTTTTCCCCCGGCGGCTGTTAACGCCGGTTTTACCACCAACCGAGCTGTCGACCTGTGCCAGCAGCGTGGTCGGCACCTGTACGAAGTCCACCCCGCGCAGAACGGTAGCAGCGGCAAATCCGGCCAGATCTCCGACCACGCCGCCGCCCAGTGCCAGAATGGTGACGCTGCGATCCATTGCCCGCTCCAGCAGGGCTTCAATCACGCCTTCGAAGGAGGTCAGCGATTTGGTCTGCTCGCCCGGCTGCAATACAATCGGCTCGGCTACTTGCAACCCGGCTGCGGTCAGGCTCTGTTGCACGGTTTCAAGATGCAGCCCGGCAACCGAGCGGTCGGTGATGATGACGATGCGCGGCCCCCGCAGCAGCGGCGCAATCAGGGCTCCGGTGCTTTTCAGCAGACCATCGCCGATATGGATCATGTAGCTGCGGCCAGCCAGTGCAACTTCAACCTGACAGGTCATGATTTTGTCTCCAGATAATGCTGTAACAGGGCAAGGGCTTGCCCGGCGGTTTCTTCAACGCTGGTGTCCCCGGCGGATAATTCCAGATGGGCGGTGGCATAGACCGGCCCGCGCTCGGCCAGCAGCCGGGTCAGGATCTCATGGGGATCACCCTGCCTTAAAAGCGGGCGGGTGTTGTGGCGGGCGGTGCGCTCACACAATATGTCAACTGGCACATTGAGCCAGAGGGAAAGCGCACAGCTCTGGATCAGCTCATGAGTGCGCGGTTGGACAAAGGCGCCGCCGCCAGTGGCGATAACGCCAAGCGCGGGGTTGTTGAGGAGCCGCCGGACAACCTGATATTCGGCTGTGCGGAAGGCTGCCTCTCCGTCGCGGGCAAAAATATCACTGACTGAACAGCCCGCCGCTGCTTCAATCTCCTGATCGCTGTCGTAAAAGGGCAGGTTCAGCCGTTTGGCCAAGGCCTTGCCGACACTGCTTTTGCCAGCCCCCATCAGGCCCACCAGCACCAGACTTCTGGGCAGGGCAACGGTCAAAGCGGGTGGGTGGGGCGGGGGCTGCGTCATTTCGATCGCAAAAATAGCATGGTCAGCCGTTCTGCCAACCGCTATTCATAGGAAATGAAACGTAATCATTACCGCTCCCCCTATAGCCCGGCCAATGAAGGCCGTAGTCTGCTTGGCACTGTACTGCGTACCCTCATGCTGGTCGTCATCCTTGGCGCTGCTGGAGGTGTAACCTGGCTGGCGCTGACGCCGCTGGATGCGCCGACGCATCAAGTGGTGCGTCAGGTGCCAGAGGCCAAGCTTGGCGCCGGTTAAACAGCGGCGCGGGCGGCCCTCCAAGCGGGTCGAGCTGCCTGAACTGCTGGACGCTTTTCTGACTGCGCTGGCCGCCGAGCGCGGCGCGGCGCAAGCTACTGTGGATGCCTATCGCCGTGACCTGCTTGACTTCTCCGCCTTTCTGAAGCCGGGTAAGAATCATCTGCAGCGCGTGACCAGCACCGACCTCAAAGCCTATCTGGCGCAGCAGCATGAGACTGGCCTTAATCCGCGCACGCTGGCCCGCCGCCAGTCGGCCCTGCGTCAGTTTTATCATTTTCTGCTCAGCGAGAAGAAGATCACCGAAGATCCCACCCGGCAGATTGAAAGCCCCAAGCTGGGACGCCGTTTGCCCGGTGTGTTGGACGAAGCCGAGGTGGCGAGGCTGCTTGAAGTTGCCGCTGAGCATCAGGATGCCGAGGGACAAAGACTTTCCGCCCTGCTCGAACTGCTTTACGCTACCGGTTTGCGGGTCTCCGAACTGGTGACCCTGCCGCTGGGGGCGATTGACAGTGAGGGCCGTTTCCTGCGCGTCAAGGGCAAGGGCGGCAAAGAGCGGTTGGTGCCGATTGCGCCCCGCGCCTTGCAGGCGGTTGCCCGTTATATGAAGGTCAGGCCCCATTTTCTTGGTCAGAAGCCGGGCGCGGCGGCGCTGCGCCTGTTTTTCCCCTCGCATGGCCGGAGTGGTTCCCTGACCCGCCAGCGCTTCGCCCAGTTGCTGAAAGAGACAGCGCTCAAGGCCGGACTCAATCCGGCCAAGATCAGTCCGCACAAATTGCGCCACGCTTTCGCCACTCATCTGCTTGAACATGGCGCCGATCTGCGGGGCGTCCAGAAAATGCTGGGCCATAGCGACATCACCACCACCCAGATCTATACCCATGTCGTCAGCGGGCGACTGGTAGCTGCGCTTGAGAAGCATCCTCTGGCGCGAGTCCGGAAATCATGATAGATTCTCCGCGCTTATCAGGGGGATAAAAACGGATGATTCTGACGACTCTCGAAACCATTCCCGGTGTTACCATTACCCAGCATCTGGGCATTGTCAGCGGCTCGACCGTGCGCTCCAAACACTTTGGCCGGGACTTCATGGCCGGGCTCAAGAATATTGTGGGCGGGGAACTCAAGGGCTACACCGAACTTCTCAACGAGTCGCGGCAGGAAGCGGTCTCCCGCCTCAAGCTGCAGGCCGAGGCGCTGAATGCCGACGCCATCCTGAATATCCGTTTTGGTACTTCCTCGATTGCGCAGGGCGCCGCTGAAGTATTTGCCTACGGCACGGCAGTCAAGATTAGCCGCTGAGAGGCTTATTAGGCCGGGGAGGCTGGCATGGACTTTCTCTATCTGATCGGCCTACTAGTGCTGGGCTATGTGGTCGGCACCCTGCTGGAGCAGCGGCATTACCGCTCCATTCGCCAGCGCGAGGAGAGTTTGCGGGGTACGGTTCTGGTTTTTTCAGATGAGGGGCTGCCCCCGTTAGAAGGCAAACCGGATTTCCGGCTGGTGGCGGGAAGCGTGGTGGTTTCAATTGACTACTTCAAGAAGTTCTCGGCCAAAATCCATTCCTTCTTTGGTGGTCGGCTGAGCGCCTATGAAAGCCTGCTGGATCGCGCCCGGCGCGAAGCCATGCTGCGGATGCGGGAACGCGCCAAGCAGAGCGGCGCCAGCATGGTTTTTGGTGTCCGGCTGGAAGTGACCTCCATTAATAACGGCAATCCCAATCTGGTGACCGGGGTGGAGATGATTGCCTATGGCACAGCCATTGTTCCGGCTTCCGCGCTGGCCGCTCCGGTGACGCCTGCAACGTGAGCTACCAGAACCCTCTGCCCCCGGAAGGCATCAATGTTACTCGGGAAAACCATCTGGCGGCCCTGTTCTGGCTGGTCATAGGGTTTGTGGCCTTTATCGCGGCTTCGGTCGCCGTTTTATATCTGGCGGGCGGTTTTCTGATCAGTCATATGCCGTTTCGCTGGGAAGTAGCCTTGGTCGAGCAGTTCGAGCGGCTGACACCCGCCACGCCCCGCTCCCCACGCGAGAAACTTCTGCAGCAACTGACCGACCGTCTGGCCGCCAAGGCCGAGCTCCCCCCTGAAATTACCTTCCGTATCCACTATGTCGATGATGGCGATGTCAATGCCTATGCCCAACTGGGTGGCAACATCATCATGCATCGCGGATTGATGGAGCGGCTGGACAGTGAAAATGCCTTGGCTTTTGTTCTTGCCCATGAAATGTCCCATGTGATTCATCGCGATCCGGCAGAAGTGGCCGGGGGGCAGCTTCTGGTTGCTTCTGTACTGGGGGCGGTTGCAGCGAGTGGCGGCTTTGACCTGCTGCAAGGGTTAACAGGCTCTACCCGCACCCTGACCTTGCGAAGTTTCTCGCGTGAGAACGAGCGGGCAGCTGATCTTGCCGCCATGCAGATAGTTGGAAAGTTTTATGGGCATTTGGGTGGGGTCGAAAAGGTCTTTTCCGAATTGGTGGCATTCGAACATGCCTTGGGCGTCGACTGGGTTCCGGAAATGCTCAGCACCCATCCAGATGGGCAAAAACGCCTGAGCAGTTTGCCCTTAGAGGCTGAAAAGACTGGACTTTCCCTTACGGGAAAACTGACCCCTTTACCGCTCGGCTTGCAGAAACGCCAAGAATAGGCCATACCCTTTCCCATGATCAATCTCGACTTCGAACAACCGATTGCCGAACTGGAAGCCAAGCTGGAGGAGTTGCGCCGCATCACCTCGAGCGGGGATGTCAATGTGACTGATGAGGTCAACCGCATCGAAAAGAAAATCGACCGGCTCCTCAAGGAAAGTTACGCCAAGCTGACCCCGGCCCAGAAGGTGCAGGTGGCCCGTCACCCTGGACGGCCGCATACCCTCAACTATATCGAGGCGCTGTTTACCGATTTCCAGCCCCTCGCTGGCGACCGCCATTTTGCCGAAGACCGCGCCCTGATTGCCGGGCTGGCCCGTTTTCATGGCCGTCCGGTCATGGTGATGGGGCAGGAGCGCGGGCATGATACCGAAAGCCGGGTCAAACATAATTTCGGCATGGCCAAGCCGGAGGGCTACCGCAAGGCCCAGCGGTTGATGGCGCTGGCCGACCGTTTTGGTCTGCCTATCATTACTTTTGTGGATACCGCCGGGGCCTATCCCGGTGTTGGCGCCGAAGAACGCGGTCAGGCTGAGGCGATTGCCAAGAGCATTGAAAGCTGCCTGCGGGCCACTGTGCCGATGATCAGCGTGATTATCGGGGAAGGCGGCTCAGGCGGAGCGATTGCGATCGCCACCACCGACCGGGTTCTGATGCTGGAACATGCCATCTATTCAGTCATTTCGCCGGAAGGCTGCGCGTCGATTCTCTGGCGCAGCGGCCAGCACACCGCCGATGCCGCGACCGCGCTCAAAATCACCGCGCAGGACCTGAAACAGCTGGATGTCATCGACCAGATCATCCCCGAGCCGCTGGGCGGTGCCCACCGCAACCCGCAAAAGATGATCGCAGTGGTTGGCGAAGCCATCGAAGCCGCGCTTAAACCCCTGCTCGCCCGCAGCCCCGCCACCCTTAAAGCCGACCGCCGCAGCAAATACCTGGCGATGGGGCATAAAGGGCTGTGAGCTGAAAAGCGGATACAAGCCCAAAACGCAAAAGCCGGGCGGAGTGCCCGCCCGGCTATTATCTGCTTTCTTCAGGCCCGTTTACATACCGGGCCCGCGTGATTTCATGCGCTGTGCATACGCGCTCGGCTGTCCGGTCGGCGGGTGATTGGCGTTCGGGGCCTGTGTACACGCCTTTAATGCTTCAACACCAGCTCTGATGTGTGGATCTGCTGAACGCTCCAGTTTCTGGAGGGCTTCGTGCTGCGCTCTCTGGTCGTGGGAACTCATGGGCTCATTACCCGGCCGGTCTGTAAACTGATGGCCGGGATCCATCTGCCGCAACGCGGCCATGGCCAACTGTGCATCTCGGTTATTTCTGCCGCATGTATTAAAGCTTTGAGTAAGTCCTGCCATAATTTCCCTCTCCCTCATTATGCACTCTGGTTAATACGCTGCGACCTTACTGGCCATAGTTTGACTATAAGGGAAAAGCGTTAAACCGAGATTAAATGCACCGCCAAATCTTCAGGGTTTACTGAGAAACAGGGTTAATAAAATTAACCTGCAGCCCGGCCCGTTTTATCGCGACAATTTTGGCTTTTTGAAAAGCTTGCGCTTTTGCGGGCAAGCTCTTAATCTGCGGGGGATTTTCCGTGGTGCTGTTCTGAGGTGGATTCCATGACCAACCGTTCTCTTTTTCTTGGTGCTGCCCTGCTCGTGCTGGCAGGCTGCTCGAATGTTCCGCCGCCCTATCAAGGCACCGATTATGGTGCCAGCGCGCCTGCCCGCATGAATGTTGCGGCAGTGCTGGTGGATAGCAGCTATGCGCCGCCGGGGATGTCTCCCAATATTGATCACCAGCTGCAGCCCCCGCCGCAGGATGCAATCCGTGCTGCCCTCACCCAGCGCTATTCGGCCATGCGCAGCAACGCCGTTGGCGCACCGACGCTGCGTTTCGAGATCAAGGATGCCAGCGTCACTGAAACAGCCTTGCCGCAGCCGGAAGGTGCGCTCAACCGCATGTTCTCGGAACAGGCGGAATATCGCTATGAAGGTCGTCTGGTTGTTGAGGCCTCGGCCAGCGGCCCCGGCACCCGCCGGGCGGGCCATGTCCACGCCGAAGCTGCTCGCTCGCTTGAAGTCCGCCATCTCAGCGCGGCGGAGCGGCAACGGCAGGTGCAGGGTCTGGTCGCCCAGATGGTTGATGACGTCATGGCCCAGATTGACCAGCAGATTCGCTCGAATATCGGCAATCTGTCCTACGACACCGGCGCGGCTGATTTCACCATCACCCCGCAACCCTCCGGCCGCTGGGATCACGTCATGAACCCGCCGCCTGCGTCAGCCGGAATGTGATTTGGTTTTCAGACCGTCAAGGATTCGTTGGCATAGTCTGAGTTTTACAAGTGGTTGGAGAATTTGGCGGGGGAAAGGCCATCAGGCTGGTTACTGTTCGCCAGCGTGGTATCCTGCTCGGCCATGCCAGAGTCAGGGTTTGCCACTTTTTTGAGAATCTCCTTTGCGATTCTATCCTCTTTCAAGACTAACGGCTGTAATTTCTGACCTATCTACGCCATCACTCCGGCCTGCGCCGGAGTGACGACCATCTATGAGGCAACGATTATGGCCGTTGGTATTACTCCTGACCGGAGGTCTTTTCGGCTTTGGGCGGAATAACCAGCGAAGCCACTACGCCAGCCGCCAGAACGCCGATGACGATGAGGAGGCTGGTTGTCGGCTCTATTTTCCAGCTTTCATCGAGATGGAATACCTTGACCGAGGCCGCCAGTGACAGCTTGAAGGCAATGAAGAAGAGCAGGATGATGATCGCCTTGGCCAGATGGACCAGATATTTCTGCAGGGCTTCCAGAACGAAGTACAACTGGCGAAGTCCGAGAATGGCAAAAATCATCGCAGTATAGACCAGCAGAGGCTCTTTGGTGACGGCGATGACGGCGGGTACGCTGTCAAACGCAAACATGATGTCGGCGCACTCAATTGTAACAAGGCAGAGAAAAAGCGGCGTTGCGTAGTAAAGTTTGCCCCTCTGCACGTCCAGAGCGGCATTTTCCGGCTTGGCCATCTCGGCATTGACGGCCCGCCCGCTGATGAAGAAATTATGTCCGGACAGTTTGGGCCAGACGGGGACAATCTTCCGGGTGAAACGCACCGACCAATGGTCGGAATAGTCTTCGATTTTGTCTTCTCCCCCATCGTCTTTCATCATCTGCACGGCTGTCCAGACAATGATGGCGGCAAACACAAACTCGACCCACGGCCCGATCGCGTAAAGCCATGTTCCGGCGCTCACGAAGACAAGGCGGAAGACGATGGCGCCAAGTACGCCGTAGAACAGGATCCGGTGGCGGTAAATATCCGGCACGGCAAAAGCCGAGAAAACGGCAACAAAGACCATCAGATTGTCAACGGACAGTACCTTTTCAAGCGCATAGCCGGTCAGGAAGAGGGAGGCGAAAGCGGAGCCGTAGTTCAGATAGATGTAACCGGCAAAGGCCAGTGCCAGCATAATCCACACCACAGACCAGATGATGGCGTCTTTCAGCGTTACCGGCTTGTCCGCACGGTGCGAGAACAGGTCAAGGGCCAGAAAGGCGAGAATAACCACAACAAAAATCGCAATAACACCCGGCGGATAGCCGATATGGGCGCCTTGTTCAAACATCAGGATTCTCCCGGTCTAGGTATGGTGCGCGACGATAAACCGTTTCTCAGTGCTTGTCGACAAAGAACAGCTCGCGTAGAAATCCGGGGGCCAGCATGGCCAGCGGGTTGACTGACGTCTCGGGATTAGCCAGCGGCCCCTTGACCCGGTAGGTGGCCGCAAAAATGCCGCCGCCCTCGCCGCCGGTCAGCAGCCAGCCAATCACCGGAATACCGCTGACCAGTGAGTTGATGCCGTAAAGCGGCACCAGCGTGCCGGAAAGGTCAATCAGCCCCTGTTCAAGATCAACCCGCCCGCCCAGCGTCAGCCCGAGCAGATCACCGGCCATGCGGGCATTTCTGACTTCAATGCCGTCCTCGTTATAACGGATGTCGGCCTTGAGGCGGGAGAAGCTCAGGCCTTCGTCTTTGGCCAGCGCCTCGGCTCCCTCGGGTTGGGCCTGCTGGGCGAGGCGGCGGAGCGTATTGGCTTCAAGATAGGAGAAGTTGCGCATGTCAACCAGTGCGGGCACCGGGCCGGGGCCACTACTCTGCCCGGTCACTGTCAGTTTGCCGCCCCGGATATTCTCCATCAGCCGCAAGGTAGAAAGCATGGCTCCGGCGTCCTCGGTGTGGATGTCCATACGCCGTCCACTGCCATTGGGAACCAGCTGCACAACTATCGGCGTGCCATTGCCGACCGTACCATTGATGTCCAGGTGCGACCAGCCCCGCGTGTTGCGGACAATGCGACCCCGTGCCCCCTGCAGACGGCGATCCGGTGCAGTCGTAACACTTCCGATAGCGAAGCGGATGTCCAGCGGCGTCTGCGGTTTGGCCGCAGGGGGGGGCAGCAGCAGCCGGACTATCCGGCGCGTCCGGCTTGTCATACAGGCTCTGGATGTCCGCATCCGCTCCCGAAAAATCGAGGATAAAGCCTTCAGCGGCCTTGTTGGTCACTTGCCCGGACAGATGCGTTCCCGGTATCGCCAGCTGACCCAGATTGACCTTGCTCCACTGGCTGTGTGCCGCAAACTCGACATTACCGTTAAGGGTGAGTCCGCTGCTGGTCACTTTGAAAGAATTGACCCGCCGCACCGCCTGCTGATCCACCGTCAAAGTGACCTGACCGCTGGCTGGCCGTCCGGCGGCTTTCTGCCAGCCGAACCACGGCAGCGCCAGCTCGGCTTTGGTCAGATCAAGCGCAGCTTCCAGCCGGGCAGGCTGGCCGCTGTCTTTCAAATAGGTGCCGGTCAGGCCGACAGCGCCGCCCAGAACCTCGGGCCAGCTGATGCGGAAAGCCTGCCGGGTGGCTTCGTCCATAGTCCCTTTGAAGCTGATCTCGCTGGAGGGAGAGACATCACTGACAAAACTTTCCTGCCAGACAAACTCCGCCGGCGCCGGGCCGATGGAGCCCTGACCGGTAATTTTCATCCCGCCGCCATCAAGTGCCAGATCAAGCCGGCCATTGGTCAGATCCTGATCGGAGACGACATCCGGCAGTTTGACATTGGTCATATGCGAAGCGACGGCAATGGCCACATCGTCTATCGGTAAATCATGGAAGAGCGGAAACTCGAAGCGGGCGCGGGTGGCAGCGCGGCCCTGCACCTGACTGGCGTCAATGCCGAGACGACGGGCGTAGCGGAGCGGTTCATGATCTATCAGCTTCAACTGGTCAATCACCGGGCCCTCAACCGCCACCTCGATCTCGGCCCGGTCGGTTTCATCCATGAGGCCGAGCAGACTGACGCGAGCGCCGGTGATGGGAATGTTTTCAACCATCGCCTTGTCCACGCGGACACGAAAACCGTTGAGATCGTAATCCGCCGAACCGCTGGCCGCCGTCGCGGGGGGGGAGTGGGCGGAAATAATGGACGGTCAGATCCTG
>CAYSDE010000061.1:0-9959 GCA_964429685.1 uncultured Pseudobdellovibrionaceae bacterium
CCATAAACTGTCGGCGCTGTATTAAAATCTGAAGAAGATCCGAAAAATCTGTCAAGTAGACCCGCCATGCCAATACCCCCTAGTGTTAAAATCGCCGACATTTGACTTAATAAAATGACAATATCATTTTTATCGCCCGAATCTCAAGGAAATAGTGAAAAAATGGTTAACGCTATTTCCGCCACAAATATCTTCCCTTTTATCAAGCGGACTGGTCGTGGTTTTAAACCTTTTTCTCCCACCCGCTCGCGCCCTGCTGCCAGTAGGTCAGGGTCGGGCCTGAGTCCTTCCATGCTTTCCACTGGGCGCGGGCTGTCTCCAGTACCTCGGGATCGTTGCCGTCGAATATCGCGCAGATCAGTGCGAAAGCCTCCGGCTTTTCACAGCTCATGCCGTCGCACAGAAAAAGCACGTCGGCGTTATTAGGGTTTTCTTCCTCTTCAGTCAGCCAAACCGGCTGCAGTGCGGCATCGCCATCCTTGCGGCTGCCATGTGGCAGGAAAGAGCCGGGATCAAAAGTCCAGAGGTGCTGGTTCAGCATTTCAGTCCGTTCCGGCGACCCCGTTCGCACCACCGCTCGCCGCCCACTCGCCAGCGATTTTTGCAGCAGTAAGGGCAGGGCGTCTTCAAGCCGTGAGCGCTCAAGGTGGTAGAAGCGAATTTCGGTGGTCATGCTTAATCCTTAATATAACCGATGACACATCTAAGCATCTCCTATACAATTTTGCCAGAATTTAGCAGAGAGAACAGAATGTCCGGTTACGCCTATGACTCTGGATTTTTTGACTTTGTCGACGCCAGCTCTGGCCGTTCGGCCTCTGCTTTTCTTGAGGCGGTAGGCGGTGAAATCTCTCCGCAATCTGTTCTGGATGTCGGCTGTGGGCGGGGAGTTTGGCTGGCGGCATGGGCGGGACGCGGGGTGAGTGACTTGCTCGGGGTCGATGGCGACTATGTGGACAGAAACCACCTCAAGATCGCTCCGGCCCAGTTCCGGGCGCATGACCTGACCGGAACGCTGGCCCTTGACCGGCAGTTCGATCTTGTGCAGTGCCTTGAGGTGGCTGAACATATTGAGGCAGCTCATGCCGACCGCCTGATTGATAATCTGGTCAGACATGGCGATGTCATCCTGTTCTCGGCGGCCATTCCGGGGCAGGGCGGCGAGTTCCATGTCAATGAACAGCCGGTGTCCTACTGGGCGGAAAAGTTCCGGGCGCGGGGTTTTGTGCCGTTTGATTTTCCTCGCCAGCGGGTGCGCGGCATTACGGTTATAGAGCCGTGGTATCGGTATAACGCCTTGCTTTATGTGCGGGCGAATGCAGTGCCCCGCCTGAGCGAAGTGGTGTGGCGGACTGAAATCCGGTCAGGCGAGGCCATTCCGGATTACAGCCCGTTCCTCTGGCGGCTGCGCTGCCGGTTGCTGAGTCTGCTACCGCGCTGTGCAATTCACCAACTGGCCCGCCTGAAGCATTTTCTCAGCACCTTTTCCAAACCGCAAACGGGGAAATCATGACAGCCTCTGCCACCGCCGCCGGTCTGCCGGTTCTGACTTTTGTGGTTCCCTGCTATAACGAAGAGGAAGTGCTGGGGGAAACCTCGCGTCGCCTGTTGGCTTTGCTGGATGAATTAAAGGGCAGTGTGGCCGCAGCCAGTTCCATCGTTTTTGTGGATGATGGCTCGCAGGATGCGACATGGAGTCTGATTGAGGAATTCCGCACCGGTGATGCGCGTGTTCACGGCATCAAGCTGGCCCGCAACTTCGGGCATCAACATGCGCTCTTAGCCGGACTGATGACTGCACCTGGTGACATCATTATCAGTCTTGATGCCGATCTGCAGGACGATCTGACCGTTATCCCGCGCATGATTGAGGAACACGCCAAAGGTGCCCAGATTGTTTACGGAGTCCGTTACCAGCGTGAAACCGACACCTGGTTCAAACGTACCTCGGCCCGCCTTTATTACCGCATTCTCCGTTATTTCGGCGTGAAGATTGTTCCTGATCATGCGGATTTCCGTTTAATGAGCCGTCGGGCACTGGAAACCCTGCGCGACTTTCACGAGGTCAATTTGTTTCTGCGCGGGATTGTTCCGCTGCTTGGTTTCAAAACCGCGATTGTCAAATACCAGCGTCTGGAACGGTTTGCCGGGGTTACAAAATATCCGTTTTCCCGCATGCTGGCACTGGCAATTGACGGGATAACCTCTTTCTCGGCTGTGCCGCTGCAATGGATTACCCGGATCGGCTTTATTCTGGCGCTGCTGTCGGTTCTGTTCGGATTCTGGGCGCTGGTGGTTGGCATTTATAGCCCGAACAGAGTGACAGGCTGGGCGTCGATTGTAACGCCGATCTTCTTCCTCGGCGGGCTGCAGCTGCTCGCTACCGGTGTCATCGGGAACTACATTGCCAAGATTTACATGGAAACCAAGCAGCGCCCGCGCTTCATCATTGAAAGCAGCATCTGAGGCGCTGGTGGTTTTATGATTCTATCCCTAAACAAAAATCCCTCCTGCCGTCTCGGCAGGAGGGATGCTTGTTACTGCTGGACTGATTACCGCTCGTAATTATCCGCAACAAACTGGTTGAGCAGACGGACGCCATAGGCCGAAGCGCCTTTGGGACAGGTGGGTTGATCCTTGTAGGCCCAGGCTGTGCCGGCAATATCAAGATGGGCCCACGGCGTGCCGTTTTCAACAAAGCGCTGCAGGAAGACGGCGCCGACAATCGTACCGGCCTCGCGGGCCGAGCCGATGTTTTTCATGTCGGCGACTGGGCTGTCGATGTCGCGGTCATAGGCCTCGCCAACCGGCAACTGCCAGAGTTTTTCACCGCTGGTCTTGCCTGCGGCCAGCAGGGTGTCGGCGAGTTTCTGGTTGTTGGACAGCACCGCCGCATGGTCATGGCCGAGGGCCACGATCACCGCGCCGGTCAGGGTGGCCAGATCAATCATGGCCTTGGGCTGGTAGGTGCGCTGGGCATAAGTGATGACATCGCACAGCACCAGACGACCCTCGGCGTCAGTGTTGAGGACTTCAATGGTCTGGCCAGACATGGAGGTGACAATATCGCCGGGGCGCTGGGCATTGCCGTCCGGCATGTTTTCAACCAGACCGATGACGCCGACCACATTGGCTTTTGCTTTACGCAGGGCCAAAGCCATGATGGTGCCGACCACTGCCGCTGATCCGGCCATATCCCACTTCATCTCTTCCATACCGCCCGAGGGCTTGATGGAGATGCCGCCGGTGTCGAAAGTGACACCCTTGCCGAGCAGGGCGAGCGGAGCCTTGTCCTTGGCTTTGGGATCGCCCTGCCACTCCAGCGCCACCACACGCGGCTCGCGGATGCTGCCTTGGGCAACGCCAATCAGCGCGCCCATCTTGTGTTTCTTGATGGCAGCATAATCCAGCACTGTCACCTTGACGCCCAGTTCCTTGAGGGCCTTGCAGGCTTCCGCATAGCTTTCCGGGTGGAGGACGTTGGGCGGTTCGGAAACAAGGTCGCGGGTGAAAGCAACGGACTTGGCCACAGCTTCCAGCGGTGCAAAGGCCTTCTTGGCGGTAGCCGCGTCCTTGGCGTGAAGGGTGAGGGTGGCCAGCTGCGGCTTGTCCTCCGCCTTCAGCTTGGTGCGATATTTGTCGAAGCGGTAGGCGCGCAGCAGGGCCCCGAAAGCGGCCAGTGCAGCGGGATGGCCGTTGCTCTTGCTCTTCTTGGCGTGGGCGGCATCAACCGCCAGCGTCGCCTCTTTGGCTTTGGTGCGGGCGAGGGCGGCATAGGCATGGCCGCCAGCGGCCTGCAGCGCCAGATCATCAATCTTCTCCGGCTTGCCAGCACTGACCAGAATAACCCGGTCATAAGCGGCGCCGGGGGCCAGCACGGTCAGAGTTTCCCCCGCCTTGCTGCTGAATTTCTGGGCCTGCATGGCCTGACTGAGCGTGCCGCCCGTGGCCGCATCCACCGCCTGACCCACCGGCCCCAGCTTGTCACCGGCAACAACAACGCAAACAGTGCCGGATTCCGGCAGCTTGGCAGACGAGAAACTGAGAGCAACGGTCATGACGGCATCCTTGGTCAGGGTTCAAATCCCGACCAAGGTAAATGCTTCCGGCAATCTGTCAATGTTTCAGGCAGCGGCGGGGGCGGCGGGCTTGGGAAGATTCTGCCGGATGAATTCTCTTTCCTCAGGTGCATAAGGGCCCATCCATGGGGGGAGAGGGGCATCATCTGCCAACATCCTCGTATCTTCAGGGGAAAGCACACGTGATCCAATCACGGCTAAGGACTCACCTTGTGCGCGCTTAAATATGGCACAGATCATCCTGCGCTGGCCGATCTTTTCCGAAATGGTCACGCCGGTAATGCCGGTTTCTGCAGGAGGAGCGCCGCAGAGCGCAAAGGTCTCGCGCAGAGTGGGCAGAGCATCGGAGTCACCTTTCGTGGCAAACTCCGTCCAAGCCGCTGTGGCAGCTTTCCAGAGGCCGTATCGTTGCACTGCGTTGTTGCGCTGGTCTTTTGGCAGGGACTGGATACGGGATACCCTGTGTTTCAGTACGTATTTGGGTTCCAGCCCCCATTCTTTCTCCATATCCATATCGAGCTTAACGCCGAAATCAACAAGCTCCCGCCTCTGGCCTTCCGGCAATAGACAGGTGAGGTCACCTAACCGCCGACTAAGTCCTTGGTTGTCAATTTCTCCGTGGCTGCTGACCTTTTTGGCAAAGTCCAGCGCAGTATTAACCGGTACCAGCCGTTTTGACGGTGGGAGAAGCTCAATGAGACTCTTGTGCCATTTCAGCAAGCTTTGGATGGGCATCCTTGGGTGCTTGTAGGCCAGTGTGCCAAGAGGGAACGCAATGTTTACCAGTTCATAGCGTTCCGTTTCTGGCGCAGCTTTAACGATCTCCTGACAGCTGGACGGCAGGCCGTCGGCACAGAGGTGTCCGGCCTTGTATAAACTTTCTACTATGGCAAGAGAGGTGAGCAACCGCGTGCGACGTTGCGCAGGTGACAAGGTGTTGATACCTTCGAGTGGTCGCCGGATTAACGCGTTTGGAGAGGCGTGACCACCCCTATATTCACAAACCGCCCAATAAGCTTTGAGCCGGAGGGCAAGTTTTTCAAGCATCTTAAACTTCCTCTAGAAAAATTATCAAAACCAATGTCCGGGGGTGTATCAGAAGTCACTCTGATACTTCAACATAAACCGCCGTCGGCTATTTGAGCTGACTCTTGGGTTGCGGTAATAAAGCTTAACGTACCTGACGGCCCACACTTCAGGCAGCGGCGGGCTTTTTTACAAATGAGCCAAAGGACGCTTCATAGGCCTGCCGGTGAGGGTCGGTTGCGGAGGGGCATCCTTTCCCTCTTCAGAAAGTTTGCCTGTCTGCAAAAACAGCGGTAATAAAGCTTAATGAACCGGCTGACCTCTTATCTGCTGCGCGCTTTGGTGCAGGCCTTGTTGTTCGTGACCTTGGCGGTCACGGCGGCGGTGTGGCTGACGCAGGCGTTGCGCTATGTGGATATTGTGGTGGAGAATGGGGCGCCGCTGCATATGTTTGTCTGGTTGGCGCTGCTGACCCTGCCGACTTTTCTGGGCATCACCTTGCCGATTGCGCTGTTTGTGGCGGTGCTGTTCACCTATCACCGGCTGACGCAGGATAGCGAACTGATTGCCATGCGGGCTTGCGGGCTGGGCCCCCGGGCTTTGCTGCGGCCCGCGCTCATTCTGGCTGTTTTCACGACCGGGCTTTCTTTCTTCATAAGTTTATACGTGCAGCCGCTGGCCAATCAGGAGCTGATCCGGTTGCAGTATTTCGTGCAGTCGCAATTCTCGGCGGCGCTGCTCAAGGAAGGCACCTTCAACGATCTCGGCAACCGGATGACGGTTTATGTGGCGCGGCGCGAACGGAATGCCGAGCTGTTTGATCTGCTCATTCATGATGGCCGCAATCCCGAAAAGCCGGTGACCATCCGGGCGCGACATGGTCAGCTGGTGCAGGGCGCGACGGGCCCGCAGGTCATCGTCTATGACGGCATTCAGCAGGAATACAACCGGGCCCAGCACCGCCTGTCCGAATTGCGTTTTGACAGTTATGCGGTCAATCTTGACAGTCTGGTGCCCACTCTGGTTGACCGGGCGCCACTGCCCCGGGAGCGCTCGACGCTGGCGGTCTGGCAGGGCATTGATGATGATGTTGAAGTGCCGATGCGGGGCCGTCTGCGGGCTGAGTTGCATCAGCGTCTGTCGACACCTTTTCTGGCTATTGGCTTTACTTTGATAGCTGGGTGCTGCCTTGTCTTCGGCGAGTTGAACCGGCGCGGGCAGGCGTGGCGGGTAGTGCTGGCGATTGTGCTGGCGGCGGGAGTACAGGCGGCGATTCTGGGGCTGGGGCAGATTGTCAGCCGGGCGCCGCTGGCGGTGCTGCCGCTCTATGTCAGCCTGTTCCTGCCTATTATTTCCGGCTTTCTTCTGCTCTGGAAAGCGGAGCGGGAAGGGAGGGCGGTGCCATGAAAATCCCCCTGACCCTGTGGCTCTACCTTGGCCGCACCTTTGTCACGTCGTTTCTGACCATTCTGCTCGGGCTGCTGGCAGTGGCTTATATCGGCGAGGCGCTGGAGCTGCTGCGTCGTGCTTCGGCCCATCCCGGTATCGGGGTCGGGCTGGTGTTGCGGATGGCTGCGCTCAAACTGCCGGGGACGGCACAGGTAATGCTGCCTTCGGCCACCCTGTTCTCGGCGCTCTATTTCTTCTGGCGCATGACCAAGACGCATGAACTGGAAGTTACCCGCTCGGCCGGCCTGTCGGTATGGAATTTTCTGGCCCCGGTGGCGCTGGCGGCGCTCTTGGTTGGCGTCATTGATGTCACAATCATCAATCCGATGAGTGCGGCGATGGTCGGGCGGTTCGAGCGTATGGAAGACCGCTATTTCCGGGGCCGCCAATCAACACTGGAAATTTCCTCGGCAGGAATCTGGATTAGTCAGGCTGATGCGGGCAGTCAGGCCTTCCTTCATGCCGAAAGCCTGAAGCCGGGGACGTTCGAGCTGCAGAAGGTCATTGCCTTTGAAAACCCTGCCAATCTTGAAAGCAGTCGACGTATTGACGCCGCCCGCGCCGTGCTGGTGCCGGGGGCGTGGGAACTCTCGGATGCCTATATTCATGAACCCGGCGGCGGCAACGGCCCGAAGGTTACTCATGTGGGAACGGTGCGGCTGTCTACCAATCTGACGCAGGAAAAGATTGAGGACAGTTTTGCCTCGCCCAAATCCCTGTCGTTCTGGCGGCTGCCGGAGTTTATTCATACCCTGCAGGCCGCCGGGCTTTCGAGCGTGCGGCATGAACTCTATTTCGAGTCCCTGCTTGCCAAGCCGCTGTTTCTGGCGGCGATGGTGGCGCTGGCGGCGGTGTTCGGCCTCCGGCAGACCCGCCGGGGCGGGATTCTGGCGACGATTGCCAGTGGGCTGGCCCTCGGACTACTGCTTTTCGTTCTTAACGATGTTATCCAGACTTTTGCCCAGTCTGGTGGTATGCCAGTTGCGCTGGCCGCCTGGGGGCCGGCACTGGTCGGACTTTTCGGGGGTGCCGCGGCACTCTTTCACTTTGAAGATGGGTGAAGAATGGCTATGACTATCCGCATGACACGTTATCTCATCCTTGCCGTTCTCTGGCTTATCCCCTCCCTCGCACTGGCAGAGCGCCCCCCGGTGCCGTCTCCGGCTGCAGCTTCTGCCCAGTTGGGGATTGCGGCTGTCGTTAATGACGAGGCGATTTCCAATGCCGATGTGGAAGCGCGGATGCGGCTGGCCTTGCTGGGAGCAGGGATTGCGCCGCCCGCTGAAGCGATTGCCCGCCTCAAGGGGCAAATCCTGCGCAGCATGATTGATGAGCGGCTCCAGATGCAGGAAGCCGCCAAATACGGCATCACGGTGCCGGAAGCCGATATTGATGCTGAAATCGCTCGGATGGCCGAGCAGAATCGTCAGACGGCGGCGTCCTTGCCGAATTTCTTTGCCAGCAAGGGGGTCAATATTTCAACCTTGCGCGCCCAGATTCAGGGGGCGATGGCATGGGCGCTGGTCGTGCAGCGCCGCCTGCGTCCGCAGGTGGATATTGGCGATGATGAGGTCGATGCCGAGATCGCCCGGATTTCTTCCAGTGCCGGTCAGCCGCAATATCTGGCTGCCGAAATCTTTCTGCCGGTTGATGCCCCATCCCAGGAAGACGGCGTCAAACAGACCGCCCAGCGCCTGATTGAGCAGATGGCGAGAGGGGCCCGCTTCTCGGCGGTCGCCCGCCAGTTCTCGCAGTCGCCCAGTTCGGCTTCGGGCGGTGATCTCGGCTGGATTACCCAAGGCCAGCTTGAGCCCCAACTGGATGAAGCACTCAAACGGATGGCCAAGGGAACTTTGTCACCGCCTCTCCGCACGGCTTCGGGCTATCATATCCTGATGCTGCGTGACCAGCGGGTGATCCCGGCGTTGCAACAACAATCCCGGCAGCCGACCACAACTCCTGCTGCTGCGGCCCCTGACCCGCGACAGGCAACACTCTCTCTGCGGCAGGTTCTGCTGGCTGTGCCGCGAAATGTCTCCAGCGAGGCCCTGCAAGCGGCAACCCGCAAACTGGAAGCCCTCCGCCTGCAGGCCAAAAACTGCTCTGATATGGAGCGGCTGGCCAGGCAGGCTGGCGATGCCGGCGGCGGCTCTCTCGGGACTCTCAAAGTCAGCAGTCTGCCACCGGTGCTGCAGCCCATGCTCAGCGCTTTGCCGGTAGCCGAGGCCAGCGCGCCGATGCGCAATGACAAGGGCATCCTGTTCCTGATGGTCTGTGACCGCAGTTACCCGGACGCACCAGCCGCTGCCGCTGCCTCTGCCCCGCCTGCCGCCGCTCCGGTGGCGGGTGTGGATCGTCAGCAGATTACCAATACCCTCGGCCAGCAGAAGCTGGAATTGCTGGCGCGCCGCTATCTGCGTGACCTCCGCCAGAACGCTTTCATTGAAGTCCGTGGCTGAGGATCTCGTCGCCCTGTTGCCGCCGCTGCGCGAGGTGATCGCGGCGGCCGCTCTGGCGGCCAGAAAATCCCTTGGTCAGAATTTCCTGCTCGACCTCAACCTGACCCGCCGGATTGCCCGTTCGGTTGAGGGGCTGGAAGAGGGAACGGTGATTGAAGTCGGCCCCGGCCCCGGCGGCCTGACCAGAGCTTTGCTGCTGGAGGGGGCACAGCATGTGATTGCCATTGAGCGCGATTCCCGTGCTGTTGCGGCCCTGCAGCCGCTGGTGGGTGCAGCGGGACAGCGCCTGACCCTGATTGAAGGGGATGCCCTGACCTTTGACTATCAGGCAACCCCGGCTCCGCGCCGGATCGTCGCCAACCTGCCTTACAATATCGGCACTCCGCTTTTAATCGGCTGGCTTGAGCATAGCGGCGACTTTGCCAGCCTGACCCTGATGTTCCAGAAGGAAGTGGCGGATCGTCTGCTCGCTGCGCCGGGCAGCAAAACCTATGGCCGTTTGTCGGTGATGGCGCAATGGCGCTGCGAGGTGCAGCGGGTGATGGATTTGCCGGCCCGGGCTTTCACACCGCCGCCGAAGGTGGATTCTTCGGTTGTTCAGTTCATTCCCCGTGTGTTTGCTCCAACTGCAGACGCAGACTGGAAAGCGATGGAACGGGTAGTCGCTGCCGCTTTCGGTCAGCGCCGCAAGATGCTGCGCTCTGCCCTGAAATCACTCTGCCCCGATCCCGAATCCCTGCTGCGACAGGCCGGACTGGACCCCACCGCCCGCGCCGAAGAAATCCCGGTCACGGGCTATGTCCGCCTCAGTCAGGCTTGGCTTCATCAGGCCTGAGTTGTGATGTTTCAACAGGTTATTCATAACTTTGCCCCGTCGTTTCATAGTTCGCTCCGTTTCGTGCCTAGGTTAGACCATCACGCCTTGACAGAAAAGCGCATTCGCCTG
>CAYSDE010000062.1:0-9927 GCA_964429685.1 uncultured Pseudobdellovibrionaceae bacterium
AAACCACAAACACAATCAACCGTGCGACGTTAACCCATTTCAGAATTCCCAGGGGCGAAAAGAGACTGGTGTATTTGTTTGCATACAATGTGATGAGAAGCGCAGGGCCGACAGTGGCAACGCTGATCATGCCAATGTCAGATGCTTTCCCCGTTGTTTGATAAATTGCCGCTACAAACAAAGTGAAGCAGGAGATTCCAGTCAGACGTAAAAGAAAGTCTAGTATTAAAAGCCGCTTGTATGTGCTCATTTTAAACCTCATAGCCCCAGCCGATTGTAGAGCCGGACGCCACATTGATGACGTCCGCAAGACCGGGCGCAACTTCGCGCTGGTCGTCGTCTCGGAAGCGGTGCGCACGCCCGAGGGTGTTCCCGTCCACAAGAACGACGAATCAGGCCGGAAGCGCTATGGCGGCATCGGCGAGTATGTCGCCCACCTGATTGCCGAAGCTACCGGTGCCGAAACCCGCGTTACCGTGCTTGGTCATGTGCAGCGGGGCTGCCAGCCCAACCATACCGACCGTCTGCTTGGTCAGACCATGGCCGTCCGCGCCGTTGACCTGATTTCCGAAGGCAAGTTTGGCCGCATGGTCGCCTGGCAGAACCGTCAGGTGATTGATATTCCGCTGGCCGAGGCTATCGCCACCTATCAGGCGGTTGAACCCGGCAGCACGATGCTGAGAACAGCCCGGGCACTCGGAGTCTGCGTTGGGGATTAGCCCCTGACTCCGAGCCAGTAATCTCCGGTCTTTTTTGCGCAATCCTGTTTCATGCGACAGCTACAAGCTGTATTTCCATGCGCCAAAAAACTACATCTAGTAGTTAAGGAAAATTTTAGTAATTTTTCTAATTCGTTAACCTGCTTGCAACTCCTTTATGGCAGCATATCTTGATACTCACGAAACCAGTGGCGGGCCCGACAGGCCTTTTAAAGTCCGGGGCCGCCATTATCAACCGTAACAGAGGGAGTAAGCGTAATGGCAGTGGCACATCGCATCGAGTCCCTGAAGCAGAAACATGCAGCTCTGGAGGCTGCCCTGCACGAGGAGGAATCCCATCCGTGGCTGAACGAAGCCCGGGTCGTCCATCTGAAACGGGACAAGTTGCGACTTAAGGATGAAATGCAGAAATTATGTCACAGTGGCGAAGGTCGGTGCGCTTCAGCCTGAAGCGCTGATCTTCCAGCGGTCAGCAAGTCGCTTGCGACTGTTACGCTGACAGGTCTGTGATATAAAACGCGGCGGGCCGCCCGATACCTCGGGGGCCCGCCGTAGTTTTTTCCCCATAGTTTTCCATAGTACAGTGCGCCATTACAGAAACTCACACGAAACTGTTGCTGGAAAGAAAGGCGGACATAACATCTAGCCAGGAGCTGGCAGAGCGCGGCGGGGTTGTATGCGGAGATGATATTGCTGCCGTCGGCGAAGGGTTTCGCGCAGACTGACCTGTGTATCCGGTGTGCCCCCCATTCCTGCCTTAATAGTCTCGATATAAGGAGCATATCTCTCCACGGGATATATCTCTCGGCGATGAGGGGGCTGATCACGCGGCATACCAGTTGCCGGATTGCGTATACTTTCTTCCAAATCGCTCATCGTGCCAATAAAATTGTTGATCATGACAATTCCGCTGTCTATCCGATCCGGCAGCGGTCTGACAAAGACAACATGGCTTCTATAAGGCGAGTAAAATGGTACGTGAATAAAATCAACATCGTGCGTCCGACAGGTTTGGTCGTTAGCCAGAATGCCGCGCAGAATCAAACTGGCCCTGATCAAGCAATCCCGGTCAGAGGGATATGCGCTCAGATGCTCAAGCACGACTTCTTCACAGACAGGCCAGTATCTTTCAGGCACCATCTGGTGTAGGCGATCGGCATATTTTGATTGCCACCAATAATTGGGGCTTGCTTCAAGTTCAAAGCCCATTGTTTCGTCGACCATGCCGCGAACCATTTTCTGCGCGAGCCCTTCGGGGAGGGCTTTGATGAAACTAGCGGAGGGTTCTGGATTAAAAATCGCACCTTCCACCAGATAAGGGCTCCAGTTCAGGGTTAGCAGTTCTTTTGCGTAGATTTCTTTCTGCTGTGACGGCAGAGCGGTTAGCAGCCCGCTGTTAAAGCCAAGGGCTATCGGCCCTGCGTTGTCTTTTAGCAGTTGTTGGGTTGTTTTTATCAAACCCTGCGGTTTAAGCTGGTCATGCAGGGCCAAAGCCAGAGTCTGACCTTGCTCGGGTGAAGCGTTTTTAAACAGATTACACATCAATGCGCTAACCATCCAATGGCCACTGCTTTGGCCAAAGCGGTCTACGATGACGGGAATTGGGAGCGTTTTAAACAGAAACGCAGTTTGCGCGGCACAGCCTTCGGATAAGGTATAGCGGCCTAACCCGCTGCCATCATGCATATAGGAAATCAGTCGGGTGGCCGCCACATAAAGATCCTTGGTCGCAAAAACAGAATTCAGCAGGTCATGCTGGTTTTTTTCAAAGCCGGGCAGAGCGGCCTCATCCAGCTGCTCCCGCATGGCGGGCAACATGCGCCCGAGGACTTTAACCAGAGAATTTTTCTCTTCCTGTCTGGTATAAATCTCCGGCAGGACTTCAGAGAAAATAAAATCAGACTGGCCTTGGCGTACCAGCAGATTGGTAATAGCCGCCAGAAACCACCCGGTTTGCGTCTGTTGATCGTACCGATCAACACCGAGTTTGGAGATGATAAAGCGGCTCAGGCTGGGGCTGAAATCGTTTTGCGCCATATCGGCAGGCCAGATTTTTCCAATATCAGCCTCAGTTGCGGCAAGGGTATAGGGTTTGGTATTTGCTTCAGCCTCAGGGTTGGAAGTCCATTCCGGCGCTTTCTGACGGGCTATTTCAAAAGCGTTTCCAAGAAAAAGCGTAATGTTGAAGAGGCCGCAAGGCGAGGGCGTGGCGGCGGGTGAGATTTTCTGATGAGGGCGCATAAGGACTCCTTTTAAATTTTGACAGTTCTAACAAATCGGGGCTGGCAAGCACAAGCACAGTTTCAGGCTATTCCTCCTCTGCTCATTCTGGGATATATCCCGGATATGAACACGTCTCACGGTCACCGGGTCGCTGCTTTTTTCGATGTTGACGGAACGCTGGTCAAGCGGGACTCCTTGTTGCCGTTCATCGCTTACTGCGTCGGCTGGCCCCGCGCTTTGGTAACCTTTGTTAAAGCTCTGCTGCGGCCACTGCCGGGACAGGCCGATCTCAAGGGAGCGGTCAAGGCGGCCTGGCTCCTCAATGCACTGGCGGGGGTACCGCTGGCAACTGCCGAGGCGGCGGCCCGGCGCGTCACCAAATGGCGGGTCTGGAAAGAACCGGCTTATTCCGCCCTGCTCAAGCACCAGCGCGATGGCGCCACCATCATCATCGCCACCGGTGCCCTCTCGCTTTATGTGCCGTATTTGCTTGAAGGTCTGCCAATGGATGTGGTGATGGCAACCGAGATGGAAGTAGTGGATGGCAAACTGACCGGGCGAATGACAGATGGCAATTGCGTCCGCGCTGAAAAGGCGCGCCGGGTGGATGCCTACCTCAAAACCCACGGCCCTTTTGCCAGAACCTACGGCTATGGCAACGCCCCCTCCGACCTGCCGATGCTGGCGCTGCTGGACGAGACGCTGGTGATCTAAAGCGGAGCCGTCGCGGCCTTCAGCCAGCCCGCTTCAGCAGCAGGCAGCAGCGGCAGAAGCTGGGCGGCCACCTCGGCGTGATACCGGTTCAGCCAGCTCCTTTCCTCAGCGGTCAGCAACGCGGGCTCAATGGCGTTGCGATCGATCGGGCAGAGGGTGAGGGTTTCGAAACCCAGCATGTCGCGCTCGGCACCGGGGATAGTGCGCGATTCAACTACCACCAGATTCTCGATGCGAATACCATAGGCACCCGTCTTGTAGTAACCGGGCTCGTTCGAGACGATCATGCCGGGACAGAGGGCGACACCAGTGGCGCGGGTGCTGATACCCTGCGGCCCCTCATGCACGGACAGATAACTGCCGACGCCATGACCAGTACCATGATCGTAGTCAAGCCCCACCTCCCACAGCGCCTGACGGGCCAAAGCATCAATCTGGTGGCCAGTGGTCTTGCGCGGGAATAAAGCGCGGGCAATGGCGATATGACCCTTGAGAACGCGGGTGAAGCGGTCTTTCATTTCGGCGCTGATCTCGCCTATGGCAAGGGTGCGGGTGATGTCGGTGGTGCCGTCGCGGTACTGGGCGCCGCTATCGAGCAGGAAAAATTCGCCTGACTGTAGGCGACGGTTAGTTTTGTCAGACGACCGGTAATGAACAATCGCCCCATTGGGGCCGCTGCCCGCAATGGTTTCAAAGCTGAGATCGCGGAAGTGCTGGCCTTCACTGCGCCAACCCCGGAGTTTTTCCATCACCGTCATCTCGTCAATCGTGCCGCTGGCGGCTTCACGCGCCAGCCAGTGCAGACATTTGACCATCGCCACGCCGTCGCGGCGATGAGCGTTGCGGGCACCGGCAAGCTCAACCGGGTTTTTCTGGGCTTTGGCCAGCTGGCAGGGATCAGCACTGCGTTCGATCCGGTCTTTGGCGAGAGCAAAAACGGCATGAGCAGTGGCACTGCCATCGGCAACCAAGCGGGCACCTTCAGCCAGTGTGGCAATAGCAGGAGCAAACTGGGTCAAAGGATGCAGGGTCACCGCATTGCCGAGATGAGCCTGCACCTCAGGGGATATTTTCTCCGGCGCGATGAAAAGATCAACGGTACCGGTGGTATGCAGCACCGCAAAACCGAGGGTCAGCGGGGTATGCGCAACATCGGCCCCGCGCAGATTGAGCAGCCACGCCAAAGAATCAGGCCGGGTCAGGATAAAAGCCTGCTGCCCTTCAGCACGGAGGGCTTCAGCCATGCGCAGACGCTTGGCCTCGGAAGACTCTCCGGCAAATTCCAGCGGGTGAATCTCGGCCTTGCTCAGAGGGGGAACAGGACGATCCATCCAGATTTCATCAACGGGATTGTTCTGGACGGGCACCAGCTGACGGTTCTTCTCGCCGAGGGCTTTGTGCAAAGCGCGGTAACTATCTTCATTCGTCAACCACGGATCAAACCCGATCACCGCGCCCTCGGGCAGCGTCTCGGTCAACCAGTCGGCGGCACACATTGCGCTCAGCGGCTTGACCTCAATCACGGCGGTGTCCGTTTCGGCAGGAGCCTGCAGGGTATAGCGACCATCGACGAACAGCACGGCCTTATCGGCGCTGACAATCGCCATCCCGGCCGAACCGGTGAAGCCGGTCAGGTAAGCAAGACGCTCGGCTGAAAGCGGCAGATACTCGTTCTGATATTCATCGGCATGGGGCACCACGAACGCCGCCAGCCCCTGCGCCGCCAGACGGACGCGCAAAGCCGCAATGCGGTCACTGATGAGGCTCATGAGGCTTGCCCTTTCTGCAGCAGCAGAATCGTCCATTCGCCCCGCTGCCATTTACTGACCAGCTTCAACCCCTGAGCCTGCCACGCCGCCAGCACCATTTCGGCCTGTGTTTCCAGCAGGCCGGCCAGCACAACATGGCCGCCGGGAGCAAGTTGAGCCGCCCCCGCCGAAGCCATCTCCGTCAACGGCCCGGCCAGAATATTGGCAAGGATCAGGTCATAAGGCTGATGGGCAAGGGCCAGTTCGGTGTTGAAGCCGTCACCAGATGCCAGCTCCATATAATGCAGCACGTTATTCGCGGTTGCATGATTCCGGGTGACGCGGATGGATTCGGGATCAATATCGATAGCGGTGATGCGGGTGCCGCCTTCCTCGGTACCCCAGGCACGGGCGGCAGCAACCGCCAGAATGCCGGAACCAGTTCCCATATCAAGAATATTGGTTTTGGGGCCAAGCTTGTGCAGTTCCTCAATCGCCAGCAGACAGCCCGCTGTGGTCGGGTGTTCGCCCGAGCCGAAAGCGGTAGCGGCGTCGATCATCAGCGGCCACAGACCCGCAGGCGGGGTTTCGGTAATATGACTGCCATAAATCCAGAAACGACCCAGTGTCCGGGGTGGAAAGCTCTGATAGCTCAGCTCCAGCCAGTCCTTGTGTTCGAGCGGCTCGATAGTAACAGACGGCAGCTCCTCCGCCACCACAGCGCGCAGCAGACGCTCCACCTCGGCCCGGTCAGGCTTGACTTCCGCCAGCGCCTCGACCTCAACCACGCCGTCCTCATCGGTATCAATCCAGCTGACTGTGGGACACAGTTCCTCAAGGGCTTCGGCATAAAGCGCGGCCTTGGCGGTGCTGGTGGTGAGCGCAATGCGCCAGACTTCGGGAAGGGTGCTTTCAGCGGGCGTGTTCATAACGCTATTCAATAGGCGGGCTTGCCCGCTGACGCAAGAAAAACTGCGTTCTTCAGCCTTCAACCCGCTCCCGACCTACCAGAATTTCGTGTAAATCGAGTTCTTCCATCAGCTCACGGAACAGTTCGTCGTCAACTTCGCGGTTCTTGTGCATGAAGCCGAGGGCGCGGCGTTCCGCCTGCAGGGCCTGCATGGCCAGATCGTGATAGTCGTTGCTGTCAGTCGCAATCAGGTTTTCGAGTTCATCCGTGCTGTCGGGCGTACGCAGGCGGCTGAGCATCTGCTCGTAATGCTGGCGGGCACGGCTAACAGCGGTAGGACTGCGTCCGGCCTCGTTCAGCCCGATGGTGTCCAGACCGGCTTCGCGCAGACGGGCCCGCGCCGTTCGCCCGTGAGTAGGATCGCAGGAAACGGCTTCCACGCCGAGATGGCGAATCAGCCAGCCCAATGTTCCCCCCTGCCCCACCAACGTCACCAGAATAACGCAGTAGGTGAGAAACAGGATCATGTCATGGCCCGGAAACGGCATGTAGGTTGCGCTGAATTCCGGCAGGGCGAGGGCAGCAACCAGCGAGACGATCCCCCGCATCCCCGACCAGCCGATTACGGCCAGATGCTCCTTGGGCGGCATTGGACTGTGCTGACGGACATGAGCCGAAATCACCCGCAGCAGCCACGCCGCCGGATAGACCCAAAGCAGCCGCACCAGAATCACCACGGCGCAAACCACAAAACCATAAACCGCCATTTCCAGCGGGCTGAAACTGCCATGCAACTGACCCAACACCGTCCGCATCTGCACGCCAATGAGAAGAAAACCAATGGCGTTCAGCACAAAAACGATGATTCGCCACATGTTCCGCATCTGCAGCCGCGACTCCGCACTGAACCGCCGTGGCGACTGGGAAGAGCGCAGGATTCCCGCCGTCACCACCGCCAGCACCCCGGAAACCCCGAAATGTTCAGCGGTAATGAAGGTGAGAAACGGCACTGTCAGTGACAGCATCATCTCAAGCAAGGGATCCTTCAGACGGCCATGGACAAAAAGGGACACCTGCCCCAGGACCAGCCCCAGCGCGATACCTCCGGTTGAAACGCTGGCAAAACCAACCACGGCTTCAGGCAGGCTGAAATGGCCTTCCAGCGCCGCCGTTACCGCAAAGGAATACAGCACCAGCGCCGTGGCATCGTTAATCAGGCTTTCGCCTTCCAGCACCGTCACCAGACGGCGCGGCACCCGGAGTTTGCTTAAAACCGAGGTCGCCGCCACCGCATCCGGAGGCGACACGATAGCCCCCAGTACCATGCCCGCCACCAGCGGAAAGCCGGGAATCAACAGATGAGCCACCCCCGCGACCGCTAGGGCAGTCGCCAGCACCAGCCCGACCGCCAGCAGCAGGATACTGTGCAAATTCTCGCTCAACTCCCGCCAGCTGAGGTCCAGCGCGGCGTAATAGAGGACCGGAGGCAGAAAGATGGTCAGCACGAAATGCGGGTCAATCTTGAAATCCGTCGCAAAGGGCAGGAAAGAGAGGAGCAGCCCCCCCATAACCAGCATGATGGGGTCAATAATGCCGAACCGCCGCCCCAGCAGGGCCAGCGCTAGGGCATAAAGGGCCAGAATCAGGGTCAACTCGAAAAATTCCATATTCCCTTTGTGCCGTATTTATAACCCCTTCACAAGTGGGTCTGGTTGTAGCACCCTGCAGCCGGTCAAAAGGGAGTAGAGTGTATGAAGATAGCAGTCCTCAAGGAAACGCAGAACGGTGAGCGCCGGGTGGCCGCTACGGCGGATACGGTCAAGAAGTTTATCGCACTGGGTTGCACGGTTGCTGTTGAAGCTGGTGCCGGTCTGGCCGCCTCGCAGACGGATGACGCCTATAGCGCCGCCGGAGCCACGCTCGGCAGCCGCGCCGATGTCCTGTCCGGGGCCGATCTGATCCTCAAGGTGCAGCGTCCCGATTCGGCGGAAGTCGCCGCCCTGCCCGAAGGCGCCACGCTGGTGGCCATGCTGAGCCCCCATGCCGACAAGAGCGCCCTTGACGGTTATAACAGCCGCAAACTCAGCACCTATGCGCTTGAATTTGTACCCCGCATTACCCGTGCGCAGGTGATGGATGTGCTGTCCTCGCAATCCAATCTGGCCGGGTATCGCGCCGTACTTGAAGCCGCCCATGCCTATGGCAAGGCCTTCCCGATGATGATGACGGCGGCTGGCACCGTGCCCCCTGCCAAAGTCATGATTATGGGGGCGGGGGTTGCCGGTCTGCAGGCGATTGCCACCGCCAAGCGCCTCGGCGCGATTGTCTCGGCTACTGATGTGCGGCTGGCGGCCAAGGAACAGGTTGAATCCCTCGGTGGCAAGTTTGTCATGGTGGATGATGACGAAGCCAAGCAGGCCGAAACCTCGGGCGGTTATGCCAGGGAGATGAGCGAAGCCTACAAGCAGAAGCAGGCCCAGCTGATTGCCGATACCATCAAGACGCAGGATATTGTTATCACCACTGCTTTGATTCCGGGCCGCAAGGCGCCGGTACTGGTGACGGAAGACATGGTCAAAACCATGAAGCCGGGCTCGATCATCCTCGACATGGCGGCTGAAGCCGGGGGCAACTGCACCCTGACCAAGCCGGGCGAGAATGTGACCGTTCACGGCGTCACCATTCTCGGCCTCACCAATCTACCCTCGCGGATTGCCGCCGATGCCTCGGCGCTTTATGCCCGCAACGTGCTGGCGTTTGTGACCCCGATGATCGACAAGGACACCAAGGCCCTCAAGCCCGACCTGAATGATGAAATCCTCAAGGCCTCCTGCCTGACTACGGGCGGGGCCACCATTCATCCGCAATTCACCGCTGACAAAGGAGTAGCCGCATGAGCAGCGAACCCGCCACCCTCACTGAACACGCCCAGAACCTTGGCGAGCAGCTGCGCGCTCTGGCCGCCAGTGCCGACCAGTTGGCCCAGCAGACCGCTGCTGCCATTGCCGAGCAGGGCCATGCCGCCTCGCCTTTCTTCGTTGAAGGCCTGACGGTGTTCGTCCTCGCCGTCTTTGTCGGCTATTACGTCGTCTGGCGCGTTACTCCGGCCCTGCATTCGCCGCTGATGGCGGTCACCAATGCGGTGTCCTCCGTCATCATTGTCGGCGCGCTGGTCGCGGCGGGCATCGGCTCCTTCGGCTTCAGCTCCTTCATGGGCGTTCTCGCCGTCCTGCTGGCCTCCATCAACATCTTCGGCGGTTTCATCGTCACCCAGCGCATGCTGGCCATGTACAAAAAGAAGGCAAAGTAATCATGACCACCGCAGCCAGACGACCGGGAGACTTCTTCAAGGAAATCGTCGGTAGGCCAGTGGAGGATTTTCCTTGCACGGCTAATAGAGACGCGGCCATTGAAAATAAGCTTGGACGCAAGCTGGGATATATCGTCGGCTCCCCAATCCCGGTTGTCAGTATGGGAAGTTCAGAGGAAATTGACCGGAGAGTTGAGGCTGCATTGGAACCCCAAAAGAAATCGGGCATTTTTTTTAAACAACGGAGACATCCATGACCACCACTTTTGCAGCCCTCGCCTACCTGATTGCCGCTGTCTGCTT
>CAYSDE010000063.1:0-9884 GCA_964429685.1 uncultured Pseudobdellovibrionaceae bacterium
AACATCGGCCATTTCGACAGCGAAATCCAGATTGCTTCGCTGCGTAATTTCAAGTGGCACAATGTCAAGCCGCAGGTGGACGAAGTCGAATTCCCCGATGGCAAGCGTCTGCTGGTGCTGGCAGAAGGCCGTCTGGTCAATCTGGGCTGTGCTACCGGTCATCCCAGCTTCGTGATGTCATCCAGCTTCAGCAACCAGACGCTGGCCCAGATCGAGCTGTGGACCAACGCCAAGGCCTATGAGAAGAAGGTTTATACCCTGCCCAAGCATCTGGACGAGAAGGTGGCCCGCCTCCATCTCGGCAAGCTCGGCGTCAAACTGACCAAGCTGACCAAGCAGCAGGCCGAGTATCTGAGCCTCGACGAAAACGGCCCGTACAAGGGTGATCAGTACCGGTACTAAAGGATTCGTTGTCTGCAGGCTGCCCATTGCGGAGGGGCAGGTCGCATAGTCTGCTGAGAGAGAATTAATGACCTGTTAATGGGTTATCAGGTGGCGGAAAGAAGTTGGCCCGGGCGTAGGGTTAATTGCTTTAAGCCTCTGGTAACTTTTGGCGACTACCTTGACGCAGCTTGGTTCAGGCCTAGCCTTGAGCCTCTGTCTGTTTTCGGGGAGTTGCCAGATGACCATCACCACCGGTTCCGATGCGCTGAAATGCCGTAAGACGCTTGAAGTTGGCGGCACAACGTATGACTATTTCAGCATTCCCGAAGCAGAAAAGAGTCTGGGCGATGTCTCGCGCCTTCCCTTCTCGATGAAGGTGGTGCTGGAGAATCTGCTGCGCCGGGAAGACGGTCGCACTGTCAAGGTGGACGACCTCAAGGCCATCGCCCAGTGGCTCAAGGATAAAAAATCCGATCATGAAATTGCCTATCTGCCCGCCCGCGTGCTGATGCAGGACTTTACCGGCGTTCCCGCCGTAGCCGATTTGGCCGCCATGCGCGAAGCGATGCGGGCCATGGGCGGCGACGCTACCAAGATCAACCCGCTCTGCGCGGTCGATCTGGTGATTGACCACTCGGTGATGGTCGATCATTACGGCACCGCTTCCGCTTTCCAGCAGAATGTTGATATTGAATTCGAGCGTAATGGTGACCGCTACAAGTTCCTGCGCTGGGCCCAGAAAGCCTTCGACAATCTGCGCGTGGTGCCGCCCGGCACCGGCATTTGCCATCAGGTCAATGTTGAATATCTGGCCCAGACGGTGTGGGTCGACAAGGATCAGAACGGCAAGCAAATTGCCTATCCCGATACGCTGGTAGGCACTGACAGCCATACCACCATGGTCAATGGTCTGGCGGTTCTCGGCTGGGGTGTCGGCGGCATTGAAGCTGAAGCCGCCATGCTCGGCCAGCCTGTCACCATGCTGCTGCCGGAAGTGATCGGCGTGCGGCTGGTTGGTAAACCCGCAGAAGGCGCCACCGCTACCGATATTGTTCTCACCCTCACCCAGATGCTGCGCAAGCGCGGCGTGGTGGAAAAGTTCGTTGAATATTTCGGCCCCGGTCTGGATCATCTGACCTTGGCTGACCGCGCCACTATTGCCAATATGGCCCCGGAATATGGCGCTACCTGCGGCATCTTCCCGATCGATCAGGAAACCATCAATTATCTGCGCTTTACCGGTCGTGAGGAGCAGCGTGTGCAGCTGGTGGAAGCCTACGCCAAAGCGCAAGGCCTGTGGCGCACCGCTACCAGCCCCGAGCCGGTCTTTACCGACGTGCTGGAACTGGATTTGTCCACCGTGCAGCCTTCCCTCGCAGGCCCCAAGCGTCCGCAGGATCGCGTATTGCTGGCCGACATGGCCAAAAACTTCAAGGACAATATCGGCAAGGAATTTGCCGTTGCGCCGGAGAATGCTACCAAATCCGTGGCCGTTGAGGGCGAAACCTATCAACTTAAACAGGGCGACGTGGTGATTGCGGCGATTACCTCTTGCACCAATACCAGCAATCCCAGTGTACTGATTGCCGCTGGCCTCGTTGCCAAGAAAGCCCATGAGAAGGGGCTCACCAGCAAGCCTTGGGTGAAAACCTCGCTGGCCCCCGGCTCTCAGGTGGTGACCGATTACCTCGCCAAGGCCGGTCTGCAGACCCATCTTGACGCGCTTGGTTTCAATCTGGTCGGCTATGGCTGCACCACCTGCATCGGCAATTCCGGCCCGCTGCCGGACAAGATTGCCAAGGCGGTCGAAAGCGGGGATCTGGTGGTCGCTGCCGTCCTCTCCGGCAACCGCAATTTTGAAGGCCGGGTCAACCCGCACACCAAAGCCAATTATCTGGCCTCCCCGCCGCTCTGCGTGGCCTATGCGCTGGCGGGCAATGTCGGTATTGATCTCAAGACCGAGCCGCTCGGCATCGGGTCTGATGGCCAACCCGTCTATCTCAAGGACATCTGGCCGACCAATGCCGAGATTGACGCGGTGATGAAGCAGTGTCTGACTGCTGAAATGTTCAAGTCCCGCTATGCCGATGTTTTCAAGGGCCCCGAACAGTGGCAGAAACTCTCGGTGCCCGAGGGTCTGACCTATCAGTGGGAAGACGACAGCACCTATATCAAGCTGCCGCCGCATTTTGACGGCGTGGACAAAGCCGCCGCCAAAGTGGCAGATCTCAAGGGCGCCCGCGTGCTGGCGGTGTTCGGCGATTCCATCACCACCGACCATATCAGCCCGGCTGGCAACATCAAAAAGAGTTCGCCCGCTGGTGAATATCTGATTGCCAACAGGGTGCAGCCGGTCGACTTCAACTCTTACGGGGCCCGGCGCGGCAATCATGAAGTGATGATGCGCGGTACCTTCGCCAATATCCGCATCCGCAACGAAATGCTGGGTGGGGCCGAAGGCGGCGATACCCTTTATGTGCCGACCGGCGAGAAGATGCCGATCTACAGCGCCGCCATGAAGTATATCCAGGCCGGAACGCCGCTGGTGGTGTTCGCGGGCAAGGAATACGGCACCGGATCGTCCCGCGACTGGGCGGCCAAAGGCACCCGCTTGCTCGGCATCCGCGCCGTGGTGGCCGAAAGCTTCGAGCGTATCCATCGCAGCAATCTGGTCGGCATGGGCGTGCTGCCCCTCGTCTTCAAACCCGGCACCACCCGCCAGACCTTGAAGCTCGACGGCAGCGAAACGGTGGACATCACCGGCCTCAGCGCCGGGCTCAAGCCCCGCATGGATTTGCAGCTAACCATCACCCGCAAAGACGGCACCACCGAAACCATCCCCGTCCTCTGCCGCATCGATACGCTGGACGAAATCGAGTACTTCAAACAGGGCGGCGTGCTGCTCTATGTGCTGAAGAATCTGGCGAAGGTGGCGTAAGTTAACGCTGCGTTTGTTCCTTCATTCCCTCTCCCGCGTAGCGGGGGAGGTTAGGAGGGGGCGGGCTTCTGCACGCCTATGACTCTTCTCCCTTTATGCTTACAATTATTGATCACATCACTTCGGTAAAAGCCGAAGCTTGGGGTATATGACGGAACGATTTTGTTTGTTATGCTGCTTCCGTCTTCGTATTCCTCAGCCCATGGCGATCCATGAAAGATTCGTATGAACTCTTCCTTGCCCACTGTCACATAACGAAAGAACAATTCTTTCAATTTGGGATTGAAGAAACAATTTACGCGCCTCTTGAAGCCGCAGAGGCGCGGTGGGAGGAGCTGAAGTCTGATATTAATAACAATCAGACGGTCTATATTCGCGACTTTGGGAGGAATGGGGTTGGCACGCAACTGTTTATGGATTTTTATAAGGGAGTTCTTGGGAAGGACAATATCGTCGTAGATCCTACAAACAACGCGAATCCACAGAAAGTTATTGCTAAACTCACCAATCATACAAAGGGGAGGTCAATAAGAAATTACCAAACTTCGCACGTTTTTGGTCGTACAAAGAACATCTATGCTTTTACAGCTCCGTGGAATATCGTTCTCATTCCTAAAATTATTGATCCACTCACAGGCCACGAAGCAAAAGGCCCTTTGATAGAAGAATACCAAAAACTATTCAGGCAGAAATCGTTTGAGCGATTCCAGCCAATGATTGAAGAATTCAACACAATAATTACTGCCCCGGTTTTCTGTGAAAGCATTAGACGTTATATTGAGAAAATTTCAGCAGATGGAATCTGGGAGAAGAAGGATATTCTCAAATTACAGAAAGCACTCCTTGAGCATTTTTCACCTATAGTGACAACCACCATAATTACGGACTCATATGCGTAGTCATTCCCGCGAAAGCGAGAATCTAGGCCTGCGAGCGTTCAGCGAGCAAAGAATCTTTCCGCCGCAGACGCGGCGAAGCTGGATTCCCGCTTTCGCGGGAATGACTATAGGTAAAAATATACGGTGGTTGGTATTAGATCTGCGTCCTACGCCGGTGTGACGGTGTTGCAGACTTAGGGAACTCCCCCACCCCCCGGCGCCTTGGCCATTTTCAGCAGGGCCTGCGCCGGTGTGACAGGGCGGGGATGAATCCGGTTCCGGTTAAAGAGAAACTCCCGCATACCCCTGCGCATACAGCAGTGCCGTCAGATTGCTGAAGCGGATGCGGGCGCGGGCTTGTTGGTTGACCTTGGGTTTGGCGTGATAGGCGATGCCGAGGCCGGCGGCCAGTAACATTGGCAGGTCGTTGGCACCGTCGCCGACAGCCAGTGTTTCCTCCAGTGACAGGCTATGCCGTGCTGCGAATTCCTGCAGGGCTGCCAGTTTGCTGTTTTTGTCGAGAACCGGTTCGACAACCTGTCCGGTCAGATGACCGTTTTCAATCATGAATTCGTTGCCGCGATCTTCATTGAACCCGGCCTGTTCGGCAATATGGCGGGTGAAGAAGCGGAAGCCGCCGGATACCAGATAACAGGCTGCCCCGTTAGCCCGCATGGTGGTCACCAGCTCTTTAGCTCCCTCCATCAAGGTCAGGCGCTGTCTGGTTTGCTCCAGTGCGGCGATAGGCAATCCGGCCAGTTTGCCCACCCGCGCCCGCAGCGCCTCGGCAAAATCCAGTTCGCCGCGCATCGCCGCTTCGGTAATGGCGGAGATTTCGGCTTTCAGACCGGCGGCATCAGCCAGTTCGTCCAGGCATTCCTGATGAATGATGGTGCTGTCCATATCAGCAATCAGCAGTTTTTTGCGGCGATGCTGAACCGGCTGGAGAATACAGTCAACCGCCGCACCTGCCAGTGCTGCCTCAACCGGCCCGACCTCCACCGTACCAGTGAAGAAAACATCAGCGGCAATGCCCTCATCCAGCCAGACCGGGTCTGCTGTTTGCGCCCCCGCCGCCTGCAGACCCTCGACCACCGCCTGAATCTGCTTGCGCAGAAGCGGCGGATGGGGTGAAGTCGCTACCACTGTCAAAACATTCTCGAAGTCCATGACCCCTCATCCTTCCCCTACAGAGCCTCCCATTGTGGTGATAGGCGGCCCGACGGCAAGCGGTAAATCGGCGATTGCGCTGGCGCTGGCTGAAAATCTGCAGGCCAAAGGGCAGCGCCCGGTTGTTCTCAATGCCGATGCCCTGCAGGTTTATCGTGATCTTTCCGTTTTGACCGCCCGTCCCGATGCTGCCGACGAAGCCCGCGCCCCCCACCGGCTTTACGGTGTCATCGACGGAGCCACTCGCGGCACCGTTGCCCTCTGGCTCGGCATGATACAGGAAGAAATTGCGGCGATCCTGCAAACTGGCGGCTGGCCCATCGTGGTTGGTGGCAGCGGTATGTATCTGCACAGCCTGATGAACGGCCTCGCCATTGTGCCGGAGATTGAAGCCGAGCTGCGGGCCTTTACCATCAACCGTCATGGTGAGTTGGGCGGCGCCCGCTTTCGGGCTGAACTGGCCACGCTTGATCCCGGTGCTGCGGCCCGGCTCCATGATGGCGACACCCAGCGCCTGATCCGCGCTTATGAAGTAGTCAAAGCCACCGGCCGCACGCTGGAGGACTGGCAGCAGGACAAGGACATTGCCCCGCCCGCCCACTGGCGCTTCAAGACTTTCGTAGTCAGCCCGACCCGCCCGGTTCTCTACAGTCATTGTGATCTGCGTTTTGATCTGATGCTGCAGCGTGGCGCCGCTGAAGAAGTGCGGCATTTGCTTGCCCGCCAACTCGACCTCACTCTGCCGGTGATGAAGGCGGTTGGTGTACCGGAACTGGCCGCCGTCTTCAAAGGCGAGGCCACCATCACCGAAGCCCGTGTCAAAGCCCAGCAGGCCACCCGCAACTATGCCAAGCGCCAACTCACCTGGTTTCGGCATCAACTGCCCGCAGCTATGCGTCTGGAACATGACAGACCCGGGGAAGAGAAAGAAAATTGCGACTTGGCCGCTAAAATATATGCAATTATTTGCAAAGTTGATTGACTCCGGAGCCGGATTTGGTCAAATTTGGTGCAGCGCACAGCAATAAAGGGAGTTTCCGTGTGTTGAAAGAACGTCTTCCCTGGTGGGTGAAGATGATCGCCAAGGCTTTTTTGGCGCGGATCCCCTTGTCCGGCGTTCTGAAACAGAAACTTGATATTTTCCGTCACGGGCAGATGGATGATCCTGCTTATGCCGCCCGGATTTTCGCGTACCATCTCGCCCGTTTCCAGAAACCGCTGACTCCGTGGACTTGCCTTGAACTCGGTTCCGGCGACAGCCTGTTCACCGCCTTGCTGGCCAAGGCTGCTGGCGCGGAAAAAATCTGGCTGGTGGATGCTGGTGATTTTGCTGCTACCTCGATAGACTCTTTCAAGACACTGGCCCGTCAACTGATCGCCGAAGGCAAGCCCGTGCCGGATCTCTCGGCCTGTCAAACCCGCGCCGAGGTGCTGACCGCCTGCAACGCCGTGTATCTGACTAACGGGCTGGCCGGATTGAAAACGATTCCGGACGCCACGGTGGACTTCATCTTTTCCAATGCCGTGCTGGAGCATGTGCGCAAGGCCGACATGCCGGAAACGCTGGCGGAACTGGCCCGTATCATGAAGCCGTCCGGCTTGCAGTCCCATACCGTTGATCTGCGCGACCATCTGCAGAACGGACTCAATAATCTGCGCTTTTCGGACAGGCTGTGGGAAAGCGGGCTGTTTGCCCATTCCGGTTTCTATACCAACCGCATCCGCTTTTCCGGTTTTTTTGACCTGTTCAAGCGCACCGGTTTTCATGCTACCGAACTGGCTCGCACCAGTTGGGATGATCTGCCAACCCCGCGAGACGTACTGCACCCCGCCTTTCAGACCCTGCGCGCCGATGATCTGAAGATTTCGACTTTTGATGTGAAGCTGGAGAAAGAAAATGCCTGATACCCTGAGCCCCGAAGCCACCACCACAACGACCCTGATGAGTGGCGCCGAGATAATCGTCCGCGCCCTCAAGGATCATGGCGTTGATACCATTTTCGGGTATCCGGGCGGAGCGATCCTGCCGATCTATGACGCGCTGTTCCAGCAGCAGGACATCAAGCATATTCTGGTGCGTCACGAGCAGGCCGCTGTTCACGCAGCCGAGGGTTACGCCCGTTCTACCGGCAAAGTCGGCGCGGTGCTGGTTACCTCTGGCCCTGGCGCCACTAACGCGGTGACCGGCCTGACTGATGCCCTGATGGATTCCATTCCCATCGTGTGTTTCTCCGGTCAGGTGCCCACCCACCTCATCGGCAATGATGCTTTTCAGGAAGCCGACACCACCGGCATCACCCGCCCCTGTACCAAACACAATTACCTCTGCAAGGATACCGACAAGCTGGCCGGGATCATCCATGAGGCCTTTCACGTCGCCAAATCGGGCCGGCCCGGCCCAGTGCTGATTGATGTGCCGAAGGATGTGCAGTTCAACTCCGGTCGCTATCACGGCCCCGCACAAGCCAATGTCGCCCGCTACCAGCCGCAGGTGAAAGGCGACCGCCAGCTGATCGAGCGGGCAGTTGACCTGATGCTGCGGGCGAAAAAGCCCATCTTCTATACCGGCGGCGGCGTCATCAATGCCGGGGCTGAAGCCTCAAAACTGCTGACCGAACTGGTGCAACTGACCGGCTATCCCATTACCAATACACTGATGGGGCTGGGCGGCTATCCGGCGTCAGACGGTCAGTTCCTCGGCATGCTGGGGATGCACGGCACCTATGAAGCCAATCTGGCCATGTATAACTGCGACGTCATGATTAACATCGGCGCCCGCTTTGACGACCGCGTCACCGGCAAGACCAGCGGCTTCTCGCCCAACTCCAAAAAGATCCATGTCGATATTGACCCGTCTTCCATCAACAAGAATATCGTGGTGGACATCGGCATTGTCGGGGACTGTGCTTCGGTGCTGGCGGATATGCTGGCGCTGTGGAAGCAGAAGAAAGCCACGCCCGATGCCCGCGCTCTTAAAGCGTGGTGGGAGCAGATCAATGCGTGGCGGGCCATCAAGTCGCTCAGCTACCAGAAACACGACACCATCATCAAACCGCAGCACGCGCTGGAAGTGCTGCGCGATGCCATGGCCGGGCAGGAGCATTATGTCACCACCGAAGTCGGCCAGCACCAGATGTGGGCGGCCCAGTTCCTGCCGTTCGAAAAACCGCATCACTGGATGACCTCGGGCGGACTGGGCACCATGGGTTATGGCTTCCCCTCGGCTATCGGCACCCAGATCGCCCATCCGGACGCGCTGGTGGTCTGCGTTGCCGGGGAAGCCTCGCTGCAGATGAACATTCAGGAAATGTCGACCGCCCGCCAGTACAACCTGCCGGTCAAAGTGATGATCCTCAATAATCACTGGATGGGCATGGTGCGCCAGTGGCAGGAATTACTGCACGGCTCGCGCTTCTCCAGCAGTTATTCCGAAGCCTTGCCCGATTTCGTCAAACTGGCCGAAGCCTATGGCTGGACCGGTCTGCAGGCGCAAACCGTGAGCGATCTTGAAGGCGCGGTCAAAAAGATGATCGCGACCGAAGGCCCGGTGCTGCTGGATGTGCTGGTGGATCAAAAGGAAAACTGCTTCCCGATGATCCCCGGCGGCAAATGCCACAACGAAATCCTCCTCGGCCCCGGCCACGAAAACAGCGGCCAGCAGGACATCAGCAAAGCCACCCCGGAAGACGGTCTGGCACTGGTGTAGAATTTCGCAGACCGGATAATCACGCCCGCCCGCAGGGAATGACGGCGTGTTGCCTTTTTTCTCATCTCCCCCTCGACAAAACCTCCGCTTCCTCTATAACTACTAAGAGCCTCCTGAGGTCAGACCTTGCGGGGACTGCGTGCATGTCTTTGAGGTTATACAATGTCGTTAAAACTCCGCACAACTTCTCTGAATAGACTGTCCCCGCTCAAAAAGGGGCTGGTTCTGGTTTTACTGGCAGGAGGGGTCTGGTATGGATCTCACCTGATTTGGGGAGGGAGCGCAGCCCCTCATCCGGCGGGCGGCGGAGGTGGCGGCGTCGCGGTTGAGGCCGTGACCATCAAACCCGATACCCTGACCGTGCAACTGGACGCTGTTGGCACGCTGGTAGGCAAGGAAGGCATCATCCTGCGGCCTGAGGTAGCGGGCCGGGTTACCGGGATCCTGTTTACCGAAGGGCAGAAGGTTGAGGCGGGACAGCCCCTCGTCCAGCTTGACCCTGCGATCAGTGCCGCACAGGTGGCGCAGGCCGAGGCGCAACTCTCGCTGGCTCAGCGCAGCTCGAACCGGGCCAGTGCGCTGGTCGGTCGCGGCGCCGGAACGGCACAGGCCGCTGACGAAACTGCCTCGCAACTGCGGGTCGCACAGGCTGAACTTGCTGTCGCCAAGACCAATTTTGACAAGAGCCGGATTGCGGCACCGTTTAGCGGCACCGTCGGCATCCGCCAGATCAGCCTTGGTGATTATGTGCAGCCGGGGCAAACGCTGGTCAGCCTGCAGGATTTATCCGCGATGAAGCTGGATTTCC
>CAYSDE010000064.1:0-3976 GCA_964429685.1 uncultured Pseudobdellovibrionaceae bacterium
TTGCACAGGGCAATGACGACCTTACTGCTGCCGTCATCACAGGGGGACTGGCCGTCCTTCCCGCCGTCGCCGCTAGGAATGACTCCACTGCCGCCCACCTCGTCATCGGGCTGGGACAGGCTGCACAGGGCAATGACGCCCTTACTGCTGCCTTCATCACAGAGGGACTGGCCGTCCTTCCCGCCGTCGCCGCTAGGAATGGGAATGGCTACGCTGCCGCCGACCTCGTCACCAAGCTGGGGCAGGCCATAGTTAACAATGTTCAAGGGGAACTCGTCTGCCGAGAGTTCATGATCTCCGCTTCCGGTGGAAGAAGAGATGATCGGACGGTTATTTGCTTCGGTGACACCCCTGAGCAAACGAGAGCGATCGCAGGATGTTTCTCCAACTCCTTGCCCATGTTTCAATCAGCTGTAGAAAACACTCACCCCGAGGGCTCCCCCCACCGGCAACACTATGAAAAAGTCCTCGCTACCGCCTTTGAGGCGATTGCCCACCGTAAAACTCTGCCGAGCTTTGCTCAGAGCCCAGTCACTGTCAGAGCTGCTGTTCCGGCCAATGCCTAGTCTTTCTGGGGCGATTGCACAAACGATGGTTTGTGCAATCCCTCCGGGAGGGCTACAGCGTCTTTTGGGTGATAGTGGGTTTGTGCGCCTTCCTCGAATGCCTCTTCTCTTGTTGCTGGCCTGTCTGAAGGGCTGGCGTGTGGTTCTGGCGCAGACGGTCGGTAGGCTCAGGCCCTTTCTGCTAAACCGCTTTTCTGAGGGCGGGTACCCTCTCGTGGGGGAATCTATATGTAGTAGGTAGGGGCGATCTGTCGCGGATGTCCACGACTCCTGTGGATAAGTCAGTGGATTAGCACTAGTGCAATGCAGAATCGGCCCATAATACGCTGTTGCTTCCATAATGCCTATAATTTGAGCTATTTGTTAAGTCATTGATTCTTATAAGAGTAATTATATTTCAAGTTGTTGCAGATGAAATTTATGCTTGTCACAGCGGGGCAATTGGTGCAGCGCCCGCCTTGTGAACAAAAACCACCATTTCAGTCCTGAAACCGGATATTAGCTTTTAGCGTAACAACACAAGATAAGTGGTTATTAATGAAAGATTAAAGTGTTATGCGGACTGTTAACAGGTCGGCGTGAGTGGTCTGTGGGGCTGGCGCTGGCCTCCTTGTACATGCTGGGTGAAGTTTCGGGTCATGAGCGGATGGAGGTCAGGCCGTGACGGCAGCAGTCTGGCCATAAGGTCACCCCACATACACGCCCACGCGGCATGGCTGTTTTCCAGCGCTGAAAGGGTTGTCTGCATATGCGGGTCTTGCTGTCGTTCGGGGGTGATGTATTGCATCAGGTTCCGTCCGCCGACTTCAGGTGCGGGGCCGCTGAGGATGCCGCCGCCTTTGCCATATCTGAAACTCACCATCGCCACTTCCCCGGTTTGCTCATAATGGGCGAGCGGCTGGCAGAAGGTTTGATCCAGATGGCTGAAGCTGGGGCCGTTGGCGAGGGCCAGCGCCACCTCAATCCGCTTGCCGTCTCGCCCTCTGAAGTCGGTTTTCACGGCATCATAGCTCGACCAGCGGGCAGCTGGGTCGTAAGGGCGCAGCTGATGCAGTTGCCGATTGGGGCCATAGGCATAAACCGGGGCCAGGCCAAGGCTTGACCTTACCCGCCGCGTCTCCTGCAATGCGCCACTTTGTTCATCATAGAAACAGTACTCGAAATGATGGGCGAGGGCATAGCCTCCGGCGCAGATGCCGAGAAGATACATCCCGTCCGCCGTGCGCTGTTTCAGCAAGGCCAGCTTGTCGCCGCTGATCTGATCGCGATAGGTCGAACTGGCTGAGGCGCCGGGCAGGACGAAGAGCAGGGTATCCGGGGTCAGGGCCGTTGCCAGATTGTCCTGATGGGCGATTTCAACGGAAAGGCCAGTGTTCCTGACAACAACATCACGCAGGAGGCTCTGGATTGTAAAGAGCTTGCTGACGGTGTGCGCGTGATAAATGACAATCTTGCCCATAGGCTAAAGCTTCTTTGATCGTTTTGATTTCGGTTTTTCGTCCCGCGCTTTGGGCTGTGCGGGCAGGCCCAGATCCAGCGCCTCCAGCCGATGCAATTCATCGCGCAGGCGGGCGGCCTCTTCAAACTCCAGACCGGCTGCGGCCTGCATCATCCGTTTTTCCAGATCAGCCATGACCTTTTTGAGGTTCTCGCCTTCATGGGTGGGCTTGGTGGCTTCAATGGTCAGATGGTCGCGTTCATAGACGCTGCTCAGCACTTCGCCGATATGTTTCCTGATGCTTTCCGGGGTGATTCCGTGGGCCAGATTATAGGCATGCTGCTTTTCGCGGCGGCGTCTGGTTTCGTCGAGCGCGTATTGCATGCTGTCGGTAATGCGGTCGGCGTAGAGAATGGCGCGGCCTTCGATATTGCGGGCGGCGCGGCCAATGGTTTGCACCAGCGAGGTGCGCGAGCGCAAAAAGCCTTCCTTGTCGGCGTCGAGAATGGCCACCAGCGCGCATTCGGGAATGTCGAGCCCTTCGCGCAGCAGGTTGATGCCGATCAGCACATCATAAACCCCAAGGCGGAGGTCGCGCAGGATTTCAATCCGCTCCATCGTCTCAACATCGGAATGCAGATAGCTGACCTTGATTCCGGCTTCGCTGAGATAATCGGTCAGGTCTTCGGCCATTTTCTTGGTGAGGGTGGTCACCAGCACGCGCTGGCCTTTGGCAATGCATTTGCGGGCTTCGGCCATCAGGTCGTCGACCTGATGCTCGGTCGGGTGAATCTCAACCGGCGGATCAATCAGTCCGGTGGGGCGCACCACCTGTTCGGCAAAGACGCCGCCGGTTTGTGTCAACTCCCACGGGCCGGGCGTGGCTGAAACAAATACTGTTTGCGGGCGCATCTGCTCCCACTCTTCAAATTTGAGCGGGCGGTTATCCATGCAGCTGGGCAGGCGGAAGCCATAATCGGACAGGGTGGTTTTGCGGGCGCGGTCACCCCGGTACATGGCGTTGAGTTGCGGCACCATGACATGACTTTCATCCAGAATCAGCAGCGCATCCTGAGAGAGATATTCAAACAAAGTAGGGGGAGCTTCGCCCGCGCCGCGTCCGGTCAGATAGCGCGAATAGTTTTCAATCCCCGCGCACATGCCGGTTGAAACCAGCATTTCCAGATCAAAGGTGACGCGCTGATCCAGCCGCTGCGCCTCCAGCAATTTGTTTTCGGCCCGCAATCTGGCCAATTGCTCGCGCAGCTCGTCCTTGATGGCGATAATCGCCTGCTGCAGGGTGGGGCGCGGGGTGACATAATGGCTGTTGGGGTAAATAGTGACGCTGTCAAGCTTGCCGAATTTCTCGCCGGTGAGCGGGTCGAACTCGTAAATCGCTTCGATCTCGTTGCCGAACATCGAAAAGCGCCAGGCCCGGTCTTCATAATGGGCGGGGAAAAGTTCCACCACATCGCCCCGTACCCGGAAATCACCGCGGGCGAAAGCAATGTCATTGCGCTTGAACTGCAGCTCGACAAAGCGGCCCAGCAGTTCCTGCCGGTCAATCCGGTCGCCCACCGTAATGTCAAAGGTCATGCCCGAATAGGTTTCCGGCGAGCCGATGCCATAAATGCAGCTGACCGAGGCCACGATAATCACATCGCGCCGCTCGAGTAGGGCGCGGGTGGCGGCATGGCGCATCCGGTCAATCTGCTCGTTAATCATCGCTTCTTTTTCAATAAAGGTATCAGTGCGCGGCACATAGGCTTCGGGCTGGTAGTAGTCGTAATAACTGACAAAATATTCAACCGCATTATGCGGAAAAAAACTTTTCATCTCGGCATAGAGTTGTGCCGCCAGCGTTTTGTTGGGCGCGAGGATAAGGGTGGGGCGCTGCAGCGCCTGAATGACATGCGCGCACCATGACATGACTTTCATCCAGAATCAGCAGCGCATCCTGAGAGAGATATTC
>CAYSDE010000064.1:4076-9806 GCA_964429685.1 uncultured Pseudobdellovibrionaceae bacterium
GCACCATGACATGACTTTCATCCAGAATCAGCAGCGCATCCTGAGAGAGATATTCAAACAAAGTAGGGGGAGCTTCGCCCGCGCCGCGTCCGGTCAGATAGCGCGAATAGTTTTCAATCCCCGCGCACATGCCGGTTGAAACCAGCATTTCCAGATCAAAGGTGACGCGCTGATCCAGCCGCTGCGCCTCCAGCAATTTGTTTTCGGCCCGCAATCTGGCCAATTGCTCGCGCAGCTCGTCCTTGATGGCGATAATCGCCTGCTGCAGGGTGGGGCGCGGGGTGACATAATGGCTGTTGGGGTAAATAGTGACGCTGTCAAGCTTGCCGAATTTCTCGCCGGTGAGCGGGTCGAACTCGTAAATCGCTTCGATCTCGTTGCCGAACATCGAAAAGCGCCAGGCCCGGTCTTCATAATGGGCGGGGAAAAGTTCCACCACATCGCCCCGTACCCGGAAATCACCGCGGGCGAAAGCAATGTCATTGCGCTTGAACTGCAGCTCGACAAAGCGGCCCAGCAGTTCCTGCCGGTCAATCCGGTCGCCCACCGTAATGTCAAAGGTCATGCCCGAATAGGTTTCCGGCGAGCCGATGCCATAAATGCAGCTGACCGAGGCCACGATAATCACATCGCGCCGCTCGAGTAGGGCGCGGGTGGCGGCATGGCGCATCCGGTCAATCTGCTCGTTAATCATCGCTTCTTTTTCAATAAAGGTATCAGTGCGCGGCACATAGGCTTCGGGCTGGTAGTAGTCGTAATAACTGACAAAATATTCAACCGCATTATGCGGAAAAAAACTTTTCATCTCGGCATAGAGTTGTGCCGCCAGCGTTTTGTTGGGCGCGAGGATAAGGGTGGGGCGCTGCAGCGCCTGAATGACATGCGCCATGGTAAACGTCTTGCCCGAGCCGGTGACGCCCAGCAGCACCTGATTAACCTCACCCGCATTCAGCCCCTCAACCAGTTGCTTGATCGCGGCAGGCTGATCCCCGGCGGGCTGAAAGTCAGACACCACCTCAAGCGCATGTACCATCTTCTTGGGCACGTTATGCGACGGGTTCTCAACCAAAGGGATGCGGTTTTCTCTCATGCTCCCTAAATAGCCCTCAGGGAGGGGAATTACAATTGGCAGGAAAGATTAAATCACATTTATGGCTTTGGTGACGGCAAGGGGCGAGGTTGAGTGGCTGGGGATGTTGGCAGGGCCAACTCGGTAACGAGCCCCGAAAATTCACGGCGCAGATTGGTTTCAAGCCCAGGGCAGTTGGCAACGGCTTTGAAGACGTTGGCTACACGGACGATTGTAACCGGGGTATAGGCATTCCACAGGGCTGCTGTCATGGGGCCGGGCGGCTGGGGTCTGCGGCTTGGGTCCGGCTCGAAGGTTGGTTCCTGCTCCAGATTGATGTCGCAGATCAGCCGGAAAAATTGATCGGCCAGTTGGGGCTGGTTGGCATCGCGCAGGGCTTGCTCAACGCGGTCAAGCAAGCCGTTTACAGGCTCTCCGTGCTGCGAAATGGATTCAGCTTGGTCATTCGTTAGTTCATAAGTCATGCGGGAAAGATAGCAGCTTGCCACGATGACATCAATAGAATGATGCGAAGACTGAAGAGGATGGATTTATTACAGAATAATTACAATTATTTCGAAGTTTAAGTAAGTGTCACAGTAGCTTCAAACACAGCCTGCAGTGGATTTGGTATTGGTTCCCCTGTCACAACAAGAAAGGGACAATAACATGTCTTACCATAGTAGAATGTCATCTTATCCCAGCCTGACGCTTGGCACGCTGGCTTTGGCAGCGGCGCTGACGGCGGGGTGCGGTCCTGCGGCTGACGTGGAGGCTTTCAGGGATGTCGATGGCTGTGTGCGGACCGGTTTGTCTTCGCAGACCTGCACTTCGGCCTTCAATCAGGCCAGGGCACAGGAAAAGACTCTGGCCCCGCGCTATCAGAAGCAAAGTGATTGCGAGGAGGATTATGGCAAGGGTAAGTGCAAGGGCGAGTGGGATGACGATGCCAAACCCGCAGCCCAGACGACGCCTCATGGGGGTGGGACGACGGTGGTTACTACGCCTCATAGCTACTACTATCCGCAGTCGAGCGGCTTCGCTTATGCGCGTTCGGGGCAGAATGACCTCTCGCCGTCGGCCCGCGCTCAGCCGATTTTCGAACATGCATCAGGGGCAACGCATTTTGCTAATGGCCGCGCTGTCACCTATGGGTCGCAGCGCATGTCGGTGAATGGTGTTGAGATCGGGCCACGCGCTGTTTACGCGTCCGGGCAGTCGGTTGCCAAAGGGACGGTGAGCAGTATGCCGCATTTCTCAAGCGGGATCAGCAGCCATGCCTCTTCGGCGCATGGTTTCGGGTCAACCGGACATGCGGCCTCGGTGGGTGGTTGAGGGAGTCGGGCAAAGGCCGGAGGACAGAACCATGCAGCGCGAGAAAATGGCAGAACGCCAAGGCTGGGCCAAGCATATGGATAATATCGGTTTCACCATTCATGAAGCCAAAACCGGTAATCCCTACTGGTCGGAAGACCGCTGCTATGTTCTGTCCCCGACCGAGATTGACGAGTTGGAGGCTGCAACCAACACCCTGCATCAACTTTGCCGCAAGGCGGTAGCCTATGTGGTGGAGCAGTACCGGGCAGGCAATACAGCGCCGCTGGCCGCTTTTGATATGCCAGAGGCCTGCTGGTCGCTGGTGGCTGAAAGCTGGGAACGTCAGGATCCTGAGGTCTATGGCCGTTTTGATCTCCGCTTTGACGGCAAGGGGCCGCCTAAACTCTACGAGTACAATGCTGACACGCCGACCTCGCTGTATGAAGCGGCGGTAGTGCAGTACCTCTGGCTCAAGGAGGTCAGGCCGGATCATGAGCAGTGGAACATGCTGCATGACGCGCTGATTGCGGCGTGGGCAGAAGCATTGCCGGACAAGCCGTTCATGCACTTCATGGGCGTTCTTGAATCCCGCGAGGATTTTATTAATCTTGAATATCTGCGCGATACCTGCGCTCAGGCGGGCTGTTCAACCCGTCTCATCAACATTTCTGCGCTTGGCTATGAGGCGGAAACGCAGCATTTCACCGACGGGCAGGGCGGAACGGTTGGTGCGGCCTTCAAGCTCTATCCGTGGGAGTGGCTGGTGTGCGAGGGCGATCCCGAGGCATTCAGGAATTCATCCTGCCGCTGGGTCGAAGCCCCGTGGAAAATGCTGCTCTCGAACAAGGCGTTATTGCCGCTACTCTGGCAGCTTTCCCCCGATCATCCCAATCTGCTGCCTGCTTTTTATACCCGCGCCGAGATGAAGGGTGACTATGTTGTCAAACCTAAACTTAGCCGCGAGGGTGCCAACATCACGGTTCACAGGGATGGGGCGGTGGTGCAGAAAACGTCGGGAGTCTATGACGAAAACCGGGCCATCTATCAGGCCTTTGCCCCGCTGCCGGATTTTGACGGCTTTCATCCGGTGCTTGGCGCATGGGTGGTCGGCGGCAAGGCGGCGGGTCTGGGTATCCGTGAAGAGCGCAGTCTGGTCACCACCAATATGAGCCACTTCGTGCCGCATTACATTGCGGATTAAGAAATGTGCTGATCGGTTGTTTTTAGCAGGAGAGTTTCCCATGACTCTTCGTGCGGACTGTCTGAATCTGGTCCAGCGTCAGATCATGGTTAGATCAGGGTGTAGCAAGTTACACGTGTGTTTTTCCCGTTCAACAAAGTTTCTTGGCGCTGTTCCGGGGGCTGCGGTGTCATGGTTCTGTCATGTAAGTGTCACAGAGGCTTCACACATGGCACCCCTGAAAGCAGCTATATTATTCTTATAGAAACAAAGAAGGGGAACAACATGAAAGCAGCAGCATTACAGGCGGGAACAGTTGTATTGGCTGCGTCTGCGGCTTTTCTCTTGGGTGGATGTGGTCCTAGCGTGTGCGCCCAGCTGGATCGCGGACCCAGCGCTGTCTTTACCAGTTTGGCTGGATGCGTTGCAACGAAGGGGGTGGATTTCTGCGCTAAGTCTTACGCAGCCGCAGCTGAACATTCCCGTCCGGATTATGACAGCCAGAGCGATTGTGCGTTATCCCATGGTGAGGTCTGCTCCTCGTTTCGGTCCTATGTGGATACCTCAACAGTAATGTATATGCCTATGGGAAATGGAGTGCCGATGCCGCTCATTATACCAAGTGGGTACTACAAAACATCTTGGGCCCCGCCTATGATTGGCTGGCAGGCTTTGGAGACAGACCCCGAAATTGCCGCTCCGGTGTTTCCTACACGGCAGCCAGGGGTTGGTATGCGCGGGGATGGAAAAGTTTTGCGACTGGCCTCGTAGGTGTTTCGGTGGCCTTTCTGAGGTTTAGCTTGAAAAAGCCATGTATGAGGCGTAATTTCCGGTTATTCTCAAACCGGAGTGTTTCTCATGGCTTTTCTTGCAGACCGCCTTAACCGTGTCAAACCGTCCCCTACTTTGTCGATCAACTCCAGAGCCAAGGAGATGAAGGCGGCGGGGCGGGACATCATTTCGCTCTCGGTGGGCGAGCCCGATTTTGATACGCCGGATCATGTCAAGGACGCCGCCATCAAGGCGATCAAGGCGGGAGAAACCAAATATACCGATGTGCCGGGCACGCTGGCGCTGCGCAAGGCTATTGTCGAGAAGTTCAAGCGCGAAAACGGCCTGACCTATGCGCCCGATCAGATCATCGTTTCCACCGGCGGCAAGCAGGTTCTGTTTAATGCCATGCTAGCCACGCTAAATGCGGGCGATGAAGTGATTATTCCCGCGCCCTACTGGGTCAGCTATCCCGACATCGTGTTCTGTGCCGAGGGCGAGCCGGTGATTGTGGCGACCGACGCGCAAAACGGTTTCCGCCTTTCACCCGAGGTGCTGGAAAAAGCCATTACGCCCAAAACCAAATGGCTGATCCTCAACTCGCCCAGCAATCCCACCGGCGCCGCCTATACCGAAGCCCAGTTGCGGGCGCTGGCCGATGTGCTGCTGAAGCACCCTCATGTCTGGGTGCTGGCCGATGATATTTACGAGCATCTGGTCTATGATGATTTCCAGTTCCGCACCATTGCACAGGTCGAGCCCAAGCTGATGGAGCGCACCCTGACCATGAATGGCTGCTCCAAGGCTTTCTCCATGACCGGCTGGCGCATTGGTTATGCGGGCGGGCCCAAGCCGCTGATTAAGGCGATGGGGGATTTGCAGGGCCATAGCACCTCAAATGCCTCGTCGATTTCGCAAGCCGCCGCTTTGGGCGCGCTGACCCAGCCGATTGATTTTCTGCAGGACTGGAGGAAGAGTTTTCAGGAGCGGCGGGATCTGGTGGTCGGGCTGCTCAATCAGGCGCCGGGCCTCAGCTGCGCCACGCCGGAAGGGGCTTTCTATGTTTATCCTAGCTGTGCCGGTCTGATCGGCAAAACTACGCCGGAGGGCAAGCTGCTTAAAACTGATGAAGATGTGGTTGGTTACTTTTTAGAGTCCGAGGGAGTGGCGGCGGTGCATGGCGCGGCCTTCGGCATGTCGCCCTATTTCCGCATTTCCTATGCTACCTCGCCGGAGGTGCTGAAGGACGCATGTACCCGGATCATCCGTGCTTGCAAGGCAGTGATGGAAAAAGCAGCGGCCGCTTAAGTCAGGGTGTGCTTGAGGGGAGCAGAGGGCGCTGCTGATTGCGGCTCGTCGAGCAAAGCACTGAGGGCGGGGATGTGGACGGCGG
>CAYSDE010000065.1:0-9729 GCA_964429685.1 uncultured Pseudobdellovibrionaceae bacterium
TGCTTGGATTTGTTGCGCAGGAACGAAATCATTTCGCTCACCACCGGACTATCCGAGAATTCTTCGGCCGTTGTATTAATGCGCTCAGCCAGCGTGCCCTGACCTTTAAAGAGTGCCTTGAAGGCTTCGCGGGCGGCGGCCACATCTTCGCGGGTGTAGCCGCGTCGTTCCATGCCGACCAGATTAAGACCCAGCAGGCTGGCCCGTTCACCACGAACCAGACCGTATGGAATAACATCGTTATCGACAGCCGACATGCCGCCAATCATGGCATGGGCACCGATGCGCACGAACTGGTGAACCCCGCACAGGCCGCCCAGAATGGCATAATCCCCGATGACCACATGTCCGGCCAGAGAGGCATTATTGGCGAGGATCACCCGGTTGCCAACGTGGCAGTCATGCGCGACATGGGCGCCGACCATGATAAGGCAGTCATTGCCGACTTCTGTAATCATCCCGCCGCCTTCGGTGCCGGGGTTCATCGTGACATTTTCGCGGATGCGGTTGCGGGCGCCAATAACCAGGCGGCTTTCTTCGCCCTTGAACTTCAGGTCCTGCGGTGGGGTTCCCAGTGTCGTAAAGGGGTAGACCTCAGTTTCTTCGCCAAGGCTGGTGATCCCCTCAATCACGACATGCGAGCGCAGTTTAACGCCGCGTCCCAGCGTAACCCGAGGGCCGATAATACAATAGGGGCCGATAACAACATCATCGCCAATCTGCGCTGTTTCAGCCACGATGGCGGTGGGGTGAATCTGGGGGGTGCCCATCTCTCGGTTATCCTCTCGTTGTTGAGGCTCACTCTACCCATTTGCATGGGAAGACTTAAATCACAAAGCCTTGCGCTGTGTTACAGGGTTAACGGTCAAGAATCATTGCCGAATAAGTGGCTTCTGCGCAGAGGGTATCGCCGACCTTGGCCTCGGCTGAAAACTTCCAGACATTGCCGCGGGAACGCTCTTTCTTGATATTGATATGCAGCTGATCGCCCGGAACAACCGGTTTCCTGAAGCGGGCTTCATCGACCGTCATGAAATAGACCAGCTTTCCCTCCGACTCCGGGCCCATGGTTCTGACCACCAGTACGGCGGAGGTCTGTGCCATGGCCTCGACGATGAGGACACCGGGCATAACCGGGCGCTGCGGGAAATGGCCGGCAAAAAACGGCTCATTGATGGAGACATTCTTGATGCCGGTGGCCGACTGGTCTGGCACCACATTGATGACCCGATCAATCATCAGCATCGGATAACGGTGCGGGATCATCTGCATGATCCGTTCAATATTGATGACTTCGCTTTCACTCATGTCTGTTTTTTCCCGGCTTCCTTGGCGGACTTTTCTAGCCATGCATGTTGACGAAAGAACTGTTTGACCGGTTGGGCTGGCGAGCCGACCACCCGTGTTCCGGCCTCAATGTCGCGCATCACCCCGGACTGGGCACCGATCTGCGCACCATCCCCGATCTTGAGATGTCCGGCAACGCCGCCTTGTGCCGCCACAACAACGCCGCGACCGAGTTGGGAACTGCCCGCGACACCGGACTGCGAGATCAGCACGCAGCCGGGGCCAATCACAACATTATGGGCAATCTGAACCAGATTATCGATGATGCAGCCGCGACCGATGACGGTATCCGGACCTGCACCGCGATCAATCGTGCTGTTGGCTCCGATTTCAACATCATCTTCAATCATCACCCGGCCAAGCTGCGGCACCTTGAGATGCCCACGATCCGACAGCGCGTAGCCAAAGCCATCCTGTCCGATCCGGGCTCCCGGATAAATAGCAACCCGGTTGCCAATAACGGCGTGGCTGATTGAAGTGCAGGCACCAACGCGGCAATCATTACCGATGACAACGCCTTTGCCGATGACAACGTTAGGTTCAATCAGGCAGCGTGCGCCGATCTCGACATCCCGGCCAATGACGACACCGGGGCGGATTTCGCACCCGGAACCAATTTTCGCGGTTTCGTGGATATAGGCATGTTCGGAAATCCGGTTTCTGACCATCGGGCGTGGATAGAGTGCATCAGCCGCAACCGCATAGGCATAATAAGGGTTTTCGTGGATCAGCACCGCCATGCTCATCGGAGCCAGTTCGGCATCTTCGGGGCGGACAAAACAGGCGCCGGCTTCGCTGGCCAGAAACATGTCCCGGTATTTGCGGTTATCGAAGAAGCTCAGGTCATCCGGCCCGGCCATATTAAGGGGAGCTGCCCCTTTGACCATGCGCAGGGCATCTGACTGCACCCTCAGTCTGGCCCCAGTCAGAAGCACCAGACTCTTGAGGGGGATGGCCTCAGGAACCGGAAAGAAACGCGAATCCGCCATGATGACAGCCTTTCAGGACGGTCAGTGGCCGCTACCAGTGGCGGGAGTCCGCGAACCGGCCTGACGGGCGGCAGTACGGGGCTGGGCTTGTCCTTCTGCCGGAAACTTGACTTCAACGCGCTGCAGCTTCTGGTTAAGGCGCTCCAGAACTGTGGCGGTGATGTCGAAAGAGGACTCAACTACAATCACCTGCCCCTTGTCGAGTACCAGTGAAGCGCCCTTTTCGCTGGCAGCTTCTGCTACAACCTGCCCCAGATTCTGCTTGATGGTAGCAAGGGCATCGTTGAAGGCAACGTCCAGTACATGAGCCCGTTCCTGTACGCGCTGCTGTACCTGCCGCACCTGCTCCTCGAAGTCACGACGCTTGGCGGTAAACTGCTCGGCGGTTAGCGTCGAGCGCTGCTGGCCCAGCTTCTGCTCGGCCTCGCGGAGCTTCTGCTCATCCGCCTGAACATCATGTTGGTAAGTCTGCCGCCGGGTTGCCAACTGGTCGCGGACGCTCTTGGCGGCAGTGGATTCCTGCATCAGCTTCTGCATGTCTACAACCGCGACAACTGCCGGAGCAAAACGCGTGCTGGCTGCAGCGGGAGCGGCCGTTGCAGGCGCGGGCGCCGCCGCCGTACCTTCGGCAAAGGCCGGTGTGGCCAGAAGAAAAAGAGAGAGGGTGAGAACTGATTTTTTCATGGTTAGAACCTCGTGCCAAAGCTGAGACGGAATTGTTGGGTTTTGTCGTAGTCTTCTTTCAGGATCGGGAAAGCCAGATCGACCCGCAACGGACCAAGCGGTGACCGCCACGAGAGACCGACACCCGAAGCCAGACGGATCGTGGCATCATCGACGAAAGTTTCACCGGCCAGAGGAGTCACATTGTTTCCCCACAGACTACCGGCATCGGTAAAGATATGGCCCTTGACGCCGATTTCTTCCGGCAGACCGAGCGGCATGGTCAGTTCGACCGAGCCACGGGCAAAATACTTGCCGCCCAAGGCATCTTCTGCCGTTGTAGTCAGATCACGCGGGCCGATACCTGAACTCCTGAAGCCGCGCAGGGTATCACCGCCGATGAAGAAGCGGTCATTGATGGCAATGCTGTCATCGTCGTCGCTGGCAAATCCGGCGATAGCGCCCGCCTCACCCATCATGCTGAACACCCAGTCAGGGCCGCTGAGCGGCACATAGAAGGCACCGCCGCCACGTGCCCGCAGATACTGGGCATCGCCACCAAGACCGGCAACTTCGGTTTTAATACGCAGGACATAGCCTTCAGTCGGCAGCAGCTTGCTGTCCCGGCGATCATAGGTCAGTTCCTGCCCGACCATTGAGGTCAGGCGCTCACCTTCCTGCTCACGAACGAAGCGCGAGGCCGTGGACGGCACATTGTCAATCCGCGTGTTGTGCAGAGTATAGCTGACGCGCTGGCGCAGGTTTTCCGACAGAGGATAGCCAAGTCGCAGGACAAAACCGTCCGTCTGCTCATCATAGGAGCTTTCCTTGTTTTCTGTCTGGTCGTGGGTTAGGTCAATACCAGCAGAGAGATCACGCTCAAGGAAGTAAGGTTCGGTAAAGCTGAGATTGAAGTTCTGCGACCGCCCCGAAATCGTGGTCGAGAAGCGCAGATCCTGTCCCTTGCCAAGGAAATTGCGTTCCGAGATGCCGAAGTCAGCCAGCGGGCCGTCTGTCGTCGAATATCCGGCCCCGACCGAGATTTCACCGGTCGATTGTTCCGCTACATTCACATCGATATTGGCGCGGTCGGAAGCTGATCCTTGCGTGGTTTTGACATCCACTGTCTCAAAGAATCCGAGATCCTTGATGTTCTGTTCCGAACGCTGCAGACGCGAGCGGTTGAAAGCATCCCCCTCAACCAGTTGCATCTCACGGCGGACCACCCGGTCTTCCGTGCGCATATTGCCGTTGATGTTGATTTTCTCAACATATACCGCCTGCCCTTCATTGATGTGATAGGACAGGCTGATGATGTGGTTATCACGATCCCGGTTGACGTCAGGACGAATGTCAACGAAGGCAAACTGAAGATCATTAAGGGCCTTGGTCAGGTTCTCGATGCTGGTATCAACCTTGCCCGCATCGTACCAGTCCCCGGCCACAGTCGTCAGCTGGGCGCGCAGGGTTTCGGGATCAAGCATACGCAACTGGGTATCAATCTTGATGTCTCCAAACTTGTAGCGCTCGCCTTCTTCCACCGTGAAGGTGATATAGAAGCCGTTATTGTCCGGCCCCAGTTCCGCCACAGCCGAGACAACGCGGAAGTCAGCATAGCCACGGGAGAGGTAGAAGCGGCGCAGCAGCTCTTTATCCACTTCAACGCGGTCGGGATCATAGACGTCGTTTGAGGACAGAAAACGATACCAGCGTGACGGCTTGGTGGAAATTTCTTCCAGCAGACGGCTGTCGCTGAAATGGGTGTTGCCAATGACAGTGATGCTGTTGACCAGCGTACGGCCAGCCTCACTGATCTCGAACACCAGATTGACGCGGTTCTGGTCAAGCGGAATGATCTTCGGCGTTACCGTGGCGGCGAAATAACCGCTGCGGCGGTAGACTTCCAGCAGGCGCTGTACATCAGCCTGAACGCGGGTGCGGGTGTAGACTGCCCGCGGACGCGACTGGATTTCGCCGGTCAGATTCTCGTCCTTGAGGCGGTTGTTTCCTTCAAAGGCAATCTGGTTGATGATGGGATTCTCACTGACCTTGACGATCAGGGTCGAGCCGCGCCGACTGAGGGTGATGTCGGCAAACAGGCCGGTGGCAAACAGGCTTTTCAGTGAGTTATCGACCTCGGTCGGATTGAAGGCATCGCCCTCATGCACGGTCATATAGCTCTTGACCGTAGCAGGCTCAACGCGCTGTGAGCCCTGCACCTCAATCGAGGTGATCCGGTCGGCAGTTGCGACCTGCGCACCGGCAGAGCCCGCACCAGCCAGAACAAGAGACAACAAAACAGCAAAAAATCCGAACCGCTTCAAGGCACCTTCTCCCTCAACAGCTCGTCTGGCAATAACGCCAGCCGATCTGCTTACGAGAAGAGGCTGACGATCTTGCTGACCACACCAAAATTCGTGAGGTCATTCCAGAGAGCAAAGACTGTCAGCGTTAATACCAGAGCCAGCCCAAAGCGCAAACTGTATTCCTGCGCCTGCTCCCCCAGCGGGCGACCCCGAATCGCCTCAATGGCGTAAAACAGCAGATGGCCTCCATCCAGCACCGGAATCGGGAAAAGGTTAATAAGGCCAAGATTGGCCGAAAGAATAGCCATAAACCAGATCAGGGACGCGGCGGTTCTGCCAAAATCAATGGCTTTTGTTTCTTCGTCCGTGATGACCATATCGCCGGAAATCTTTGCGATGGTGATGGCTCCGCCCATCTCCTTGGTGCTGCGTTCGCCCGAGATGATTTGCCACAGGCCCTTAAGGGTATTGGCGGTAATGTTCCAAGTTTCGTGGAGCGACTCGCCTACGGCCTCCCCTACTCCCAGTTTCCTGAATTCAACCTTGCCGCCGCTGACAATACCGAGGCGGCCAACCCGGTGGGTAACACCAAAGTTATTGGTAATCTCCTCAATGAAGGGAGTGATGGTATAGGTGACTTCCTGCCCGTTGCGCAAAACCACCACATCAAGCGGTGAGTCGAGATTGACCGACATGACTTGCTGAATTTGCTGGAAACGGGAAATCTCCTGTCCGTTCATACGGACAATCTGGTCGCCGATCTGTAAGCCAACCTGAATAGCCGGACGATCCGCTACCAGCTCTTTAATAACGGCGGGCGATCCGGGTTGGCCAACGGCAACGTAAAGGCCGAACAGGGCCACAATGCAGAAAATGAAGTTTATGGCCGGGCCAGCAAACACAATGGCCATGCGTTGCCACACCGACTTGGCGAAGAAAGCAACCGCCCGCTCCTCTGCACTCATGCCGACACTGGCTTCGGCATTGTTGCTGACGCTGGCGGGATCAAGATCGCCAAACATTTTGACATAGCCGCCCAGTGGAATCATGGCGAAGCGCCAGCGAGTGCCATGTTTATCAAAACGGTGAAAAATTTCCGGCCCGAAACCGATGGAGAAGGTTTCTACTTTTACACCATTCCTGCGGGCAACCCAGTAATGACCAAACTCGTGGATAAACACAAGAATGCTGACAACCAGTATGAAGGTGAAAGTGCTGAGGCCGAATTGGTTAAGGTATTCCATATGTCATCATCCTGCTTGTGAGAGGGCCATTCTAACTCAAGACGGCGGTTTGCGGTAATTTTTTGGGCATAAATTGCCCGGTAATTGAGACAATCACCACCAACCCAGCTTCAGTCCCAGACAGAACTGATATAAGGCAAAGAACGGCGCCGCCAAGAGTAGCCCGTCAATCCGGTCAAGAATGCCGCCATGTCCTGGAATAAGATTGCCTGAATCCTTGGCCCCTGCTCGACGTTTGAGCGCTGATTCCATGATGTCGCCTGTCTGGGCAATTACGGCAATTACCGGCCCCAAAAGGAGGGCCAGCTGTGGCTGGCGGGCACCAGCGATAAAAGCCCAGAGTAGTCCAATCGCCGCTGCCGCTGCCATCCCGCCAAATAATCCGGCCCATGTTTTGCTCGGGCTGAAGCGTGGCGCCAGTTTGGGCCCGCCAATCAGCCGTCCGGCGAAATAGGCGCCTGTATCAACCGCCCAGACCGAAAGCAGAAGAAAGAAAGTCAGATCGCGCCCGATTTCCGGTTGGCTGCGCAGCCAGATCAGGGCCATCAGGTTGAGACCAAGATACAGCACGCCAATCACAGCCAGCGCGCCAAATCCGGTCAGACGCACCCACTCATACAGTCCGATAAAAAGGATAGCCGAAACAAGAAGCAGATAAGGCCATTCCCCCGTCCATACTGCCCAAACCGCCAGAGGGGCCAGAATGACGGACGAAGCCGTGCGGATGACAAGTTCACGTCCGAATTTCTTCGGAGTCGGGGGAGCGGGCATATCAGCCAACTTTCTGCACTCCACCAAAGCGCCGGTCACGGCACTGATAGGTGCGAATAGCCTCATTCAGTTCAGCTTTGCCGAAGTCCGGCCAGAAGGTATCAACAAAGACCAGCTCCGCATAGGCCAACTGCCAGAGCAGGAAATTGCTGATGCGCTGTTCACCACTGGTGCGGATCAGCAGGTCAGGATCAGGCAGGTCAGCGGTCAGCAGGGCAGAATTGACAGTGCTGACGTCGATTTCTTCGGGAATGAGCTTGCCGGCTTGAACATCCGCCGCTAGCTTGCGCGCCGCCATGACAATCTCCTGCCTCGCGCCGTAGCTGAAGGCAATGGTCAGGTGCAGACGGTCATTAGTAGAGGTCAATTGTTCGGCCTGCTCAACAATTGCGAGAACATCCGGGTCAATCCGCTCCCGCTCGCCGATAATACGCAGCCGTACGCCGTTTTTATGCAGATCAGCAACATTGCCGCGCACATAATGGCGCATCAGGCTCATCAGTTCGCGCACTTCATCGGCGGGGCGCGACCAGTTCTCGGTCGAGAAGCCGAACAGGGTCAGATATTTGACTCCGGCGTCAGCAGACGCTTCAACAACCCGCCGCACAGTCTCGGCCCCTTGACGATGGCCAAGCGTGCGAGGCAGACCGCGCTTTTGCGCCCATCTGCCGTTGCCATCCATGATAATGGCAATATGTCGGGGAACGGGTTGCTGCTGCTCGCTCATTATACCTGCGTGATGTCCTTTTCCTTGGCCGCCAGCGCCTCGTCGATTTTCTTGATCCGGTCATCCGTCAGGGTTTGTACCTTGTCCGACCATTTCTTGAGTTCATCTTCGCTGATTTCGTTGTCTTTCTCGGCCTTCTTGAGCATGTCCATCCCGTCGCGGCGTACATTGCGCACGGCAACGCGAGCATGCTCGGCATATTTGGCGGCAATCTTAGCCAGTTCATGACGGCGCTCTTCCGACAAAGCCGGGATCGGCACACGGATCAGATTGCCATCCGCCTGCGGATTGAGGCCGAGATTGGCATCACGAATAGCTTTTTCAACTGCCTTGGCATTGGCCTTGTCCCACACCTGTACGGTGAGCATCCGGGATTCGGGAACCGAGAGGGTGCCAACCTGATTGAGCGGCATCATGCTGCCATAGACATCAACCATAATGGGTTCCAGCATACTGGTTGAAGCGCGACCAGTCCGCAGCCCGGAAAACTCCTTGCGGAGGGCTTCAATCGCGCCATCCATGCGTTGGGCAAAAGGGTCAATATTCACAGTCATGGTTTAGCCTCTTCACTGATGAGGGTGAAATGCCCCTGCCCTTGCACGACTTCGGCAAAAGCTCCGGGAGCATCAATCGAGAAAATGGCAATCGGCAGATGGTTGTCACGCGCCAATGTAAAGGCGGTGGCGTCCATCACCTGCAGATGTTTGGTAATGGCTTCCGTGAAAGTCAGCTTGTCGTAGCGCTTGGCATCCTTGTTCTTCTTGGGGTCGCTGTCATAGACGCCGTCAACCTTGGTGGCTTTCAGCAACAGGTCGCAGCCCATTTCGGTAGCCCGCAATGTCGCCGCCGTATCAGTGGTGAAGAAGGGGCTGCCGGTTCCGGCGGCAAAAATAACCACCCGGCCTTTTTCCATATGGCGGTCAGCGCGGCGGCGGATGAAAGACTCGCAGACCTGTTCCATCTTGATGGCCGACTGCACACGGGTATTGACGTTTATGGCTTCAAGCGCCGACTGCATCGCCAGCGCATTGATGACAGTACCCAGCATCCCCATGTAATCGCCGGTGACACGGTCCATACCCAACTCGGCCCCGGTGGCGCCGCGATAGATGTTGCCAGCACCGATTACCAGACAGACTTCTACGCCAAGATTGACAACCGATTTTATCTCAGCGGCGATGCGCGACACCGTCGCCGGATCAAGACCAAACTCGCGTTGCCCCATCAGGGCCTCGCCGGAGATTTTGAGCATAACGCGCTGATAACGGGGTTTGGACATTGCGACGACTTTTTCTGAAGCCTTTGACATGTGTCACTCCCCTCTTAACGCATTCCGGAACAAAATGTAACTTTCTATCGACACCCACCTCCGGCCAAAGCCGGAGGTGATGTATCGTCAGAAAACGAGCCGCTTAGCTCGCCAGCTTGGCCTGTGCGGCAACTTCAGCAGCGAAATCGCTCGCCTGCTTCTCGATGCCTTCGCCCAGACCATAGCGGATGAACGCAGCCAGCTTGACCGGCGCGCCTACCGTTTTAGCGGCATTCTCGATAACCTGCTTGATCTTGGTTTCACCGTCGATCACGTAGGTCTGTTCCATCAGAACCACTTCTTCGTAGTATTTGCGCACGCGCCCTTCTCACTGGAAAAATCCATTTCCAGCGCCGGAGGAATCTGCCTGACC
>CAYSDE010000066.1:0-9723 GCA_964429685.1 uncultured Pseudobdellovibrionaceae bacterium
GATGCTGTGAATATCAACATCGGCAATTTCCCGGTGGGTTTTGTCGGAATAGGCCAGCAGCAGAATGGCGATCAGGCCATTCACCACATGAGCATCACTCTCCGCCCGAATGATGAAGCGACCATCCGGCAATTTGTCCACCACCATCCAGACCTGACTCATGCAGCCTTCTACCTTGTTGGCAGGAATCTTCTCGTCAGGCTCAAGCGATGGCATGGCCCGCCCCAGATCAATCAGGTGGCGGTAGCGGTCTTCCCAGTCTTCGAGAAGGACAAAGTCGTCAAAAAGCTGTTCGAGCGTCATGGTACAAACAAGATAACGCAAATTTGAGAAAAATCTAAGACGTAAAAACTGGCAACTTAACCCGCTCTTCCTTATACTCCAGAGTTAAGGACCAATAACCATAAGAGTTGTTAACCAAACGGGCAGAACAACAGCGTTAAGAAACGTCAAGTCGGCGAGAATGATAGGAAACAGCGCTATGCCGTTGCCCCCGTCTGTCCGCACCGCTTCGCCCAGCCGTGTGCTGAATTTCCTTGGCCAGCCTCTGCTGCCCCTTGCCCCGGCACCGGACATGGATCGCTTCAGGATCTTTTACAGCTCAGCCCCCAAGGCCAAGGAGCCTACAGTATCATGATCCGCAACCAGCATCTGGATATATCGCTCCTGCAGAGCCGCCACCGTGTTCTGTGCGGAATTCTGACCTCGGTTGAGCCGGGGAAGAGCCTGATTGACCGGGCCCGCATCCTTGGTTTTCCGGTCGACTGGAACGACCAGCGCCACTACCCCAACCGCCACGGCTATTCGGATTATGGCGCAACCTATCTGCTGGCCAAGGATGTCTACCGGGCCGAAGCTGCCCGCAGTTGCCGCATGCATGGCCAGAAAATCGACTCGCTGGCGCTCGATGCCCAAGCCAGCCGCCTCGCCAAAGCCGAAGCCACCCAGATATTCAACAAGCTGATAGCCAACGGAATCGAACTAAACGGCTATGAAGAAGGACGGTTCTACACCTGTCAGGGCCCTTTGCCGTGGCAGCGGAGTGGACGGCACAGCGTGCATTAGACGTCCCCGTCCGAGGGAATGTTCAAAACCCTGCCGCAGTGCTTGCAATGCACCGCATCGGCTTCGTGCAGGAACAGGCCACAAGCAGGGCACACATACCGCACCTTCGAGGGGCGGAACATGGTCTGCACCAGCCGCAGAAACAGGGAAACCCCGAAGATCATGATGATGATGGACAGGAGTCTGCCTGTCTCGCCCTGCAGCGTGATGTCCCCGAAGCCGGTGGTCGTGAGCGTGGTAATCGTGAAATACATCGCGTCCAGGAAGTTGCTAACGTGGGGATTGATGTGAACCTGTGTGACGAACACCAGTTCTGTCATGAGAAAAATGAAGATGAAAAGGTTGGTAGCACTCAGGATGACGTCCTCGTGTGCACGGAAATAGGCAAAGTCCTGCCGCAGCTTGTTCTGCAGACGGTAGGAACGTAGCAGCCGCAGGATTCGCAGCCCGCGCAGGAAAGCAAAATTCTCGCCCAGAAGCGGCGCGAGAAATGACAGCATGGCGACAAGGTCGGCCAGATTAAGCGGGTTGACGGCGAACGCCGCTTTCCGGGGCGCAATCCAGAGACGGAGGCCGTAGTCAACCGCCAGATAGAGGCCAAAGATCACATCAAGCCACTCAACGACTGTATGGCCGTAGAAAAAGGTCGAGGCAATCAGAAACAGGATGGTCAGGATATCTACAACCAGAAGTGCGTACCGGAACCGGTGGGAACCGGGAGAGTCTCCTTCATACAGATTCGCGATCTTTTTCTTCAGACCAGACCGAAGCATGCGTGTCCTCTTTCATGAACCCGTACCATCCCACTGTTCGAAAGGAACCGCAAGCGTGAAGGCGGCAAGGATGACCGTATATTCCGCCCTGCCATAAAAGGCAGAAAAATAATGTAGTCATTATTAATGACAGCAACTAAGTTACGGCAACCTGACACTTGAACAAGGACACTACATGGAATGGTTGCTTGACCCCACCGCACTGGCCGGACTGGCGACTCTCGTATTGCTTGAGGTGGTACTGGGTATTGATAATCTGGTTTTTATCGCCATTCTCTCCAACAAGCTTCCACCGGCGCAACGGCAACGTGCCCGCATGATTGGCCTCTTGCTGGCTTTGGCGGTGCGGATTGTTCTGCTCTTCAGTGTGTCCTGGATGGTCGCGCTGACGAATCCCCTGTTTCAGGTATTCAACCACGATGTTTCCGGGCGCGAGCTTATTCTGCTTTCCGGCGGGTTGTTCCTGCTGTTCAAGGCAACCGTCGAGTTGCATGAAAAACTTGAGGGGGTCCGCAAGAAAAATACCGGCAGCATCAGATACGCAAAATTCTGGCAGGTCATCCTTCAGATCGTCATTCTGGATGCGGTATTCTCGCTTGATGCCGTCATCACGGCCGTTGGCATGGCCAACAGCCTGCCGGTAATGGTGACGGCGGTTTGCGTCGCCATGGGCATCATGATTCTGGCCAGCAATCGCCTGATGACCTTCGTCAGCGCCTTCCCAACGGTCATTATCCTCTGCCTCGGCTTCCTGATGATGATCGGCTTCAGTCTGGTGCTTGAGGGCGTCGGCTATCATTTCCCCAAGGGATACCTCTATGCAGCTATCGGCTTCTCGGTGCTGATCGAGGCCTGCAACCAGACCATGCAGCGAAACCGGGACAAGGCCTTCGCTGCCATTGACCCGCGCTCACGCGTCACCGATGCCGTGATGTCCCTTATCGGAGGAAAATCGGAGAACGAGGACGTGCAGGATGGTGTTGCGTCCCTCGCCACCAAATCACATGAGCTGGACACCTTCCGTCCTCAGGAACGCATGATGATCCAGCGCGTTCTCAGACTCTCGGAACTCTCCATCGAAGCAGTCATGACGCCACGCCATGATGTCTACTGGATTGACCTGACCGACCCCTCCGATACCCTCAGACAGGAAATCAGCGACTGCCCGTTTTCCTGCATGGTGGTCTGCGAGGATAACCAGATTGATAATCCGCTTGGTATCATTCACAAGAAGCAACTGGCAAACCTGCTGCTGGAGACTCCGGATGCCACAGACTTCCGCCAGATTGTGCGACAGACGCTTATTCTCCCTGACACGGCGACTGCCCTGCAGGCAATGGAAAGTTTCCAGAAGAACCGCCAGCATACCGCCTTCATCGTCGACGAGTACGGAAGCTTCAAAGGTCTGATTACGCTAACCGATATTGCGGAAGCGATAGCAGGCCAGTTGCCGGGGGATCATGAAACCGACGATTTCACCTACACGGTAGATGCTGATGGCTCGTTTATCCTTAATGGTGCCATGACCATTGCCGACATGCGGGAGATCATTTATCCGATAGAACTGCCAGACGGGGATTACAACACGGTCGCAGGTATCGTTTTGTCTACCCTGAGAAAAATTCCTCAGGTCGGGAAGACAATCACGTTGGGAAACTGGCAGATCCGTGTTGAGGAAATGGACAAACGCCGGATTAAAAGGCTCCGCTTCTTCAACTCGCCTTGCGATCCAGCTGACGCGCCACCGCATCAAGCACGGCGTTGACCTTCTTGGGCTCGCTTTCCTCGAAGAAGGCGTGGGCGACGTTAACGTAATCATTAATGATGACCCCGGCGGGCGTTTCACCTCCGCTCAGCAGCTCATAAACCCCGGCCCGCAGAATGGCCCGGAGAACCGGTTCGGCCCGCTCAAGCGGTCGGCTATCGCTCAGAGCAGCTTGCAGCAGCCCGTCAATCTGGCCAAGACGTCCGACTACCCCTTCGGCGATGGACTTCAGCAGTTCCTGATCAGGCTCCACCAGCGCCTCGGCAAACTCGGCCTGACGCATGTTCAGCAGATCGAAAACCGAACTGTGCGCCGAAGCATCCCCCAGTTCCTGCTGGTAGAGGGATTGGACTGCGGCCAGACGGGCGGCCGTGCGGCGGGCTTTGGCTGAACTCTTAGCGGACATGTGATGCACCTTTGAAACAACGTTGCGCCTGATACAGGTTTTAGAGAGCAACAGCAAGATTCTTCTCGTTTACGGCTTGCCCAAAAGGGGATTTTGCCGCACTTTAGGCTCAGGTTTCAACCTTTTGACAGGAGCCCCCCTATGCGTCGTTCGCTGCTTTCCCTTACAATTCTGGCGCTGGCCGGGGGCTTTTTGCTGGCCACCCCAGCCTTTGCAAAAACTGCCCGTTCCAGCAGCAATGAGCCGGGCTGGGAAGCCGCCCCGCTCTACACCACGCTAGAGCTTGCTGCGGGTTTTGACGATGATCCCCGCACCATCACCCTTGACGCTGGCGGAGATCGCAGCGCAGAGGGGATCGGCCCTGATTGTGGCGGCTATATCAACTGGGAAAAGCCCGATGTTGACGTAAACTATGAAGCTGGCAACGAAAAGCTGAGTGTCTACGTCAAAGCCGATAGCGACACCACTCTGGTTATCTATACCCCGGATCGCCGCTGGGTCTGTGCCGACGACATTTCAGAAGCCAATCTGAACCCCTCCATCACCTTCGACCGTCCGCTCAAAGGCAATTACAACATCTGGATCGGCACCTACAAGGAGAGCGACCCCCAATCCGCTACCCTCTACGTCTCTGAACTCGACCCGCCGAGATAAAAGCGACCTGAATGGAGTTAACAAGGGCGCGGCATTAATCCGCGCCCTTTTTATTTACCGTCTAACCGACCATTTCTCCAGCAACTCGCCCGCCACCTCAAGGGAGTCCGCTCGATGGCCGGAGAGATCAGGCAGGTCAGTCACTCCATCCGGTCGGCCTTTAAGGTAAGACAACAGGGTACGAAAATACCCCATCGCCGCCCCATCCGCAGCCTCTGGTACATTTCCCCGTACGGGGGCAGAAACAACAACGCCCGGCTGTGGACGAGCTACACGGATCGCCTTAGCCAAACGTCTAAAGTCGTCTGCGGCCTCGAACTCCCCTCGGCCATCCCTGAACAGCCGTTCAAAAATCACAACTTCCAGCGCTGGACAGGCGGCAAGGCACCAAGGCAGAAAAGCCAGAAGCTCCTCCGGCATCGGCCCGTCATGAGTATCACGACGGAACTGATGCCCCCCACATGTCGCCTTTGACCACGACCCTCCGCTTACATGAATCTCGCGCACACGATCCAGCGGATAAGCTGCAGCCAACTCAGCCATAGGCACTCCGAAGTTGATCGACTGGCAATAGAGGTTATGAATATCAAGCAGAAGTACCCCATTCACCGGCTCAAGCAGGCGGTCAATAAACTCACCCTGCTGTTTTACCCCTTCCAGTGAAAAGGCGTGGGCAAGATTTTCTATCCCGACGGGACAGGCCACTTCACCGGCGAAACGCTTCAGACGTTCAGTAGACTGCCGAAGGGTCTCAGTAGTAAACGGCACGGGCAGCGGCGCCATGAAGCCGTATTCTTCTGTTTCTGTGCAGCCATAATGCAGCGTTATCCACTCAAAATTGAAGCGCCGTTGCTGGGCACAAGCAGAGCTAATCAGGCTTTTGTCGTCCTTGCTGAAATTATGTGGCGCTACCAGCGAGTAACGCACCATATGACCAACTTTGCGATACTTGGCCAACAATCTGTCCATATCAGCCAGATAATCAGCCTCAATGGGATTATTCCAGGCAGAATCAATCGTCAACTCGACGACAGACAAACGGCGCGGATATGCCAGTCTGAGCGCCGAGAATGTTCCCAACGATCCGCTCTGTGGCAACAGACTGAAACCAAGTGCAGGTTTCTTCTCCGTTTCAAAGACCGAAAACATCAGCCTAACCCGCAAGCAATACAGGGTGGATAAGTATGTTGATGAGTATAAGACTTATGAATGCCAATCTTCTCCAGAATTATCCAAAGATAATTGGATTCTGAAAGATAGAGGCATCCACCCCATACAACCACGACCAGCACGGCAAAAACCACTACCCGCTCCAGCACGAAAACAAGAGCCCTCCTGACGAAACCAGGAGCTCTTCTAAAGAAACCAAGAGCCTTATCGCGTTGAGCCAGCAGGGAATCGGGAAACCTGCGTGGTTTAAGTAAGAAATCTACAAGTGCGTCCATGCGTATCTCCATCACTCGAAATGAGCTATTTCCTTTTCAAGTGTAAAGAATGTTCCCAACGATCTGCTCTGTGGCAACAGACTGAAACCAAGTGCAGGTTTCTTCTCCGTTTCAAAGACCAAAACATCAGTTCAACCCGCATCCAGTACACCGCCCATCACGATAAGCATCACGATAAGAGGTCTCACCATAGTAAGACTTATGAATGCCAATTTTCTCCAGAACTTTCCAAAGATAATTGGATTTTGGAAGATAGCTGCATCCACCCCATGCAACCAAGACCAGCACGGCAAAAATCACTCCCCGCTCCAGCCCTCTTCTTGAAAATCTACTTTTAACGGAAACAAGAGCCCTCCTGACAAAACCAGGAGCTCTTCTAAAGAAACCAAGAGCCCTATCGCGTTGAGCCAGCAGGGAATCGGGAAACCTGCGTGGTTTAAGTAAGAAATCTACAAGTGCGTCCATGCGTATCTCCATCACTCGAAATGAGCTATTTCCTTTTCAAGTGTAAAGAATGAAGGGTTTAGATGAGGTAAAGCTGGAATGTGTTTTAAATACTGAATAAGGTTAAAAACCCGTTAGCCATATCAGACGGGCCAACAAGTCTCTTCCTCGCCCCCGTCTTACTTCGCCTTCACCTGCAGCATATGGACAAACTCGTTGAAGTCCTTGGCCTCGTTGAAGTCCTTATAGACCGAGGCGTAGCGGACATAGGCGACGGTGTCGAGTTCGGAGAGGGCGGCCATGACCATTTCACCGATCTGGCGGGAGGGGATTTCGGCGTCGCCCAATGTCTCAAGCTGACGCACCAGAGAATTGACCACCATTTCGATGCGCTCCGGCGTCACCGGGCGTTTGCGAAGCGAGATTTCCAGCGACCTTTGCAACTTGTCCCGCTCAAAGGGTTCGCGGGTACCGTTACTCTTGACCACCACCAGTTCGCGCAGCTGCACCCGTTCAAACGTCGTGAAGCGGGCGCCGCAATTGGGGCAGGCCCGGCGGCGGCGAATGGCAGAGTTATCCTCGGTCGGACGGCTGTCCTTGACCTGCGTATCATCATGACTGCAGAACGGACACCTCATGCGCCGCTGGCTCCCTGATAGATCGGGAAGCGTAGGCAAAGAGCCCGCACCTTGGCGCGGACGGCTGTTTCAGCCGCACTGTTATCTTCCGGCGATTTGGCCAGCCCTTCCAGATTTTCGGCGATCAACTCGCCAATCTGCCTGAACTCGGCTGCCCCGAAACCACGGGTGGTTCCCGCTGGTGTGCCGAGCCTGACGCCCGACGTGACCATCGGCTTTTCCGGGTCATTGGGAATGGCGTTCTTGTTGCAGGTGATGCCGCCCTTGTCGAGGCTGACTTCAGCAGCGCGCCCGGTCAGGTGCTTGGCGCGCAGATCAACCAGCATCAGGTGACTGTCCGTCCCGCCCGAGACAATGGCATAACCGGCGCTCACCATCGTTGCCGCCAGCACCTTGGCATTTTCAATGACGGCTTTGGCGTACAACTTGAACTCCGGCTGCAGCGCCTCGCCCAGCGCCACCGCCTTGGCCGCAATGACATGCATCAGCGGGCCGCCCTGCAGACCGGGAAACACCGCCGAATTGATCTTTTTGCCCAGATCAGGATCGTTGGAGAGAATCATCCCGCCACGCGGGCCGCGCAAGGTTTTATGGGTAGTAGTGGTCACAATATGCGCGTGCGGCAGCGGCGACGGATACACGCCCCCCGCCACCAGCCCGGCAAAATGAGCCATATCTACCATCAACAGCGCGCCCACACTGTCGGCAATGGCCCGGAAACGCTTGAAATCAATGATGCGGGCATAAGCCGAGCCACCGGCAATAATCAGCTTGGGTTTATGTTCTCTGGCCAGCGCCTCCACCTGATCATAATCAATCAGGTGCGTGTCCGGCTTCAGGCCGTAGGTCACGGCGTGAAACCACTTGCCGGACAGGTTGACCGGCGAACCATGGGTCAGGTGACCGCCCGCCGAAAGATCCATCCCCATGAAAGTATCACCCGGCTGCAGCAGCGCCATGAAAACCGCCTGATTGGCCTGTGCGCCCGAATGGGGCTGTACATTGGCAAACTGACAGTCAAACAGCTTCTTGGCGCGGGCCTGAGCAATTTCCTCGGCAATGTCCACCGCTTCGCAGCCGCCATAATAGCGCTTACCGGGATACCCCTCGGCATATTTGTTGGTCAGTACCGAGCCTTGCGCCTGCAGCACCGCCAGAGAAACAATATTCTCGGAAGCAATCAGCTCAATCTGCTCCTGCTCGCGCCGCAACTCCTGCGCCAGCGCCTTGAACAACTCGGGATCACGACTGGCAACAGAGCCGGTAAAAAAATCCGACGGGGTAAAAACAGACAGGGCAGCAGAACTCTGCGACATCAAGTACCTCCAGCATTATGGTAGGAAAGTTCTAGCGCAAGCAAACGCACTGCGCTAGCCCAGTCTCACGGATTACTGATGACATAAGGCAGCGCCACCGGCAGATAATCCAGCCCGGATTTGAATCCATTGCGGGTCAGAATATCACTCATGACGCCCAATCCGAGAAGATCGCGGGTCGCACCGTCAAACATCTCTTTCAGGCGGTTCTCACCCATAGGCAGAGCAATCGATGCCCCGAAGACTGCCACCGGCCCCGGCGCCGGGATTTGTTTCAAGGCGTGGTTGTTATTGGTGTTGAAAGTATTTGCCGTCATTGGGTCGGTCAGGGCAACGTCAGCCTTGCCTGTCACAACGCTCATCAGCTGATCCGAGCCACTGGCGAGGTTAGGCAACTCTAGCATCTGCGCCGCCGGGAATTTGCGCCGGGCAACAATGCCGGTTTCCTCACCATCAAAGCCAATGATGCGAATGGCAGGATTATTGACGTCGCTCACACTGGCCAGCCGGCCGTCATCGGCACGCCCGTAAATGTTAAAAGCTGCATAAAAGGACGGTGTCGTGAAGTAAGACTGAGCCAACCGCGTATCAGTTGCAGCAACCGCCAGACAATAAGCGTCAATCTTGCCGGTGTTCAGCGAAACTGCCATCTCGCCCATGCTGACTTCCGCCACCCATTCAATCTTGAGGTTAAGGGTTTTGCCGACGGCTTCAATATAGTCGTGCCATGCACCTGACATCGCACCGGTATTGGGGTCACGCTCAACAAACTGTGGCCACAGCTGGTAGCCGCAGCGCACCGTGCCGGAAGCCATCACCCGATCATAAGCAGGCTCAGATGTTGCTCCGGCATAACCCGGCCCGACCATCAGCATGACGAGAAACAAAGCCGCAACAAAAACTTTCATTTGTATCCTCCGTTTACCCTAGTAAATCCACCCGCTGCTTATGGCGCCCGCCTTCAAATTCGGCCACAAGAAAAGTACGCAAGCAATCCTTGGCAATCTCCGAGCTCATAGTCCGCGCACCGAGGCAGAGGATATTGGCGTCGTTATGCTGGCGAGCCAGCCGTGCCGTGGTCACATCATGACACAGCGCAGCCCGTATCCCTTTAAAACGGTTGGCGGCCATGCTCATGCCGATGCCGCTCCCGCAGATCAGGACCCCAAACTGCCCCTCATCCGCAAGGATTGCCCGACAAAGCTTCTGTGCCAAAA
>CAYSDE010000067.1:0-9429 GCA_964429685.1 uncultured Pseudobdellovibrionaceae bacterium
CCCAGTTGATGGAGTCGAGGGTCCAGTGGTCTGCTGTGGTCATGATTAATGCGTACTCACCTGCAACAAAGCGGTCAGCTTGGCATCATTGAGGGCGGCCTGACGCTCCAGCTTGAGGCGGGCGGCTTCGTCTTCGGTCACGCTCAGCACGTCGCGCAGGCGCGTGGCTTCAGTTTCCAGACCTTCGCGGGTCATTTCAGAGAAGGGAACGGCAATTTCGGCCAGCACGGTGCAGCGCTCCGGCGTGACCTCGGCAAAACCACCGGCAACGAAATAGCGCTCCGTCACCGCTCCGTCATCATGAATGGTGATGGTGCCGGTACGGACACCGGATACCAGCGGCGCATGACCAGCCAGCGCACCAAAGTCACCCTCCTCACCGGGAACGGTCACCATGGTAACAGGACGGCTGACCAGCAGACGGTCAGGCGTAACGAGATCAAAAGCAAAGCCGGACATGGAAAACCCCTTGTTTCAAAGGCTGCAGTCTAGCGGTTCGGTACGCAAAGCAAAAGGGGGTATTTTGCCGGTTTACAGGGGATTAGCAGGGCTCTGGCTCAGTATTTGCGACCAGAGGGCGGCTCAATGGCGTGGGCGACCACACTGACCTGGTTGCCAACGGTTTCAGCGACCGACAGCCAGTCGAGTTTTTCGAGGCCTTTCTTGACGGCGCGGGCACAGGACTGGTCGAGGGTGATGATTGATTTGTCGGGGTTGTTCTGGCGGCGAAGGTAGCGGGTGGCAATCCTGACCAGATCCTCGCAGAGCAGATCATCAACCGTAATACCGAAATGGGCTTCATATTTGGATTTGAGGCCCTTGATGATGCGGATGGTAGAGTCTTCGTTAGGTTCTTCAAGGTTGATCAGCTGGAAGCGGCGTTCCATCGCGGGGTCGGCGGAGACATAGACGCGGAACTCGTCGCGGGTGGTGGCGCCGATCACCTGCAGATCACCAGAGGTCAGATAGGGCTTCAGAATGTCCGAGACACCGGAAGCTGCGGTTGCCTTGCAGGTCGGCATTATGGTGTGCATTTCATCGATGCACAGGATGATGGGCGGGAATTTCTTGCTGAGATTGCGCTCGCCACAGCCCTTGATGAAAGGGATGACGCGGCCTTCAAACTCGCCGTGAGTGCTGGTGCCGGCGGCCATGGTGGGGAATTCCAGCTCAATGACGCGGGCGTCCTTGAGCATCTTCGGCACTTTGCCCGCAGCAACTGCCATCGCAAAGCCGGTGAACAGCGCGGTTTTACCCGAACCGGCGGGGCCGGTGATGGCAACGTTGGAGCGGCCACGTTGCAACAGGACGGTGACAAGCTGGTCAATCTCGTTTTCGCGGCCAATAACCGGGTCAAAGCGGCCCAGCCGAGCCAACTCGGTGAGGTCGCGGCAGTATTTGCGGACCAGCCCCTCAAACTCTTCATCGGAGATCTTAAAGGCGAGATCACGGAAGCCCTGACCGTTCCCCGCTCCGTCAGCCGGGGGCGGGGAGGCGGTCGGCTCAACCGGAGAGCTGGGCGGCGGCACTGGTTCTGCGCTCATAAAACACCTTCTTTATCCAACACCCACCTTTACCAGAATAAGTTAAAAATTTCTGACGAACAGGGGCTAGAAATTGAGTTTGTTGAAGATTCTTGTCGGCAAGTAACGGATTATCAGCATGATTCCAAGCCAGAACCACGGGAAATAGAGTGTTCCGCCGCCTTTGGCTCCTTTGGCCAGCCGCCGGTCAACTGCTTTGACCAGTCCTTCCGGTTGTCCCAGCGGCAGGGGCGGATTCTTGAGGCCCCAAGTCATCGCCGTATCAAGGACGCCGGGTTTGACCAGCAGCACGGGCACATGAAAAGCCGACAGCCGGGCGGCGAGGCCTTGGGCATAGGCCGCCAGTGCTGCCTTGCTGGCGCCGTAGATAAAATTCTTCTTGCGGCCCCGGTCACCCGCTACCGAGCCCAGCATCACGATGGCTCCCGCTTGCTGGTCTTCGAACAGCGGCAGCAGACGGTTGGTCATCTGCATCAGGGCGGTTGCATTGGTGCTCATCAGACTGGCCAGCAAGGCCGGATCCCGCAGCATCGCTTCATGGTCGGGCATGAGGCCGGTGGCGATAAACAGGCTGACCGGGCCCGGCAGTTCAAGAATGCGGCGGGCCAGCGCGGTTTGCAGCGCCAGATCACCGGCATCTCCGGCAAGGGTGACAACACCGGCCGCACCGCGCACGGTGAGGTCAGCGGCCAGAATATCCAACTCTGCCTGATCCCGAGCCGAGATTAGCAGATGCACGCCTTCGGCGGCTCGTGTCCGCGCAAAGGCCCGCGCTACCGCAGACGTCGCGCCCAGAATAATCCAGCTTCCCCCGGTTTTCATCGTACCCCCCGCAAGCCCAGCCGTACCGCCATTTGCGACGTCAGACGACCCTGTGGGTCAAGCCGGTCAATTACCTGCCGGAACAGCGGCAGACGCGGATACATGGCGGCCAGATCATCCCCGGTCATTACCGAGTCCTTGGCCAGATAAATGCGGCCCCCCACATCGCGGGTGATGGTGATGAGGCGACGGAGCAGGTCTTCAGCGCCAGGCGCATTGGGGAAATCAAGCGCCAGCGTATAGCCGGGGCGGGGGAAAGACAGCAGCCCTTCACCCTCGGCGCCATGACGCTTCATCACGGCGAGGAATGAGGCCCGGCGCGAGCGGCTGATTTCCTCCAGCAGGCGGCGCAGCGATTGCGGCCCCTCTTCACGCGGCACCACGGCCTGAAACTGGTGGAAGCCGCGCTTGCCATACATGCGGTTCCAGTTGCCGATGGCATCAAGCGGATAGAGGAAATTCTGGGTGGCGAGATCATGCGTTTTGGCTTTGCGGGTGCCAACCCAGTAATAGCGCAGGGTATTGAAAATACCGATCGAGAGCGGGTTAAGGGCAAAGCCGGGAAAATCCATCGGCAAACTCGGCCCGGTGGTTTTGACCGCAGAAGTTTTGGCTGCGACATGGTGGGCGCTTTCAAAAATGCCGCGTCCCATCGACTTGCCGCCCGCCACACAATCCAGCCACGCCACCGCATAATCATCTTCGGCGGGCATGTCGGCAAAAGCTTCGAGCATCGAGTCCAGATTGGGGCGGCGCTGGCCGGTCACCCGCATCGCCTGTCCCGGCACTTTCATCAGACGCAGACTGGCGCGCAGGATGATGCCGGTGAGGCCGATCCCTCCCAGCGTGGCGCAGAAAATTTCCGGGTTTTCGCTGCGCGACACGCGGAGTTCTTCCCCGGACGCCAGTTGCAGATCAATCCACTGGATGTGGCGGCCAAAGCTGCCTTGGGTCAGATGGTTCTTGCCATGCACATCCTGCGCAATCGCGCCGCCCAGTGTGACCAGTGCCGTTCCCGGCGATACCGGAATCATCCAGCCACGCGGCAGGAAGGTATCGACAATATCGCGCAGGGTGACGCCCGCTTCAGCGACCAGATCACCGCTGGTTTCATCAAAAGCCAACAGGCGGTTAAGCCGGTGCAGCAGCAGCGCCTGTCCGCCATTGACCGGAACGGCAGCATCGCCATAGCTGCGGCCCAGACCAGCGACCGTCAGCGGTTCGGGACTCTGGAAGGTTGAGCCAAGTTCGGACAGACGCTCGGGGCGCGCAGTGGGAACGGTCGCACTGCTGGTACGACCCCAGCCGGTCAGAAGGGGGGCATTGTGTTGGGTCATCGGTTCATCCACCAGGTAAGAAAATCGTTTTTATAGATTAGGCTGGCGAAAGTAATCATCCAGCAGATTCCGGAAAACAGGATCGGTTTGTCGGTCAGCACAATCAGGGTTGGCGAGCCCGAACGCTCTTTCACCATGGTAATCTGCAGATAGCGCAGCATGGCAAAGATCACGAAGGGGGCGGTGTAGTAAAGGTGATCGGAATGGAGGCGGGTTCGCACTTCAATATCGGTGGTGTAGATAAGATAGGACACCAGCGAAGTCCCCAGTGTAATCGCCAGCACCGTATCAATGAAATTGCGCGAATAACCGTCCAGTGCCTTGCGGTGATCCTGTCCCAGATCACGCACAATGTCATCGCGGCGCTTGGCAAAGCCGAGGAAGAGGGCGAGCAGACCGGTGAGGATGATGATCCACGGTGAGGGGGTGACGCCAATGATCTGCGATCCCGCCAGCACCCGTAGCACAAAGCCCAGCGCGATACACATCACGTCGATAATCGCCACATGCTTGAGGCGGATGGAATAGGCCAGATTGATGATGATATAAAGGCCGAGGCAGAAGGTAAAACCGAAGCCGAGATAAACCGCAAGACCGCTGCCGACGACAGTCAGGATAGCCAGCAGAACAAGAGCGGTTGTCTCGCTGACCGTTCCGGCAGCGAGCGGACGCTGGCACTTGACCGGGTGCTTGCGGTCCGCCTCGCGGTCTTTCCAGTCATTAAGGATGTAAACCGCACTGGCCAGAAAGCTCCACGCCAGAAAACCCAGCGCAACCAGAAAAACATTCTGCGGCGTCACTGCTTCAGGCGTAAAGAACAGCGGCGCCGCCACAAATCCGCTTTTAACCCAATGATGCGGACGCATAAGCCGCAGCGGCGGCGGCAGGAGGCGACTGGAAATCTTCATGTCCCCTGTGTTAAGCCATTTGCCCTGTTTGCGCTAGAGAGAATCCTGGGTAGACAACCGTCTGCGCCGACGTATTTGCATCACCACCCAGCCAATTCGCAAAAGGGCAAATTATGTGATTCATGTTGTGTTAAGCGTGAGTCCCCCCGACACAATATGTATTGCATATGTTGACACCAAACTCCTTGCCGGATTGACGCCGGGCGGGCAGAATGTGGCGGCGAAAGGGAGAGAACCGTGCAGTATGTTTCCACAAGGGGTTCAACCCCACCGCTGGGTTTTGAAGAAGTGCTGCTGGCCGGTCTGGCGGCAGATGGCGGACTGTATGTGCCTTCGATCTGGCCACAATTCAGCGAAGACCAGCTGCGCGACCTGCGCGGGCTCTCCTATCAGGAGGTCGCGCTGCGGGTGATGGATCCGTTTATCGGCAGCATCCCCGAGAATGATCTGCGCGGCATTATCGCCAAGGCCTATGCCGTCTTTGACCATCAGGCGATCACCCCGCTGGTGCAATTGAACAGCCAGCTCTGGCTGATGGAGCTGTTCCACGGCCCTACCATCGCCTTCAAGGATGTAGCGCTGCAGCTGCTCGGCCATTTGTTTGATTATGTGCTGGCCAGACGCAGCAAGCGCCTGACCATCATCGGGGCGACCTCGGGCGATACCGGTTCGGCAGCGATTCAGGCCTGTCGGGGACGTGACAATCTCGACATTTTCATCCTCCATCCGCGGGGTCGCGTCTCGGACGTCCAGCGCAAGCAGATGACCACCGTGCCGGACAAAAACGTTTTCAACATCGCGGTTGAAGGCACCTTTGACGACTGTCAGGAACTGGTCAAAGGCATGTTCAACGATGTGGAGTTGCGTCAGGCCCTTAATCTGACCGCCATCAATTCGATCAACTGGGCGCGGATCATGGCCCAGATCGTCTATTACTTTTATGCCGCCGTCAATCTGGGCGCACCGGACCGCGCCATCGGTTTTGCCGTACCGACCGGCAATTTCGGTAATATCTATGCGGCTTACGGAGCGCGGCAGATGGGCCTGCCGGTAGCGCGGCTGATCTGCGCCAGCAACGCCAACGACATCCTGACCCGCTTTGCCGAAACCGGCGAAATGAAAATGGCGGGCGTTGCCCCCACCCTCTCGCCCAGCATGGACATCCAGATCAGCTCCAATTTCGAGCGGCTGCTGTTCGACCTGTGCGACCGCCATGGCGGCGATGTCATTCGCCACCTCGCCGGATTCCGCGCTCATGGCACGTATGAAATTACCCCCGGCCAGCACCGTAAATTCCGCTCCCTCTTTGCCGGGCATCGCGCTGGTGACGAGCTGACGCTGGCCACCATCGCCCGCACCTACAAGGAAACCGGCATTATCGTTGATCCTCATACCGCTGTTGGTCTGGCCGCGGTTCACGCCGGGGGCTATGACCGGCTGTTTCCAGTTGTCGCGCTGGCCTGCGCCCATCCGGCCAAATTCTCCGATGCGGTGTTTCGCGCCACCCATATTCACCCGCCGGTACCGCCCCGCGTCGCCAGCCAGCTGACCCAGCCCGAGCGGGTGGTCACACTGGCCAAGGACTACAAATCCGTCACCGACTATATCCGCGCCAACGCCCGGCGGTACGCCTGATGTCCATACATCTCACCACCCTGCCTTCGGGCCTCAGGATTGTAACCGATACCATGCCGGAGCTGGCGACGGTCAGCCTTGGGCTCTGGTTCGGGGTTGGCACCCGACATGAACCGGCACATCTGGGCGGGTTGTCGCATATGCTGGAGCATATGTTCTTCAAAGGCACGGCCACCCGCGATGTCCGCACCCTCAACCGCACGATTGAGGATGTCGGCGGCTATCTCAACGCCTATACCTCGCGGGAACAGACCGCCTATCATGTGCGGGTTCTGGCCGAGCATGTGCCGCTGGCGATGGAGCTGCTGGCCGACATCCTGCTCCAGTCCCGCTTTGATCCCGCCGATATTGAACGGGAGAAGTCGGTTATCGCACAGGAAATCGGGGAGGCCTACGATACCCCGGATGACCACGTCTTCGATCTTTTCCAGAGTGCCTGCTACAAGGGTCAGCCGCTGGGCCAGCCGGTGCTGGGGAATGTGGAAACACTGGCGCCAGTCAGACGTGATGACCTTCTTGCCCATATCGCCAGCTACTATCACACCGGCAATGCTGTTCTCTCGGCGGCCGGGGCAGTTGACCATGATGCGCTGGTGGCTCTGGCTGAACGCTATTTCTCCTCATTGCCGCAGGGGAAAATTAACCCGCCGCCGCCCGCCCGTTTCACCGGCAGCGAAGCACTGGAAAACCGCGAGATCGAGCAGCTGCATATCTGCCTCGGCCTGCCCGGCGTGTCCTATCACCATCCCGACTACAACACCCAGAACCTGCTGGCGATGGCGCTTGGTGGCGGGGCCTCGTCCCGTCTCTATCATGAGCTGCGGGAGGAAAAAGGTCTGGCCTACAGCATCAGCGCCGGGCCGACGGTGTTTACCGATAGCGGTCTGGTCATGATCTATGCCGCCTGTGATCCCGAACGCGCCGGTGAAGCAATCCCCGCCGCGCTTGAGCAACTCAAACAGCTGATTGCCGACATAGACGACGCCGAACTGGCCCGCGCCAAGGCTCTGGTTCGGGCCGGTCTGCTGATGGATATTGAAAGCCCGATGGCGCGGGCCGAACGCATGGCCGGACAGTTGCTCATTCTCGGCAAGCTGGTTACGGTTGAAGACAGTCTCGCCCTGATGAACAAGGTGACGGTTGCCGACATCAAGACCTTTGGTGCGAAGTTGCAGCGTGGGCCGCTGGCGCGGGCGGCAGTTGGTCCGCTTGAAGCCCTGGAGTCCTACAGCACCACCACCGGCAGGCTGGTGGCATGATCAACAGCCTGACCGCCATGCCTGAAGTGCCCCATCTGCAGCTTTCCGGGCGAAGGGTCTGGTTGCGCCCGCCGGAAATGGATGACTGGGCCCAATGGGCGGCGCTACGCGAAGCCAGCCGTGATTTTCTGGTGCCGTGGGAGCCAAGCTGGCCGGTTGACAGCCTGACCAGAAGCGCGTGGCAGCGTCGCCTGCGCCGCCAGTATGAGGAATGGCATCATGATCTTGGCTACAGCCTGCTGATCTTCAGTGCTGCCGATCATGCCCTGCTGGGTGGAATCAGCCTCAGCAATGTGCGGCGCGGCGTCAGCCGAACTGCCACCATGGGCTACTGGATCGGCCAGCCCCACGCTCGCAAAGGCTACACCAGTGAAGCCGCCGCCCTCTTGCTCAGCTATGCTTTTGATACACTGACCCTGCACCGGATTGAAGCGGGCTGCGTCCCCGGCAACATGGCCAGCCGCAGTCTGCTCAGGAAACTGCAGTTCCGCGAAGAAGGTTACGCCCGTGATTATCTGCGCATCAACGGCAAGTGGGAAGACCATGTGCTGTTCGGGATGTTGAGCGATGAGTGGCGGCTGCTGCAACGCGCCTGAGAGTCCAGCAGGAAAGTCAGCACGGTATGCCGTCTTCTATTCCCCTTCCCCCGCTTGCGGGGGAAGGTCGGGATGGGGGGAGAGTGGTGCGTTCAGTAGGAGATAGAGGTTCTTTGCCCGGCACTCCTCCCCCACCCTAGCCCTCCCCCGCAAGCGGGGGAGGGGATCTCCGAGTTTACACCGAAGATGATAGAGGATCGGCATTGATTGCTTTGGGCGGTTTCACCCTCACGCATGTCCCGCTTCGGTTGACAGCATGGCGGGGTTGATGCCGATTTTGGCGAGCAGACGCTCCCACTTTCCTTCAATCTCGGGATCGAAAAGGAAATCGGCCTCGGCTTTGGCGTGAAGCCAGCCATTCGCTTGCAATTCAGCATCGAGTTGCCCCGGCGCCCATCCGGCATAACCAAGAGCAAGAAAGCAGCGCTTCGGCCCCTTACCTTCCGCCAGCGCCTTCAGAATATCCACCGTAGCGGTCAGGGAAACGCCGCCCATGACCGGCATGGTGCCTTCGCTGTTGTAGTCATCGGAATGGAGGACAAAGCCGCGTCCGGATTCAACCGGTCCGCCGAAATGAACCTGCACCGGGCGGGTGCTGGCATCAGCCTCGATATTCAGTTGCCCGAGCAGTTCATTAAAGCCCAGCGGTTCGAACAGGCGGTTGATGACCAACCCCATCGCACCATCGGCATTATGAGCGCAAAGATAAATGATTGCCCGGCTGAAACGCGGATCGGGCATGTTCGGCATGGCGATCAGAAAGTGCCCCGCCAGATAGGGAGCTTGCGTCATCGAATCCTTCCACCGGACAGGGTTACCGGGAGTACAGGTGAAACAATCATTTCCATCGCCTCAGTGAGTGCTATAGTGTAACCCGGATATAAATATGAACAAGCTTCTTCTCACCCTCCTCGCTTTTCTGCTCCCTTCGCTGGCCTTCGGGCAGGAGGCGGCCCCGGCTGGCAGCAGCGTCTGGGATGCCGCGCCGGAACTGTCCGTTCGCCTGATTTCGCCGGTAACGGCTATCGGGCCGGAGGTCGACTCGCTGGATATTGGCCTTGATGTGGCCCCACAACCGGGCTGGAAAACCTATTGGCGCTCGCCCGGCGCGGCAGGGCTGCCCGCCAGCATCGACTGGACGGACTCGCAGAATCTCGGCAAGGCGGAAATCCGCTGGCCAGCGCCGCACCGCTTCAACTTCTCGGGGCTGGAAACATTTGGCTATAATACCCCTCATCTGCTGCCCATCCATGTCACGCTGACCGAAAAGGGCGCGCCGCTACGGCTGCAGGCCAAGGTCGAAACCATGGCCTGCGATCATATCTGTG